>JAPOTI010000139.1 GCA_026709265.1 Paracoccaceae bacterium | reverse complement strand
CCCGCGCCTGCGGGCGGCCCGGCATCAGGACGGAATCATGGGGGTGAGCAGTTACCTCTGGTCGTGTGTAACCCGACCAAAGCGCGCTATAGAGTGAAGTGGTGAGGGTGGATGATGATGGGGACAATGGTTTCGCTGCACCCGCTATGGCGCGTCAATTAACCTGTGAATTTGCGACAAACAGGGTGAGAATCCTAGGGAGCGGTTGATGCCATCTGGACATCATCACGTCCACCTTCTGGAGATGGCGTATTGTCTGTAGGGGCATGACACGGCGCGATTGTGTTCGTTGTTGTGGACAGCCACCAACGAATTTCGAGTATGACCAGGACGCATCCAAGACAAACCAGAAGAGTTTACGAAAAATATTTTCGCAAATAACCTATCCACTGAGATCACGACATAAAACCAATGAGCAGAAATGGCTGAGGTAATGCAAGCCAACTAGGAGGCGCTGAAATCCAAAACCACATCCTGATTGTCGTGCACCTCTCACCCAGATTAACGTTCTACATCTGATCAAGCTTTCCCAAATATGGTCTTGCACGATCGACTTCTGCATGTTACGGAACAGTAGGTAACTTATGGAGAACAACATGACTGGACGCAGAAATCCTTTTCCCTTTGCACGGGTAGTCGGCATCGCGGCCTTGGTTTTGTGCGCGAGCCATTCTGTCCCGGTGGCAGCTCAGTGGCAACCAGAGCGCCCGATCAACATCATCGTGCCTTGGTCCGCCGGAGGGTCCACCGATCAAGTGACACGCGTCGTAGCACCGCTGCTTGAAGAAGCGCTAGGAACCGATATCGTCGTTGTCAATCAGCCGGGAGCTTCTGGCTCGATCGGCACGCAAGCCGCTCTCGACGCTCCGAGGGATGGATATACATGGACCGCGAATGCTATTGCCAACAACGCGACTTATTCGGTAACAGGTCTCATTGAAAACACATCTATCGAAGACTATGCTGTCTATCTTCACGTTGCCAATGTGCCGGTTGTTTCAGTTAATGCCGATGCACCTTACAAAGACTTTGGCGAACTTCTTGAAGCAATGAAGAGCGACACAATTACGGTTGGTACGGCTGGCATCAATTCATCCGGCGGCATGGCACTTGCCGCGATCGGTGAAGCGGCCGGCGGCGAACTCAATGCCCGAATGGTAACTTACGACGGCGGAAATCCGGCGGTTATTGCCGCCGCTTCGGGCGAAGTGATCGCAACAACTCAACTGGCAGTTGAGCAAACGGAAATGATCCGCTCTGGACGTCTGCGCGGATTGGCGGTCCTGTCTGACAAAGCCCTTGAAGTCGAAGGGATTGACCCAATCCCACCTATAACGAACTATCTTCCTGACATGCATATTGCCGCCGATTACTTTGGCGTTTTTATTCCCGTCGGCGCCCCGCAAGAAGTCTATGATGCCGTTGATAAGGCTTGGCGCGATGTCATCATGAACAGCCCTGAGCTACAAGCGTATGCATCGGATCGCGGTGCGGTTTTCGATCCGAGTTACGGCCAAATGGCCTTGGACCGCGCAATGCCAGTCGTAATTGCCGAAGCCTGCGCACGCGTGACAAGAGGAGAAGCGGTCGTAGATCCATCAGAGATTGGCATCGACTGCTCAGGCAATTAGTCCTACATGCCGAGTCTGGTATCAATCCATCCGGCACTCGGTATTTTTATACAATACAGGTGCCCCGCCATTTCAGGCCGGGCACCACGCTTTTATGACAAAGCAACGACATCCACTTTTTGATGACAGACGTCATGACGCTTGACAGCGCACGAGCCGATCAATGGACAGGTATCGGACTGTTCCTACTTGGTGCATCGATGCTTGTCGGCGGCTTCACTATGGACCGGCTTGAGATCCGCCAGATACACCCGGCCTCAATTCCCGGTCTAGTTCCAATGATCCTCGGCGTGGTAATGATGATTTGTGCAGCACTACTGACCCTTGGCGCAAGACAGCAAAGCGTAAGTACGACTGGGGCTACACAGCAGTTTCAAGGACCAGTCGGGTCATTGAAAAGCCTTGCTTTCACAGCAGGGTACAGCGTGGCCTATGCTTTGATCCTTGTCGGCCTACTACCATTCTGGTTTGCCACTGCAATATATATCTCTGTATTTTACATACATTTTTCGTGGCAACTGGATACCAGTTTACCTTGTAGAATGAAGCGTGTTGGCCTCGGCGTGGCTTTTGGTATCGTGGGAGCACTTGCAATTTCAACGCTATTCGAACACGGATTTCTGGTGAGACTTCCTTAAAATGGAAGCCATTGGTGCGCTCGTTCTCGCTTTGCAGCAATTCACGACTGGCGAGATGCTCATCCACGTTGTCTGGGCAACGCTACTCGGGATTTTGGTTGGCAGCCTCCCAGGACTGACAGCAACCATGGGTGTCGCGTTGCTGACCACACTTACATACACGCTCGAACGTGACGCCGCGATCCTAGTGCTCATCTGCATGTATGTTGGCGCGATTTACGGCGGATCCCGGAGCGCAATACTGCTGAACATCCCTGGAACCCCCGCAAGCGCAGCAACCTCTCTGGACGGGTTTCCCTTAGCGCAATCCGGGCAGGCAGGTTATGCGATGGCGATTGCGACGGCCGGTTCGGCACTGGGTACCTTGGTTGGAATTATGTTGCTGGTCCTGTTGGCCCCTCTCTTGGCCGAAGCGGCGCTCAGCTTTGGGTCATTTGAATTCTTCTGGCTGGCAGTTTTTGGGATCATTATCTCCGGCCAACTTACCGGAGGAATCAGTCCGCTTAAGGGGTACATCGCTGGCTTACTTGGTCTCATGGTGGCGATGATTGGATCTGAAGGCATTCATGCGCATATTCGGTTCTCATTCGGAGTTCAGGAGCTCAACGGTGGAATCGGACTTATTCCTGCGATGGTTGGAGCATTCGGCTTTGCCGAAGTGCTCGACGTCATGTGGCGTCGAAGCGCACGGGTGATCGACAAGCGACAAGATGAAGATAGAATTCTTCCCAAGCTAATCGATATCTGGAGGTATAGAATCACCATTGCACGATCAGGTATAATTGGAACAATGGTCGGAATTATACCCGGCGTAGGGGAAGACATTGGTGCTTGGGCTTCATATGCTGCGGCACGTCGGACAAGCGCGGAAAGGGATCGGTTTGGGAAGGGTTCACTAGAGGGGTTAACCGCCGCCGAAACTGGCAACAGTGCGGTCGTCCCCGGTGCGCTTATTCCGGCATTGACCCTCGCCGTACCCGGATCGGCTCCAGCGGCTGTCCTTATTGCAGCTCTATTCATTCACGGCATCCGCCCCGGTCCAATGATCATGATTGAGCAACCAGAATTTCTCTATTCCGTCGCAGTAATGCTCTTGTTTGCGACCTTGGCAATAGCCTTTTTTGGCCTTTTGTTGACCCGGTTTTTTGTGATGATCCTCAAGGTTCCACGTGAGATCATGATGCCGCTGGTATTTGCCCTTTGCGTAATCGGTCCTTACGCACTCACCCAGCGCACTTTCGAAATTTGGGTCATGGTTGGCTTTGGACTGGCCGGGTTCATCCTACGCCAAATGAAATACCCCATGGCACCCCTTGTGTTGGGAATCATCCTTGGGGATTTGCTCGACAAAAGCCTGCGTCGTGGCCTGACCCTCAGCGATGGTGATCTGACACCATTCTTTACCAGACCCATCTCGGCATCATTCATTTTAGTCATCTTGGTCAGCATCGCAATTGGCATTCCGGCTGTACGCCGGGAAGTTTCTAATATTTTGGAAAGATTTTTGAAACGGCAATTGAATAGGTGAAGCCTGTGATTGAATTTACCGAGACTGTCGGAGTTCGAAGCGAATTCAACGAAAAAACCAAAGGCGTACGAAGACCTTCTGTGGCCTATCCGTCCAAACGGAATGCATCTCGCTCAAAGCGAGCAATTCTTGACTCGGCATTGATCGAGTTTTCTGAGTTTGGCCACTCCGGTGCACGGGTTGACTCAGTCGCCGAACGTGCTGGGGTCTCGAAACCATTGATATACAGTTACTTTGGCGACAAGGACGCACTTTATGCAGCGGCATTGCGTGAGGCGTACATCCAAATTCGTGAAGGCGAGCGAGAACTTGATCTCCAGGATGAGGATCCAGAAATGGCCATCCGCAAGCTTGTCGACTTCACACTTCGCCATTTCCAGAGAAAACCTTGGTTCATTTCGATGCTGAACACCGAAAACCTTCGTCGGGGATCAACCATCCGCGAAATCAAGGATGTCGCTGAAATTCAAACTCAACTGATTAATAAAGTTAAATGGATCTTGGCCGAAGGAGTCGAGCAAGGTCTTTTTCGCGAAGGAATCGATCCTGTCGAGGTCTATCTGTCTATTGCATCGCTTTGTTATTTCCCGATCTCGAATAAGTATACACTCGGGGCGGTTTTCGGAATCTCAATAGATGAACAGTGGCTCAACCGGCGCAGCCACGACATCGGAGAGATGGTGATCAGATATCTCAGGCCATTTCCAGAGAAAGCGGAAACGGAATCAAGATGACCACTGATTCTGATCTGTTTTTGTCACTCTGCAACGAACTTCTGGCCAAAGACGGCCATGATCTCGATACACAATGTCGGATCGCGAGTTCGTTAGGCTACAGAGGGTTGGAACTTGCACCCGGCACGTTCGGAGCTACGTCTGATGCAACCGATGCCAAAATTCTTGGTCAGATCCGTCAGCGCATCGTCAGCCATGGTTTGGCCGTGACAGGAATCCACTGGTTACTCGCCCCGTTTCCTGATGCATCACTTGTCGACCCATCACGCAGAAGTTACACGACAGGTATTCTCTTAAAGCTCGTTGAACAATGTTCGCTGCTTGGAGGGTCTGTCCTGGTTCATGGTTCCCCTTCGTCGCGGCAACTATCGGACAAAATATGCAAAGAAGTGGCGATGGAGAATGCAGTTGCCGTTCTTAAGCCCGTTGTCGCACGAACTGATGATCTTGGCCTCACTTATTGTATCGAACCACTAGCTCGGACCGAGACACCTTTTCTGAACACTGTCGCCGAATGCTTGGAACTGGTCGACCGGGTCGACTCAGGATCTTTCCTCACAATGATTGATACTTCGGCAGCAGGACATTCTGAAGATGTAGCCGTTGCAGATCTGATTAGGGAATGGGTCCCAAAAGGCGTAATCGCTCACGTCCAAGTGAACGATACCAACCGTGGTGCGCCAGGTATGGGCCAAGACCCATTCAATCAGATCGTTGAGGCATTAAAATCTGTCAGTTGGGAGCGACCAATCGCAGTTGAACCTTTCCAAGTTGTCATTGATGCGGCGGTCACCGCCGCTATCGGTGCAGCCACGATGCGCGCACTTTGGACAACTGAAATGTCATCAAAATAGGTAAACCAGATGACACCATCATTCACCATAAAAGCCGTGAGCGTGAGGACACGCGAAGTGTGCCTGAGGCTTCCGTTTCAGTTCGGGTCCACCACAGTAACGAAGGCCCCAGAGGCGTATGTCGAAGTGATGGTCGAAGGTCGGAACGGCATTGTGCATGGTTATGGTGCACAGATGATGATTCCTCGATGGTTTGACAAGCGCACACATCTGACAAATGAAGATACAGTAAAGGAACTCGCCGCCGTCATCAGCGTGACAAAGTTGGGAGCACCTGGCCTTGCGGGAAGCGTACGGCAACTCTCTACTGCGCTCAGAGTACTGGCTCAGGACGGCATGCCCAGCGATTGTCCAAGCTTGGCCACAGGGTTCGGGCCCGCTCTTCTGGAGATGGCACTGATTGATGCAGCTTGCAGGTCAGAAAAGGTTTCGTTCGCGGAAGCTGCGCGCAAGGATTTGTTTGGGCTCGCTGAGGACGCACCGAGCGACATTCCCGCGTCTGATATTCGTGCGGCCCTCGAGACCATATGTCCCGAACCAAGAATCGCTTTGCGTCATACTATTGGCTACAACGCACCCCTGACACGAATGGAAGCCGGACCATCGACTGACCGGGATGACCAGCCGGTAACCGTTCAGGAAGTTGTCTCCGCAACCGGTATCCGTGCATTTAAAATCAAACTCAAGGGAGACGTAGAAAGCGACATAGACAGATTAAAGCAACTCAACAAGATCTTTAAACCACTTGGTGACATTGTCGTTACGCTGGATGCCAATGAGCAGTACGAAGAAGAATCTCTGAACGAACTGGTACGCCACATCCAAGTCGATTCAGAACTGTCTCTACTGCGTAGCTCGCTTTTATTTCTCGAGCAACCCTTTGCGCGAGAGGTTGCACTCGCTGATCGGGAAAGGCCTTTTGATATTGGCGTCCCGATCATGATCGATGAAAGCGATGACTGTGATGATGCTCTGCCACAAGCATGGGCGCTTGGATGGTCCGGTACGTCGGTCAAGAGTTGCAAGGGGGTACTGCGCGCACTTCTCAACAAGGCCCGAACTATCAAACGGCAAGGCGAGGGATTGCATGCTTTGCTTTCAGCCGAGGACCTGACCTGTCAGCCAGGTTTGTGCTGGCAACAGGACACCATGATGGCAACTTGCATCGGTGCTACTCACGTGGAGCGTAACGGGCACCACTTTGCAGGAGGCATGCAGGGAGCCGACGACACAGAGCGAGCGGCATTTCTGGCGGCACACCCGAAGTTATATCGTCAGACCTCATCTGGAATACGCCTGATTATTCTGAACGGCGAAACCGATATCACTTCACTTACAGGACCTGGCTTTTCGTCCTACCCATTCGGTAATTGTGTGTAGACAACAGCTATCGGAACAAGAGCAATCCGGCAGAAAATTTATGTCAAGGAAAATGATTTATGAAAACACAGCGCATCGGCATTATCATGCACGGAATTACCGGACGCATGGGGTTGAATCAGCACCTGATTCGCTCAGTGTTAGCGATTAGGAAACAAGGCGGTATCTTATTATCTGATGGCTCTCATCTCATGCCTGACCCAATCATTGTCGGTCGTAACGGTGCCAAGATTGAAGCGATTGCAAGGGCACATGGTATTGAACGTTATACCACTGACCTTGATGCGGCACTGGCTAATGTCAAGGACACCCTGTTTTTTGATGCAGCGTCCACCAACCTGCGCACTGTTCTGCTCCGTAAGGCAATCGACGCTGGCAAGCACATCTATTGCGAGAAACCCTTGTCAGAAAGATTTACGGAAGCAAGGGAGATTGCTTTATATGCCATATCGAAAGGTGTTAAGAACGGCATAGTACACGACAAACTCGATCTTCCCGGACTCATCAAGTTGAAGCGCCTTCGCGACTCTGGATTTTTTGGTCGGATACTATCGGTCCGCGGTGAGTTTGGATACTGGGTTTTCGAGGGCGATTGGATGGCGGCCCAGCGACCTTCCTGGAACTACCGGACAAAAGACGGTGGTGGCATCATCTCCGACATGCTCTGCCATTGGCGTTATGTACTGGACAATGTCGTTGCACCGGTTCGTGCAGTATCCTGCATGGGTGCTGTGCATATTGCAAATCGATGGGACGAAGCAGGAGAACCCTATTCAGCTGACGCAGACGATGCAGCCTATGCCACCTTCGAACTGGAAGGTGGAATCATCGCACAAATTAACTCGAGCTGGTGCGTCCGTGTTCGCCGCGACGACCTAGTAACGTTTCAGGTGGATGGAACGCTTGGATCGGCCGTCGCAGGACTTCACAGTTGTTTCTCGCAACACCGTGTAAACACGCCTAAGCCGGTTTGGAATCCCGACCGACCCCAATCTATGGACTTTACGACCGGATGGGTCGAAGTACCAGACAATACGAGCTTGGATAATGGTTTCAAGGTCCAATGGGAGCAGTTCCTGCGTCACATCGCAGAAGACGCGCCATGGTCATACACCCTACTGGAAGGTGCCAAAGGTGTACAGCTTGCCGAACTTGGCTATCGAAGTTGGAAAGAGCGTCAATGGATCGATGTTCCGGAAATTGAACCCTTGAAGAAAGCAACGCTATGACAAGCCCGTCCTCAAACGCCACCAAACTCACCTTACCCTCGGCAGACGGGGGTACGAGCCAAATTACGATCAAGGCACCAATCTTACGCCAGAAAAATATGGGAAATTGGAATAGGATCGCCTATGCTGCGGCCCACGTTGTCGCCGATCCTTTTGCCGACAATGACCCGTGGATTGACCCCGCAATCGACTGGGACCGTACTCTTGCCTTCCGTGAACATCTTTGGTCACTGGGCTTCGGTGTTGCAGAAGCAATGGATACAGCACAGCGGGGAATGGGCCTCGACTGGCAGACATCTCTAGAACTGATCCGCCGCAGTGTCCCACTTGCTCGCGCAGGCGGTCACCTGATCGCATGCGGTGCGGGTACCGACCACCTTCCACCCGAACCCGATGTGACCATTGATGATGTCATAGCAGCTTATGAAAGTCAGTGCGAAGCGGTTGAGGCCACCGGAAGCCGTGTTATCCTAATGGCATCCCGTGCATTAGCCAAAGCCGCCAGTGGACCGGATGACTATACCCGAGTTTACAGTCAAGTTCTACAGGGGTTAACGCAACCGGCTATTCTTCACTGGCTTGGTGAAATGTTCGATCCGGCGCTGAGCGGATACTGGGGGTCAGATGATCATATTTCTGCCATGAAGACGTGCCTTGATATCATAAAGGCGAATTCCAGAAAGGTCGATGGAATCAAGATATCAATTCTCTCAGCTGAAAAGGAGGTGGCCTTACGTCGGCAGTTGCCAGAAGGTGTAAAAATTTACACTGGCGACGATTTCAACTACCCCGACTTGATCGAGGGCGATGAGGCAGGCTTTTCACACGCACTGCTTGGGATTTTCGATCCGATCGCTGCTGCCGCCGCACGCGCATTGGATGCCCTTAGTGTCAGTGACAGGAGCACCTATCGTCAGGCTTTCGATCCGACAGTTCCCCTCTCAAGGCATATCTTCCGTGCTCCCACCCGTTTCTACAAGACCGGAGTGGTGTTTTTAGCTTATCTCAACGGCCATCAGGATCATTTTGCGATGGTCGGTGGACAGGAAGCTGCACGTTCTACCCTCCATCTTGCCGAATTGATTCGGTTAGCAAATGATGCAAGTCTCTTCACTGATCCCGAACGAACAGCTTTACGCGTACGCAAAGCGTTCGCAGTCCGCGGATGGGAGGCCTAAAACCATGCCATCACCCGCAAAGTTATCACTGAACACAGCGACAGTACGGGAGCAGTGGAATCTCAAAGAGTGCATCGATGGATGCGTCCGGCACGGAATTGGCGGTATCGCTCCTTGGCGTGACAAGTTGCACGAAGCTGGTGTCGAGGAAAGCGCCCGTATCATAAAGGACACTGACCTTTCAGTCACAGGCTTATGCCGTGGCGGCTGGTATACTGCTGAAGG
Organism: Paracoccaceae bacterium; assembly: GCA_026709265.1. GTDB lineage: Bacteria > Pseudomonadota > Alphaproteobacteria > Rhodobacterales > Rhodobacteraceae > JAPOXR01. The sequence goes on along the minus strand of JAPOTI010000139.1, from coordinate 13,173 downwards.
ATCGCTTACCGATAACGTTTTGGATGAAAACAAGCGCGCCGTCGATGAAGCGGCTCAGATTGGCGCCGCTTGCCTTGTGATGGTGGTTGGCGGCCTATCAAAAGGATCCCGCAACATCCATGCGGCCCGCCAGCTTGTCGAGGACGGGCTTGGTCACACACTCGATTTTGCGCGTCAGATAAAGGTACCTATTGCGATAGAACCCCTTCACCCGATGTACGCTGGAGATCGGGCTTGTGTAAATACCATGCGACAAGCCCTTGATATCTGTGATGCGCTCGACCCCGAGGGTACTGGTATCATCGGCGTTGCCTGCGATGTGTACCACGTTTGGTGGGACCCCGAACTCTCGTCACAGATCAAACGCGCAGGAAAGTCGCGGTTGCTTGCCTTCCACGTTTGCGACTGGCTCGTGCCCACGAATGACCTTCTTGTCGATCGTGGGATGATGGGTGACGGAGTCATTGACATCCGCGGAATTAGACAAGAAGTGGAAGCTGCAGGATTCAATGGGTTGAATGAAGTTGAGATATTCTCTGCCAAAAACTGGTGGCAGCGAGATCCCGACGAAGTTCTTGAGACCATAAAGGATCGCGGTTGTAAGGCAACCTGAACTTCGATTCAATTTCCAATGAATTGAAGTCATGCAACGGGATCGACTTGCGGCGTGACAATCAACCTGAGAAATGACCGATGTCAGAGACACGCAAGACTGTTCGCTGCAGTTTTCGTGCCTGTCATGTGGAATCGTCACTCCTGCGAAGATACACCTTTGAGCATGGGTGTCAGCGTGTCTCCTCGAAATGTGGGTCGAGCATTTCGGAAACAAACCTGGACCCGCGCCCTTCATTGACATGGCGGGCTAATTTTTCGGCTGCCGCTGATGCCAGATTGACGCGCATCGGATCTATCGATGCGACGAGATCTCTCGCATAGCGAAGATCCTTGGCCGCATGTTCAATGGAAAATCGTGCGCCGTCATAGTGTCCCTCAAGTGCCGGGCCGACAGCCTTTTTCAGCGTCCCGGAACAGGCAGCACCCATAATCATCACATCGAATAGCGCACGTGTATCAATGCCGGAGCACATTGCACACTGATATGCGTCGGCCAGCAATGCCATCGTGCCCTGCGTCACCAGATTGTTCAGAAGTTTCGCCGCATGCCCGCAACCCGGGGCACCAAAGCGCCGGATCACTTTCGAATAGGGCGCGATCAATGCCGCAACCGCAGGATAGTCCTCCGCATGGCAACCGACGAGAGATGCGAGCTCTCCCGCCCGGGCCTCAACCGGACCTCCGGTGACGGGCGCATCAGCAAAAACCACGCCTTTGCGCCTGAGACGGCGGGCAAGTGCAGCGGATATTTCCGGAATCGATGTGGTCGTGTCGATCCAGATATAGCCGGAGCGGAGTTCCGGACACACCGCGTCCGCAACTTCCTCAACGCGTTCGGCATCGGGAAGGCAGGTCAACAGCGCGTCTGTGTCGTGAACAAGCATCGCTGGCGACTGCGCTTCCTCGGCTCCATCAAAAATCAAAGCTTCGACTGTCTCGCGGTTTCGGTGGGCGATAACTGACACCGCATGCCCGGCTGCAAGCAGCCGATGCGCCATTCCCGAACCCATGACACCAATCCGCGGCGGGTTTTTCATGCCCCTTCTTCCTTCTGCCAATCACCGGCCATCCGACAGGCAAGGTTGAAAGCCGCCAGCATCGCGCCGCAGTCTGCACGCCCGGTGCCGGCGATGTCGAAAGCCGTACCGTGGGCGGGCGTGGTCACCGGTATGGGCAAGCCACCCTGAACGGTCACCCCACGCTCAAAGCCGAGAAGCTTGAGAGCGATCTGGCCTTGATCATGATACATGGTCACGACCGCATCCCGTTCTCCCCGTTTCAATTTCAGAAATACCGTGTCTGACGGAAAGGGTCCGTCGACTGCCATCTGTTCCGCCGCCATCATGCGCACTGCAGGTTCGATAACTTCAATTTCCTCGCGACCGAAATTACCTCCGTCACCGGCATGAGGATTCAGGGCGGCAACTGTGATACGGGGGCGTGAATACCCTGCTCTGCGCAGCGTCCTGTCGATCAACTTCGTCGCTTGGGCAATCCGGTCAATACTTATCGCGGCAGCAACATCTTTCAGCGCAACATGGCTCGTGACACGGCTGGTCCACATACCGTCGAGTGTGTTGAGTTCGGAGACGTAATCCTCAACTCCCAGTTTATCAGCCATGTAATGGAGCTCATCAGCATGGCCGATCCCAGCGAGATGCATTGAGCTTTTGTTGAACGGACCGAACAGGATCGCGTCGATAATGCCGTCTGACGCAAGCTGCAGTGCCGTGTCAAGCGTGCGCAAGACTGAATGCCCCGATGCCGGCGTAGACTGCGCGATTTCCACGTCTTCCGGTGAAATCGTCTTGATCTGATGCAGTGCAAAACCGGGAATGGAGGAGAAGTCTCTCGTCGTGGCATCAACCACGTTCATCTCGTAACGGATACCTGCCTGCTCTTGCCCTAACCTGAAGACATGAGCGTCTCCAATCAGCAGGATATCAGCATGAGCAACACGTTCCTGCCGTAGCAGATGGGCGGTCAACTCCGGTCCGATGCCGCTGGGATCGCCGGGAATGATGCCGAGCTTGACAGTCATGATTGTTCAGAATCTGAGGTTTCACGTTCGGCGAGTGCAACTTTAAGATTGTGTATTGCAGAATCCATATGCTTTCGCATCGCCATCGCAGTCTTGATCGGATCCCGCTTTCTCAGACCTTCGAATATGGCCGCGTGCTCGCGCAGGGTCTTGCCGCGCCCGGCACTCCGGCGCGAGGATATGAACCGTGCCCTCCATAATCGGCCGTTATATTGGCGGTGGGTTTCAATCAGGGACTTATTTCCGCTCAGGCCAATGATGGCCTTGTGGAACTCCATATCAGTGCGGAAGAATTCGAGAGAATCGAGCTCTGCCGAGTTCTGCATCTTGTTGTGCAGATTGGAAATGTGCGCGATATCGTCATCAGTTGCAGCGGCGCAGGCCAATTCTCCTCCCAGAGCTTCGATAACCCCCATGACAAGGAGATTCTCCGAGATTTCTTCCAGAGACGGACGGGTGACGCGCGGCCGTCGGGTCACAGTATATTCAACCAGACCCTCCTGCTCGAGCAGAGACAGCGCTCCCCGCAAAGGGGTACGGCTGATGCCAAGAGCTGCCGCAACTTCCCGTTCCGATATGGCAGCTCCCTGCGGGAGTTTTTCCAGCAGGATGAATTCCCGCAATTTGTCCGCCACCACTTGAACCAGTGTGATGCGGGGACGGTTGATCCGGAGATCTGCATCGGAGAGATTGAGTTTCATCACAGGCTCTTGCACTGGCCTGAATCTCCCAGTTCCCCGGTATGTGCGTATTTCACAGCGGCGAGATCGCGACTGTGGCTGTCACGGAATACGAGGCGCACAAATCGCCGCATACCAAAAGCATTCATTATCATTCTTCAATCTCAAAATGTTCAAGATGTCGTTCGGAGATAGAGATGCCCAGCCCGGGCAGATCATCATCAAGCTGCAGAAAACCATCCTCAGCCACCGGATCACCTTCAAATATATAGTAAAACAGTTCGTTGCCGACCTCGACATCAAAGACCGGGAAATATTCGCTGACCGGGCAGTTCATATTGGCCATTGTCAGGTGATAATTATGCACCTGTCCGGCATGCGGGACGACCGGAACCTGGAAAGCCTCGGCGATCGCATTGATTTTCTGGGCCGCCGTGATTCCCCCGACGCGGTTGGTATCGTATTGCAGAACGCTCACCGCGCCTCTTCGCAGGAGATCCGCGCAACCGAGAACCGAATATTCATGCTCCCCGCCGGAAATCGGCACGATATTCATCGCATTAAGCGCAACGTAACCGGCGATATCATCCGCGATGACAGGCTCCTCCAGCCACCGGGGTTCAAATCTGGCGAGTTTGGGCAGCATCCGTTTGGCGTAGTCGATATTCCAGCCCATGTAGCATTCAAGCATCAGATCGCGGTCGTAACCGATCACCTCGCGCACGGCTTCAACCCGTTTGAGATTGTCTCGCATTCCCTCGGGGCCGTCCTTGGGTCCATAGCCAAATCGTGACTTGAAGGCGGTATAACCTTCGGCCAATGCCTGCGCGGCCTCTTCTTGCATCTCCTCGACCGGGCCAGCGTAGAGTTTGGAATAGTAGACCGGAATTTTCTCCTTTGTTCTTCCGCCGAGAAGTTTGAACACTGGTTTGCCCGTCAGTTTTCCCATCAGGTCCCAAAGTGCAATATCGATTGCACTGATTGCGGTCATGCCGATGCCCTTGCGCCCCCAGGCAAGCGTACGGCGGTACATCTTTTCCCAGATATAGGCGTAATCGAAAGGGTCCTCACCGATCACCAACGGTGCATACCACTCATCAATCGCGTTCTTGACCAGTCGAGGTGCCAGGGCCGCGTTGCCAATCCCCACGGTTCCGTGCGAGTCCTCGACTTCGCATGTCAACCATTGGTGGAAGCGGAAAGACTCCATCGCATCGCCATGTATCCTCAACGCATCCGATGCGTTCGCGCAGAAATTTCCTGCAGGCGGAACCGTCGGCCCCTTCCAGTTCCAGACACGTGCACGCACAGAATTGATCTTGTTCACAGAATTATTCTCCTGTCGATTTCTCTGACGACCGCTGACTGAACAGCAGACCCCACAGCGGCTTGCCGAACAGCACCAGTGCCGTCAGCAGGAAAAACACCAGACAGATCGGCCGACCGAACATCAACCACCATTGTTCATCAAGCATGACCATGCTCTGGCCAAGTCTTTTTTCAAGCATACCGCCAAGGATCAGCCCGATCGCGAGCGGCACAACGGAAAATCCATATCGCCGCATGAAAAATCCAATGACTCCAGAACCGACGGCGATCCACACATCGAGCATTGACTGATCCAGTGAATAAGCACCCACGATGGAAAAGGTGAAAACCGAAGGCCACAGGATCGTGACCGGCACCAGTGTCACACGAGCAAACAGCTTGGCGCCGAACAGCCCAACGAAAAAGAACATGCCGTTGACCAACAACATCGTCCAGAAAATGGCGAAGGCGAAATCGGCCTGATCGGTGAACATGGTTGGCCCCGGCTGGACGCCGTGGATCATCAACCCTGCCAGAATCACGGCAGCTGTCGGGCTTCCCGGTATGCCCAAAGCCAGCGTTGGCACCATGGCACCGCCCGCCGCCGAATTGTTGGCGGCTTCAGATCCGGCGATCCCCTCGAGGGCACCCTTGCCGAACTCTTCGGGAGTCTTCGACCAGCGTTTGGCCTCATTGTAACCGATCATCGACGCCACCGTCGCACCTTCGGCTGGCAGGATTCCGACAAAGGTTCCAATTCCTGTCGACCGCAGGATCGTTTTCCAGGTCTTTCTGTAATCATCTGACGAAGGCAGCTTGATCGCCTTCATGGCGATGCGCTCTCGCTTTGTCCGTAGATTTGAGGCCTGAACCAGAAGCTCGGAGATCCCGAAAACGCCAATCATGACCGGCACGAATCCAATACCTTCCGTTAATTCGTTGAATCCGAAAGTGAAACGTTCGACGGTCGTCAGGAGATCAATTCCGACGGTGGCGAGCAACACGCCGAAAGCACCCGCCAGGACGTTCTTTGTCGGAGATCCATCCCCGATACTGGCCAGCATTGACAGGCCGAATATCGTCAGAGCGAAATATTCGGGCGGGGCAAACTTGTAGGCGATACCAGCGAGCAGGGGCGCCGCCGCCATCAACGCGACAACGCTGACGACTCCGCCAATGGTGGACGACACGGTGGCCATCCCCAGAGCGCGGCCTGCTTCCCCTCTCTGGGCCATCGGATAACCATCGAGACATGTGGTGGCGGAGGCAGACGTGCCCGGGGTGTTGATCAATATCGCCGTGATCGCACCAGCAAAAGTCGCTGCACAATAGATCGTTGTCAGGATCGCGATCGCCGGAACCGGCTCCATCGTGATGGTAAAAGGAAGCAGCAGAGCCACTCCCGTCGTCGCGTTCAGCCCGGGGAGCGCGCCGACCAGTACGCCGCCGAGCGTCGCGGCGAAAACCAGCAGCAGAATTTCCGGGTCCAGAAGAGCGGAAAATCCGGCAAACAGGGCAGCCATGACGTTATCCGTACCACAGGTTGGTCAACAGGCCACGCGGAAAGCGGATGTCAAACGCCTGATCGAACAGCAGAAAGACACCGAAGGGCACGACGACCGCGACGATGGCCAGTGCCCACCAGCGACGGTCACCCCAGATCAATGTCAGGCAGAATCCAAAGACTCCGAGAGCAAGGAACAGGTCCACCTGGGCGAGTCCAAGGAATCCCGCCATCATCCCCAGCGATACATAAACCACAGGCGGTAGCGGCGTGGGTGCCGTCGACTTGTCAACAAATGCGAGCCAGAGTGCGAGGAATCCCATCAGCATGATGACGAGCTGGGGGAAATCGGCGGGTTGCATTCCTCGCTTCAGAATGGGCGGCACCCGATCGAATTCAGTGGTCAAAAAGTAAGCACAGGCGCAAAAGACGATGATGCAAAGAGGTACGATCCAGTTAACTGCCGCCCTCCGCACCGCAGTTTCGCGACCGCGCATGAAATCACTCACCAGACAGTGCGCGCCGCCAAGGGAAAGCGACGCGCATGAATACGAAGAAAACAATCAGTTGTCGATAAAGCCCAGCTCTTTCAGAGCCGCTTCCATATCGGTCACCATCGTCGACAGCTGATTGCCCCAGACGTCCGAACTCGCAACCGAGGTTGAATCGAGTCCGACGGACTCCAGAAAACCCTGGTAGACGCCGTGACTCATTGCCTTGAGGAGCGATTCCTCGATCTTCTTCGCGACGTCATCAGGCGTGTCCTTGTGAACGACGAATCCACGCACGGTTGAGAAGCTGACTGGGATACCCATCTCCTTGGCCGTCGAGACATCCGCGAGAGCCGACATCCGGTCATCGGCAAGCACCACGATCGGGCAGATGTCACCTGCGTCGATCTGCGATTTTGCCTCTGCAAGATTAAGCACGGCCACATCTACGGCTCCGGCAATCAGCTGGGTTGCCAGTTCACCGCCGCCTTCAAATGGCACGATTTTTGGCGTTTCCAGTCCGCCCTTGAGCGTGAACATGAACGCAGAGACATCGTCAATATTTCCAAGATGCGTCGTGCCATAGCTCAGCGGTGCCCCTTTCTGTGCTTCGACAAACGCGTCGGCACTTTCAAACTCACCACAGCGGACCATCAGAATCTGCGGATCATCCGTACCGCGGGCGATCGGGCGGATGTCATTGAGCGTCATCTCCGTATTGCTTTTGGCCAGTTCGGCCGCATGACCGATGGTGAATGTCAGGATCGAGTAACCGTCCGCCGGAACGCCGAGATAATAGTCCATGGCGACCGAACCACCTCCACCGCGTTTGTTGACCACGACCATATCCTGCCCAAGTTCGCGGCGGGCACGCAACATCATCATGCGCGCCGTGACATCGGTGCCCCCTCCAGCACCGGCATGGGTTATGACTTCGATCGTCTTGGTTGGATATTCCTGCGCCGCAACGTCTCCTACGGCGACTGCCCCGGCGAGAGCCAGCAGGGCAAACAGTTTCCTCATGGTTTTCTCCTGTTTTGACAGCGCATGAATCGCGCCTTTCCGGGCATCTAACATATCAATTGGAATACTGAAATACCAAAAATATTTCGCTCGCATCGCGGGAAGGATATATAATCTCCTCAAATGTCTCTTATTGCACCCATGATTATTTGCCCCGCAAGCTTGACCTCATCACCGGACCCATGGCGGAGAGTCCAGAGTTGCGAAAGTGGCTTTTGCCAATCATGGTCTTGTGAAATGCGGTCACTCAACCCACCTTGAATCGTGTCACTTCCACTTCAGGAGTCATCATTTAGCAATATGCGTCTTCTTTTGCTGTTATTGGCGGTTCCGCTGATTGAGATCGCTCTGTTCGTGCAGGTCGGCGGGGCGCTGGGGCTGCCCGGCACCCTGCTGATCGTTGCTGTTACAGCGATCATCGGTACGATCCTGTTGCGCAGTCAAGGCGCGGCGGTCCTGACGTCTCTCCGGGAATCCGCGTCATCAGGCCATGACATTGCCGCTCCCCTGGCCCATGCAGTTCTGATCCTTGTTGCCGGGTTGCTGTTATTGACACCGGGATTCCTCACCGACACGGTTGGATTCGCCCTGCTTTTTCCCACGATCCGCCAACAGTTAATTCAGTTTGCTGTTCAACTCGTGCGTTCGCAAACAACCACCATTATACGATTTGCCGGGAAAAACCGGCATGACGACCAAGTGATCGAAGGTGTCGCCCGCGACGTTCAGCAGCAGGAAAAAGAGTAACTCGGCCCATCATCAATCGGTCCTGGGGGGCACCGCATACGCGGTGCCAATTCCTCCCCTGGTCACGCGTCTTTGGCAGTGACCGGCCCCGACATGCCGTCGGGTCAATGCGAGACTGTCTTGGTGCTGCCATACGCAATGAATCCAATCTCATGAATTTTCTTTTGTCCTGGATCAATCTGGCTGACATTGAACGAACTGAGCTGGCCACGGCAATGGCCTGACGCAAGATTCAAAGCAAAATACTATCGAACATCGGCTCCACCAACGCCATTCCCGGAAAGCGCGCAAAGCGCACCAGCACACATATGGTGTCAAAACTGCGTACCTCCTCGGGATCAGGTTCCGGCCTCGACATTTCTTCATCAAGCAGAATCGGAAAGACGTTCAAAATGACGTCTTCATATTCTTGGTCTCTCAGAAACGCCGGGGCGGATCAGCAGGGATCAGCAGGTAGCGTGTGAAGAGGAACCCATGCGTAACCAAGGGGAGCTTGGGAGAGTCATTCCTCTACCTCCTATTGAACGTCTCGATATCGGTCTTGAACAGGATGGGATAGATAGCAACCGAACTGTCTCCGCTCAATATCCTGCGACAACTGCGATCAGGGATCGTTGCGATCGTTGGACGGTGTTTTCATGCCGCAAATTCTTCTGAATGGATTTCATGCCAGGGCAAAACACTGACTGAGGAACGCATCTGTCGGGAATCACCGCCATAGATCAACCACGCTCTTCCGGAGACTTCACCTGCCATCTGTTGCCAGAAGGCGAGCCCACTGAAGAAATCCCTGTTCAGGGTTTGCCCGGATTTGATTTCAAGTGGGACCAGATGAGTCCCAAGATCGATCAGCAGATCGACCTCGTGACCCGAACGATCCCGCCAGAAGTAAAGGTTCGGTGTTTCACCCGCGTTGTAGCGGGCCTTGAGCAATTCACTGACCACCCAGGTTTCAAACAAGGCACCTCGCACAGGATGGGCCATCAGTTGCGCACAATTCCGGACACCAAGAAGCCATGCAGCCAGGCCGGTATCCAGAAAATAAAGTTTGGGTGTCTTGACCAAACGCTTGTTGAAATTCTGGTGATGCGGTGGCAACAGATGCAGGATATAGCTCGCTTCCAGCACGGATATCCAGGCTTTGGCCGTATTGTGCGTAATTCCACAATCATTGGCCAGTGAAGACAGATTGAGAAGTTGCCCGGTCCGCCCCGCACACAATCTCAAAAAGCGTTGAAAGCTGCCCAGGTCCTGCACCCTGATCAATTGTCGGACATCGCGCTCGAGGTATGTACGAACATAGTTTCCATGCCAGGGGTGCGGGTCGAGTCCGCGATCGAAGATGGGGGGAAAGGCACCATTAAACAGGGCCTGGTCAAGGTCTTTGCCGATTTTTCCGCCGCGCTCCAACTCACCATAGCTCATGGGTAACAGCGTCAACAGGGCAGCCCGGCCCGCCAGACTCTGCGTAATACCTGACAACAGGCCAAATTGCTGGGATCCGGTCAGGATATACTCACCCGGTTGTTGACTCTCATCGATGTGGGTCTGGAGATAAGAAAATAGGGAAGGGCATCGCTGCACCTCATCCAGGATGGCACCGTTACAAAATTGATTCAAAAAGCTGCGTGGATCTGTTTCAGCAAACTCCCTGTAATCGAGATCTTCAAGCGATACATAACGGTAATCGGGAAAGGCATGTCGAACCAAGGTGGATTTACCAGACTGGCGTGGCCCGGTCACCACAATAACTGGATAGCCACTGGAAAAGTGCTTAAGTCTGGATTCTGCGTCGCGGGGAATATAGATCACGCGCTTTCTGCCTGCCGGATACGTCAATATCATACGGCAAAGTGGCTAATTGTCAATGTCATTCTCGATCAGCTACTATTCTGTAGACGTCGTCGCCCCATCATCCTCAATGACCGGAATAGAATATCGATGCTCCCGTGGCTGTCGAGTCGCCCTTTCCGACACTTGTACCGGCACGGACTGCAAAGCGAGCGCAACGCCCATCAGGAACCATTCCCGACCGGCCACCCCCAAAAAAGATAATCAAGAGGTCAACTCAAAAGAGGCAGGGACAGGAGCTGAAGAGATGTGCCCCATTTCAGGACATAAAGCGTGGGCACCTGCTGCAGGGATTCGCTTGATCCTTGCCTTCGCCGCACGGGATCAGTATACCATGCCCATGCATCAAAACCCGCTTGGTGGTTGTCCAATCCCATTAGTCGGGCAGGCTGGTCAGGGACTCTTGCGATGACCTTCAATCCCGGCTGGATCACGCTTGCCAGAATTGCAACGATCATTGCGTTCCTGTGGAGTCTCCACCGCGACATGCGCAGCATCTCGGATCGTGTGTCGCGATTGGAAGGAACGGTTGATACACTTGTGAAGGTGCTGGTGAACCGAAAGATGCGCGCAACCCAGCGAAGCTAATCGGTCCGTAAGGGGCAGCCCGCACGGAATGCCTTGATGGGGACGCCATGACGATGAGGAAACGACGGTGATGGCGTTGGACAGGGCTAGGCTTGCGGAATTCGTTGACCGGACCGACAAGGTTGAACCCCCGGTCTTTGTCGGGCGGGAATCAGTCCTTGCAAAACTCCTGAAAGTCGGCAGACAAAGCTGGAATGACTCGGGCACGGGCCAGCACGGTCAGGCCGGCGCCACCCAGATCATCCAGGGCGCACCCGGTGCCGGCAAGAGCACGATCCTGGCCGAACTTGTGGCCCGCACCCAAGCACAGGCCAGGGAGACGGATGGTGTCAAGATCCAGGGTCTCATCCTCAATTCCGCTGACATCAGCGGGCCCATCGACATCCTCCGACCGCTGGCGGAGATGGTGGACAAGATTGCCGCCAAGGATTTCCTGACCCGGTTCCAGACGACCCACCGCCGGGGCGGTCACCTCGGCGCATTCGGATCGTCGGTCGGCGGCGACCGTGCCACAACCACCGCCCCACACACGCCCGAGCCAACGCTGGTAGCGTTCCGCGACTGGGTCCGGGAGTCAACAGAGGGCGGTTTGATCCACCCGCTGATCGTGGCCATCGATGAGGCCCAGCGCTTACAATATCCGGACACGCATCCAGTAGCCAAGGTGCTTCAGGGCATTCACGACAACACAACCGGCCTTCCGCTGACCCTCGTGCTAGCCGGCCTCGGCGACACCGACGGCCAAGCGACGGACATGGGCTTGACCCGAGGCAAGACGCTCCACAACATCCGGAGGCTCGCCGCTACGGAGGTCACCGCTCTCATGATCGGTTTCTGCCGACATTACGGGTTGGATCCTGCTGGTCACGAGGATGCTCTCAAAACTCTGGCCAGGCCCTGTGAGGGGTGGCCACGCCACCTCCACTTTGCCCTGCAGGCGCTGGGCCGGGACGTCCTGCGGATCCATGACGCGAGTCCTGCGTCGCTCGAGGCAGTGGATTGGGAGCAGGTGGCTGCTGCCGCTGCCGTCAGCCGCCTCCACTACTATCGGAGCCAGCAACGCGGTGCGCTGAAGGCGTGCGCCGCCCTCGTCGGAGCCGTGCTGCATGATCTCAAGTCCGCCCCCCTGCAGGTTTTCCAGAGTCGATCCCATGTCATTGACAGCATCCATCGCCATGCCCGCACGCATCCCGATGCCAGCGCGTGGCAGATCCCCGAAGGCATGACAGCTCGGTCCCTGACCGACCATCTGTTCCACCGCGGCGCCCTGCAGTTGGTGGAGGAGGATCCCCCACGGGCACCCAATCCGAAGGGCAGCCCGGCACCAATGCCAGGGGTGGAAGCACCGTCCCCGCGGGAGAACCTCATCGTTCCCATTCCCTCCTTCCGGTCCTATCTTGTCCGCGAGGGGGCCCGGCTGGAGATCGGAGCGCTCCTTGCAGCGGGCCGGGATGCGGGCATGGCGGGGCAGGCCACGACCGCACGAATCCTGGCCGCCACACATCCGGGCACGGTGGGCGAGACGGATCACTGGGCAGCGCTGGCGACCACCTGGCACCACGACTGCACCGCTCTGGCGAATCTCGCCGAAGATGCAGCCGCCCTCGCCACCATCACGGTCGCGCCCACCGACGGAGACCGCGCCCGGGCGACTTCCGTCCTGGCCACCCTGAACGCCGCCGACGCCCCACCATCCGCGGGTGGGGTCGTCGTCCCGGACCTCCCCCAATCCCTCCCGCACGCCGAGCGGGCCGTCGCAGCTCTTGAGGGGATGCTCGACGTGGTGCGGGCGAGTGTCCAACGCATCCTCGATGGCAAGTCTGACCCCTTCCGGGCGGACACGCTCGGCAACGTCATGGATCTTCCCGATCAGGCCGTGGCAGCCACCCCCGAGGCGCAACTCGCATGGGCGATTGCGCATCTGACCGGTGAATCGCTCCCGGTCCCGGGCGGCGATAACGGCTCCGGAGATCTGGACTCGTGATGGACAGGCCGGAGGGATGTGGTGCATCGTCATTTGCATGCGCCCATGATCCGCACAGAATCAGATACAAATGACGTGTAAGATGTTGATAGGCTTCGGCCACCCCTTGTCCTCTTTCTGTCATCATCCCATCCGAAATCCTGTTGACGAGTTTCTGGTCTCGGAAACATATGAGTGCGGAGCAGTTGCTTGGGATCGACGTGTCCGCATCACACACAACACGCAATTGTCCCGGGATCTGCGGGACAATATCGACGAAAGTTGCTCCAAGAAGATTACCCTTTCCGTAACTGCTCACCCCCATGATTCCGTCCTGATGCCGGGCCGCCCGCAGGCGCGGG
>JAPOTI010000110.1 GCA_026709265.1 Paracoccaceae bacterium | reverse complement strand
GCTCCGGATCGTCGCGAAGTCCTGGATCCCAATGGGCAGAGATTGACGGGTCATGTTAACTGTTCCACACTTTAGCGGTGCCCTCCTGAGAGGCGCATACGGATTCGGCGAACAAGCCTCATCAGCGCACTTTTACGAGAACGCGCATCAATGATCGCTGACAAATCCTTTTCTTCTTGATCTTCGGAGAGGGCCGCCCGTAGCCTTTCGTCTCGCCGCTTGCATTGTTTTTCGATTTCATCCATCGCTTTCAAAGCTCTTCCCAAATCCTCCTCCGAACTGCCGTGGTGTCCGGCTGTATAGCCATCCACCCAGGAGAAAGCCGATTCGGCAACGCAAAGGGAGATAAAAGCCCGCCGCTCGTCTTCAGTTACCCTGTCACCGAAGACGGAATCCAAGAGGTTTTCCGCCCGCATGATTGCGTGGTCGATATTTTTATCGCCACCGAGCTCCGTCGCTGCCGCCCGTGCGCATGTCGAGATTTGTACCATATTGGTCACGGATTCTGTTACCTTTGCGGCGGACGACAACTTCATTTTGGACACCTCACTCACATATTATCTGGTAACCAGTTTCCCACATGCGGCGATCCGCCAAGCCTGAAAGACTGTTTCCTCAAACAGTTTCCAGAACGTCTATGGGAACATAGGTTTCTGAACAAGGTCAACGGGCATGATTTGCGGGGCGTGTTCTGAAAACTGTGGCGCGTCAATCAACCTGATATGGATTGACGCGCCACAGGAAATGACGGCTCCGAGCCCAATTGGTAGCAGCTCACCTACCAGCGCAAGTCTGAAAGGTGCCCAAGTGGTTTAAGTCAGTTCTGCGCCGAGTAGCGATTGAGCTCATCTTCTCAAGCGTCTGGTTCCACCGCGTTGCCATCATCAGGTAAATGACTATGAATCTGATTTATAATCTACAAAACGACAGAAAAACGTTGTAAGTAGATTTATAGATGCCATATAAGGTGAACAAAATCGGTGGCGCCATGCTCTACAAGGTCGAAATTGAGAATTTTTACTCGGTCGGACAGCGGCAGGGAGTTGATCTGCGGGCGCGAAAGTCTGTCGATGACCCATTGGGGCGGCTTTCTCCGATCTATCCCGGTGCCGAGGAAAGAGCGCCAAATGTTGTGGCCGTATTCGGCCCGAACGCGGCGGGCAAGTCAAACATCTTGCGCGCAATCACCTTTGGGGCCTGGTTCGTCGGCAGGAGCTTTGACCTCCGGCCCGATTGCAATCTGCCCTACCAAAAATTCGGCAGTGAGGAGAGGATCTCGAAGCCAACTCGATTGTCCTTTTCATTCGCGGGGCCGGTAGAACTGCGGGAACTGTCATCTGCGGGTCGGCAATGCCCATACACCTACGAAATCGTGCTGTCAGAGCGTGATGTCCAGAATTTGGACGTCGTTCAGAAGGAACGGATGAGCTACAGGCCGAAGGGCCACGGAAAACCCACTACGATTTTTGAGCGAGACCACCGTGGATCGGTAAAGGCGATGAAAGGTTTCCTGCCTTCCGGGACGGACAAAGCGCTGAAAGAGGTGCTGCGGCCTCGCGCCAGCGTGATAGCGACCCTTGCACAACTCAATCACATCGTCGCGCAGGCCTTCGTCCAATCTCTTTCGTCGGTTGTGTCCAACATCTTTTTGGACCGGGTTGAAGAAGACGGCTGGCAGCTAACGCGGTGGTACCAAAATAACGCTGCGGCTCTGGACGAGTTGCAGCGCATCGCAAAGCGTATCGATCTGGGGATCGAAGAGATCGCAATCGACACAGCAACCAGTGATCCAAGGCTGCTGTTCAAGCATTCTGGCTTGGATCAAATCATCACTTTTAATAGGGAAAGCCACGGTACA
Source organism: Paracoccaceae bacterium (assembly GCA_026709265.1). GTDB lineage: Bacteria > Pseudomonadota > Alphaproteobacteria > Rhodobacterales > Rhodobacteraceae > JAPOXR01. Next base: position 537 of record JAPOTI010000110.1, on the reverse strand, counting down.
CAGCAATTCATCAAAGTTTTGCCCTATATTCTGATGGCGTTGGATAGCGGGGGCGTGGCGATCATCGATGAGCTCGACACGACAATCCACCCCCTCATTCTGCCCGAGATATTGCGCTGGTTTTTGGACCGAGATCGTAACTCCCACAACGCGCAGCTCTGGACGACGTGTCACTCGGCAAGTTTATTGTCTGAGCTTACCAAGGAAGAAATCCTTTTTTGCGAGAAGGATGCAACCGGCAACACATCTGTGTTCAAGCTCGCTGATGTTGAACGGGTCCGGCGAAATGAGAACTTCTACGGGAAGTACCTAGGCGGCGAATATGGTGCCGTACCGGTGCTCGGCTGATGCCGCGTGGATCAGGAATTCCAAGGAAACGGCGTCTTTTTGTCGGGTGCGAAGGTGAAAGCGAGTAGGGCTCGCGTAGTCGATACGAGCAACGGTTTCTATTATTGGATCGGGACAGGTTGGGAAGCACGCCGGCTAGTGGTTCGAATCATTCATTTGATGCCATTTCGTCAAGTTTCTGATGCCCTC
>JAPOTI010000124.1 GCA_026709265.1 Paracoccaceae bacterium | reverse complement strand
AAAAGGCCGTTGACTGCCTCTACGAAGGTAGCTGATAACGGGGGCAAGTAGTTACAATCTTGAAAAGGAAAAAACACCATGATGGCCTCTACCACAACACTGCAGGATTGTGCCACACCTGCGGCTGGATCGCTGACCGCGGTGGCTTGATTGCCCCACACGCTGATAGGATCCTGGCATCAGGGTTGATAATGACGTGCTTATAAGAGTTCCCACCAATCAATGAATTCTGCCCTGAGAAGCAGTGTCAGAAGTCGGTCTGCCACGAAGATACGAAAGAGTTGGTGCATTTGGACAGATCATTCGACTTATACTGGTCAAGCCGCACGAGTTGACTCTGATCGACAGACTTTGCCCGCTGGTCAGGAGAGTGTTGAATGGTCAAAATCGTGATTTCAGAGTTTATGGATATCCATGCAGTCGGCGATCAATGGCGTTCGTTTGAGGTCGTGTATGAACCCGACCTGGTCGATTGTCCGGACGCGCTCACTGCTGCTCTGAAGGATGCTTCGGCGTTGGTCGTCCGTAACCGTACCCAGGTCACGGCATCGCTTCTTGACGAAGCACCAGGCCTCACCTGTATTGGTCGTCTTGGTGTTGGTCTCGACAACATCAATCAGCAAGCCTGTGCACAACGCCACATCGAAGTCTATCCGGCAATCGGCGCGAACAATCCGAGCGTTGCTGAATATGTCTTGGCGGCTTCTATGATTTTGCTGCGAACCGCGTATCGTTCCCACGATGAGATGATCGCGGGAGCCTGGCCCCGCCAGCAATGTTCGGGGCGGGAACTCGCCGGGGCAACGCTCGGGCTGGTAGGACTGGGTGGCATCGCTCAGCTGACCGCCAGATTGGCCGCAGGACTTGGTGTCAAACCTATCGCCTGTGACCCCTATCTGCCGCCACAACATGCGGCATGGGACAAGGTCGAGCAATGTGATTTGATGACTCTGCTGGAACGAAGCGATATTGTCAGCCTCCATACGCCACTGACCGCAGGGACGCGTCACTTGATCGATGCACGTGCGATTGCGACAATGAAAGATGATGCTGTTCTCATCAACGCCGCGCGCGGTGGCATCGTTGATGAGGACGCTTTGGTCCTTGCGTTGAAGGAGGGGCGGATCGGTGGGGCCGCACTCGATGTATTCGAGGACGAACCCCTGACAGAAGAGGCCGCAACCAGGTTCCGTGGCCTCACGAATGTGCTGCTGACACCGCATATCGCAGGTGTCACGACCCAATCCAATGCACGCGTCAGCGCCATGATTGCCGAAAAGATTGCGACGCATCTGACTGCCGTACGTCAGATCGCACGTGACACATGAGCAATCCTTGAACTGATCCTCCACGCGGTCAATGGCGATAACATTATCACAGGAGCTTCTGGCCATCATGTCAACGCGATGGTCAAACCCTGTGGCACAGCATAATCCTCTGCCGGACAGTTGACATGAGGATCGCGTGCAAGTGAGGATCAATGATGCCCCATGACGCTCAAACCATCTCAATTCAGGATGCCGAATCCATGGTTGTCAAAGCGCTCGAGGCCAGCAAAGTCAGTCACGCAGCTGCGTTGTCCGTCGCGCATGCCATTGTTGCCGCTGAAGCCGAAGGCCAGATCGGTCATGGGTTTTCGCGTCTATCGGACTACGCTGCCCAGGCGAAATCCGGCAAGGTCAACGGCCATGCCGAACCCACCTGCCGGACAAGCGGACCCGCAGCCTTGCACATCGATGCCCAGAACGGTTTCGCCTACCCGGCATTGGATCTGGCAGTCATGCAGGGAATCGAGACCGCAACGGCACAGGGCGTTGCCTATATGACGGTGACCCGGTCTCACCATTGCGGCGCACTTTCCGTTCAAGTCGACCGGATCGCGCAAGCCGGATTGATAGGAATGATGGTCGCCAACTCACCTCCGGCCATTGCACCCTGGGGCGCAAGCACACCACTGTTCGGGACCAATCCTATCGCCTTTGCTGCACCGCGTCCCGGTGGTACGCCACTGGTGGTCGACCTGTCACTTTCGGTGGTCGCACGTGGCAAAGTGATGCATGCGCACAAAAGCGGATCCCAGATCCCGTTGGGATGGGCGCTTGACGCCAAGGGTCACCCGACCACCGACCCGGAAAAAGCACTTGCAGGCTCAATGGTCCCGATTGGAGATGCAAAGGGTACAGCTCTTGCGTTGATTGTTGAGATCCTCTCGGCCGTTGTGACCGGAGCCAATCCAAGCGCGGATGTCTCGTCATTTTTCACGGCCGACGGCCCACCGCCGGGCTCCGGCCAGTTTCTGATTGCAATCAAACCGCATGACGCTGCGGCATTTGGAGACAGGATTGAAAGGGTCCTTGCCAGTATCAAAGCCCTTGACGGGGCACGGATTCCGGGTACGCGTCGAATAGCAGCACTCAATCGCGCACAGGAATTTGGGATTACCGTTCCGGGTCAATATCTGGAAATCGCACGCTCCCTAGCGATGCGCGGCACCTGATCCTGTTCACAATTTTCTCTGCGTTGACAATCGATGCAATCATGCTGCGGCTTTCAGAGAGAGAATCCGGGGTGGGACCGGGTGCCTTGAGTGAAGAGTGATTTTCGACTTTTCCGCTGACCAGACCACGATCCAAGTCAACACCAACCGAATTACAATGCAGGCAAAAAATCCTGAATCTCGGTGAGGATGCGATGGGGATCTTCTTCATGTGCAAGGTGACCCATATCTTGCAACAGGCGCGACTCTGCATGTCTCATGAGCGTGGCCGAACGCGATGACACCTCTGGCGGCACCGCACGGTCATCAGAACCGGCAAGAAAGAGCGTGCGCGTATCAATTGTCGGCAAGTCTGCCAGCAACGTCTCCAACGACCATCGTGCCATCATGTTCAATGTTCCGCAGACATGTGATCGATCACGCATCAATCGTGCGTAAAAACCGAGGCCTTCATCATCAAGCCGGGAGCCCGTGCTTTCAATAAGTCGGCGAGAGCGGTCGGGCGTCGCGCTTGCTGCAAATATCGAGGTCGTAAATGGACTCATCGCCAAAGTCCGGGCGATGAGCGGAAACAGCCAGCCGGCAACGCCACGAAAATTGTCAAGTGCGGGATTAATTCCCACGATCAAAGGAACATCAATCAGTTGCGAGAGTCTGAGCGCAATAGCCGTGCCGGCCGAATGACTGATGATGGAATCAGGTTGCAGATTCTGATCACGAAGCAGGGACGCGATGTCCGATGCCATCTCCTCGAGACCTGAACGACTGTTTCGTGGAGATCGGGTAAATCCCTGGCCGGGAAGATCCAGCGCAACCACCCGGTATGTCTCCGACAATGCTGGAATGAGATGGCGCCAGGTATGCACACTGGAACCCGAACCCGGCAACAGCAGCACCAACGGGCCACGACCACATTCCTGGATATGCCAGCGGTGCGGCGACAGATCGACAGGGCGTGACAGGTGCGGCAAGCTCCATGTGGGCAGATCAGATGTCCAGTCCATCGTCGATTTCAGGTCAAGGCACGGGCCAGTTTCGTCGCATCAGCATGTGGCAGCGGCAAATATTGTCCTGCGAGGTTGTGGGCCAGCGATGTCAGACTGCGTTCAGGACGGCTGGCGGTGTCAATCACGATACAGGGAAGTCCGCTGTGCCGTAGCCAGCGCACAATGATCTGAACATCAGCATTTGCCTGGCTGCGCCCCGCAGTTCCATCCAGGGCAATGTTGGCCCGCCCGTCAGTTAATAACAGAAGCACCGGAGACATCCCCTGGCTTCGCGCATGTTTGGCCAAGTCCCCGGCAGCCTTGAGCCCCGCCGCAAGCGGTGTGCCACCACCACCCGGCAATGCCGCGAGGCGTCGCTTCGCCTGAACCAACGAACGCGTGGGTGGCAGAAGAAGGTCGGCACGATCACCACGAAAACCAATCAGTGAAACAAGATCGCGGCTCGCATACGCTTCAGAGAGGAGGATCTCCACGGCACCCTTGGCGTCGGCAAGGCGCGCCATCGCTGCTGATCCCGACGCGTCAACGGCGAAGACCAACAGACGGTCACTCTTTTCCTCAAAAGATTTCACAAAAATATCTGATGATCGAATTTTGACGCGATCACGGCGACGACGCAAACGCTGCCATGGAACAGCGGCACGAAGCGTTGCAATCAAATCAATGCGCCGCCCATCCGCCAGACGACCGCGTCGGGACGGAAGTGGCCGTCCACGCCGATTGGAACGGCGTTTTTGCCCGGCACCGCTGCCCTTTGCCCCGCCTCGTCGTGCGTTCTCCTGAAAACCCGCAAGAAGACCGGATGGAAGTTGCGGTCGTATGGCGTCAACCAGGATATCCTGCGGAATCATTCCTTCTGAATCATCATGTGACGGTTCATGCTGATGTTCAAGTGCCTTGTCTGCATTCTGAAACTCTTCCATATCGTCCGCGGGAAGTTGTATGGCACGCGGTGCCAGAACCAGTGAGGCAGCGATCATGAGATCCTCATCTTTGAGATGATCGCGTCCCGTTGATGCTGCCAACGCGCGCGCAGCGTTGAGCGCAAAAAGCGGTGGGCGTAAAGAGTCGATTCCTAGTCTTGCGGCGAGAAGCGTCATTGAGTGGCGGGCACCAACAGAGACGTCAACGGCGGCGAGATGATGCTGTGCGTTTTGCGGGTTGATCGTTTCTTCTCCAACAGCGTCAAGCCGACCTATCGCTTCGAGGGAGATGTGAAAAGCCAGCCGCTCGCTGAGAATCGGCAGGACAGTTTCCTCAGGTTCCGCACCCTCATCAAGCAGGGCAATGGGTTGCTTTCGTGCCTCCAGAAATCGCACCAATTCAAAGGCGCGCAGCGGACCGCAACGTTCAGCCATGGCCAGGACAGGGCAAACATTCTCCCGCAGCAGACCAGAGCTCTTGATAATCCGCCCGGCCTCCAGCGTCGCCGCGACATCCATTCCGCCAAACAGCGCTTCGCTGGGCATCGATGGATGAATACGAACCGTCGGTGTGGACTGGTTGAGATAGTCAAGAAAGCGATCACGCACGGGACCCGCGCGCGCCCTCAAGGAGATTCCACCGAGCCCGGCAGGGTCAATCAGCAACAGCTTGAGCGCAAGGCAGGCGTGATTCCAGTCTTGTGATCTGCTTTCAGTCATTCAAGGACCGTTTCCACCGCGCGCTTGACGCGCGACGCAGCACTGCTGTCGTCGAGAGGGTCACGACGCAACCGGTGCGACAGTGCCAGCGGCGCAACCTTGTGAATCTCGTTTTGCGTCACTTCTCTGTTTCCCTCATAGGCGGCGAGGGCCCGGCTTGCACGCAACAGCGTGAGTTCGCCTCTCAACCCGTCTGTGCCGAGATGTGCACAGAGTTTGGCGCAGTGCCGCAGTGCCTGTTTACGGGTGGCGGTCCGGGCCAGCGTCTGCCGTGCTGTCAGGATACGGTTGCGGATCTGATCATTCTGTTCGCGATATCTGCGTCGGAATCGCGCCGGTGACTTTTCAAAACTCTCGCGCCTTCTGATCACCTCGACCCGTTCTTCAATGTCACTGGGTGAGCGCACATCAACCGAAAGTCCGAAACGGTCAAGAAGCTGCGGACGCAGTTCCCCTTCTTCGGGGTTCCCCGAACCGACCAAAACAAAGCGTGCCGGGTGGCGGATCGACAACCCTTCCCGTTCAACCAGATTTTCTCCCGATTGTGCGACATCAAGAAGAAGATCAACAATATGATCCTCGAGAAGATTCACCTCATCGATATAGAGATAACCCCGGTTGGCGGCAGCGAGGAGGCCAGGTTGAAACATCTTTTCGCCGTGCGTGAGGGCGCGTTCAATATCGAGAGCGCCTGTCACCCTATCCTCGGTCACACCAAGTGGCAGATCAATGACCGGTGTCGGTCGTTGCTCGATTTCGGCATGAGCAGACTGCACCCATTCCGGCACATCGTGTGGTCTTGCGGAATTGACCGGACAGCCTTTGACGGCAGTGATTTGGGGCAACAGGTCAGCCAGTGCCCGGACAGCAGTACTTTTGCCGGTTCCACGGTCTCCAAAGACCAGAACACCACCAAGCTTGGGATCGATGGCTGTCAGCAGCATGGCGCGTTTCATGTCGTCTTGACCGACGATCGCTGCGAAAGGGAAAACAGAACTCATTGCAATTCCAGCTTTTCGAGCGGGCTTTTTCCAAACCAGCTGCCACTGTCACCAAGGATACGAAATCTAGCATAGAGCTCTTCGCGAAACCAGTTTTCCTCACGCACAGCGCGGATTGCCTCGGCATGCGGGCCGCCCGGCATGCGGGCGAAAGCTGCCATTGATTCGGCGTCTGGCCAGATGGAGAAAGTGACCTGCTGCAGGTAGGGGACTTCACCAATTCCGATTTTGAAAGCCACGTTCCGATCGGCCCCGATGACCTGACTGATTGCCGGTGTTCGCCGCCAAAATCCCAGCAGAATTCGTGGGCGCAATGTTGCCCGGGTGAGTGCGGCGAGTGGTCCATCCAGATCACCGTCATGGGTCACGAACGGAGTCTGTCCCGACCAGGCTCCTCTCACCGAGACAGGTGCCAGGAAGATCGTCCAGTCTTCACATGATTTCTGACGATAGCGGAAGAAGAGATTGTCGTCTCGTAACCGTGTTTCCGCCGTTGTCCGGTCTTGCCATGCGCAGAGAATCGCAAAAACACCGGAATTGAATGACGGCGTAAAACCTTCACCGGTTCCTGATCCACAGAGTTTCCAGAATTGCAGCCCGGGAATTCGAGACAAGGGACGGCGTGCGGCTGCCATCATCCAGTAAGCCCAGAGATGGGCAGACCTTCGATTAAACCGAAAGAAGCTGAGTGAGACCGTTTGGATGAGTTGACTCCTCTCAATTCCGTGCCAATCCTCTGATTTGGGTTTCGGGGCGACAACAAACCTCCGCAAGCCTGTCAGAACTGCCACTGTGGTGCAATGACTATGCCTCACTTATCGGGGCGTGTGCAATCCAACATCCCGTTTTCAAGGAGACCGCGCAATTTCTCGATCCGTTCACGATTAACCCCAAGGTCAGTATAGCCAAAGCGCGCACATGCGCGCACATGAATGACATTGTCATCGGGGCACAGTTGAAATTCCACATCGTCAACAAATCCGAGACGCGAGCGACATTCAGCGTGAAGGTAATCGCAAGATGCGGTCACGATCCTCGTGCGCTGCCAATTTTCCAGCAGTGATCGGAGACTTGAGAAGGTCGTCTGCGCATCGCCAGTCACAGCAAGCGGTGCAATTCTGTGACGCTCTGCGGCATCAGACCTGCTGCTGACGCAATTCATGCGTCGTGGACAAGGTGCAAGCTCTTGCTTCAATAGAGGTTTCTCCTTTCTGTTCGAAAGTTCAAAATGCAGGCTTTTGATTGGGCAAGGGGCTGGCAGTCTAGCGTCTGGGCCTCATGAAATCAGGGAATCATATATGCAACTGGCGATCAAGCCGCACGGCGTTTCTTCAGCGCCAAGGAGTGTGATCACCCAAAGATTGCTCCACGTGAAGATCATCGGAAACTTTGGAGTGATTCCTGTCAATATCAGAGAACCTGCTTCGAAGATAATCGACGATGGCTGGCACCGCTGTCGCCATCCCACCGGGTATATGCAAAATCAGCAAAAGCCCTTGCTGAAACCCTGCCCATGAATTCCAGACATAAAGCCATTGATGTCTTCCATATTGATGGCCGGGGACTGAATGTCACGGAAGGTCGCCCCTGAATTATCCAACACGTTGACACAACAACATATCAGCCTGTTGGCAGACACCTTGCGATCATGGGATTCAGGGCTCAGTCGGACGAAAAACCGTCATAAGGCCTGTGATTCCTTGATGCACCGATAGATTGTTGCAGGGTGGATATTGAATGTTCCCGCTATTGAGGACATCAATCGGCAGGACAGCGACAGAATTGATCTGATTCATCATGTCTGCTCAGGCTTTGGCGTGCCCACCTCGATAGCCGCGTGTGGCGGTGATCGGTGTTTTCGGCGCGTTCGAAATTTTCATCCTTTGCAGAATTGTGCTATCAATCGCGGGTCCGATGGTCCATGATAATGGAATTCGGGTGAATGGGTTAACCGGGCGACGAGTTCCATGCGTATTGATCGGCTCACTGTTAGGAATTTCAAGAAATTTAAAGAGAAGACTATCGAGTTTCATCCTCAGTTCACGGTGTTGGTCGGTGACAACGGCGCCGGCAAGACCGCCGTGTTGGACGCGCTTCGAATCGGCGCGGGCGCATATCTTCTGGGAATTCCGGGCATACCAGTCCCAGCACCCTCGATAAGGCGGGATTATGTGCGGCGGGCGACCAGACAAAATGGAGAGTTTTCAACTTTTGAACCCATGATGCCATCGGAAGTGCACTGCGAGGGAAGTGTTCATCAAACGATGCATTGCTGGAAGCGCCACCTGACTTCGCTTGGGGGGTGGACGACACGAAAAGGTGTGCAGAACCTTCGGCGATGCGTCGGCAGGCATATTCAGGAGAATGAACCGAATTTGACCTTGCCGCTGATCTTGTCGTACGACACTGGACGGTTGTGGATGGAACCGCGAATGACGAAACAGTCTGGTTCAGCGATCCGTTCGCCTCTCGGCAAGCTGTCACGATTTGACGCCTATCGGGGTTGCCTCGAACCGGCGACATCATCAGAGTTCCTACGACGGTGGATCAAGAAGATGGAGCTGATCAGTAATCGGGAGAAACGGCCGCTGAGCAGTCTGCACGCGGTCTTCGCAGCTGTCGTGGGGTGTGTCGAGGGCGCGAAGCAGGCGGTGTATGATTTTGAACTCGACGACATCGTACTCGACTTCCAAGGCGGAGATCGCATTCCGTTTGGCTTCCTGAGCGACGGGCAGAGGAGTATGACGGCACTGGCTGCCGACATCGCAGTGAGGTGCGTCCAATTGAACCCGTTTCTGAAGGGAGATGCACCAAAAATAACCAACGGCGTCGTGTTGATTGACGAACTGGATCTTCACTTGCATCCGAACTGGCAACGCACAGTCATCAGCGATCTGACCACTCTCTTTCCGAAACTCCAATTTGTGGTCACGACGCACTCACCCTTTATCGTCCAGTCGCTGGACAATCAGGGCTTGGTCAATCTCAGCGACAGCGGCACTCTGGAGAAACGAAAGGAACATCTCAGTGTCGAAGACATAGCTGAGGAAACGATGGGGGTGGACAACCCACAACGGAGTAAACAATTCCAGCTTAAGGAAGATGCGGCGCGGCAATACTACGAACTCCTTGACCGTTTAAATGACGACAGTCATGCCGACGTTATGCAGGCAAAAGGCAAGTTGGATGAAATCGAAGCGCGTTTCGTGGACGACCCGGCTTATGTTGCATTTCTGAAGATTCAGCGTAGCGCGGCCAGAGAGTTGTAACGGCAAACATTATGCGTCCGGTTTGTCGTGGTCCTTGGCCAATCGGAAATGATGGGTGTCGGGAATCTTTCCAACACTATAGACATGCAAAACGTCCGCTCAGTGAGCGGATCGGTGACTATTGCAGCTATTGCGAGCGGACGGGAGACCTCCATGTGGAACATGTCATTCCGCAGAGCGTCGCCGATGAACTCAAGACCGATTGGGCGAACTTCTTGCTTGCGTGCACCAACTGCAACAGTACAAAGCGGGATCACAACCAGTCTCGGGAAGGTTATCTCTGGCCTGACCAAGACGACACGTTCAGCGCATTCTCGTATCAATCCGGAGGTCGCGTCTCGGTGGCCGATGGGTTGGAGCCGGGTGAGCACCGCAGAGCTGACGCGCTCTTCAAGCTCGTGGGGCTTGGAGCGTCCGATACCCATTCGAATCGTCGACGTCACAAGAGGCGCCGAGCATGGGATAAAGCCATAGAGTTACAGGGTAAAGTTAAGGGAATTATATACCTGACTACCCATCGTACCATAGGGAGTGGTTACGAGTGATTGATAATAGAATATGTAGTGTTTTGGGTAGTTAAGTATATAATCCCCTAAAGATGGGTTAGGGGATCGTCACCATTGAGACAACAGGGTAATCCACTTCGTATTGCAACGTTCGATGCGGCGGGCCGGAACGATTGGCCTCAAGCCCGGGCGAGAACTGCGACCGCCCAGCCGGGAACGGCCCCGGCGATCCACCTTGTCCCGTTCCCGAGTATCGCAACTTCCCGGTGCGGGCGGTCAGGATCGGTGTTGTCATAGAGCACCGACAGGTCCGCCCGCACCATCGCCCTGGGGAGGTTGGCGTGCGAGCGCGCGAACCGCCGTCTGGCATCGGCTTCCGGGATATCGTGGCCGCCGAGCGCCACCCGGTTGCGGATGCGGTCAAGTACCCGATCCGGTGAGGCGACCGACACATAGTGCAGGACGATCCGGTAGCCTTCTCGACGTGCCGCCGTCATGTGGCGGAGAATGCCGGAACCGGCAAGCGTGGTCTCCACCAGATGCGATCGACCGACGCCAAGTGCGTTGCGTCGCCGGCGCAACGCCTCACGCCCCGCCCGCAAAGGATCGCCGGACACGAGGCCGCGAGCAATGGCGTCGGGGTCGATGATTTCTAAGCCCCGTTGACAATGATCGTGCGGCCACCACGCCGGCCATCAGGTGAATCCCGGCTGCGAAGCTTGTGCGGGTCTTGTCGGAACGCGTGGCGAGACTTTGGGCCTCCTTGATTGTCGCGAAGACAGTCTCAATCCGATGCCGTTCCTGATCGACGTCGCGGTCAAAGTCGCGTGGCGTGCTGCGGTTTGACTTCGGCGGGATCACCGCCGTGGCTCCGCGTTCCGCCCCTGTCTCCAGCACCCCATCCGCGTCAAAGGCCTTGTCGCCCATCAACATCTCACAGGTGAGATCGTCCCGGAGTTCAGGTCCAGCCTTGAGATCATGGGTCTGACCCGGCAGAACCCCAAACCGGATCCGATGTCCGACAGCATCGGTGAGGGCCACGACCTGGCGGGTCAATCCCCCTTCGCGCGACCGATTCCTTCCGATTCCACTCCCCCTTTTGGGCCCCGGAGGCCCATCGATGCGCGGGCATGATCGGGCCATCCACGGAGACTCTGGACTCATCCAGATCACTCATGGACAATACGTTTACAAAGATTCGCTTGGGTCCCACGCCGGAACCGCTTGACGACACGGGTCCACCGCCCAAAATGCGGCGGGAGATCACGCCAGGGTGTGCCTGTCCGGAACCGCCAGAGAACCCCTTCCAGACACAGACGATTGTCCACAGCTGTGCACCCCGGATCCGTCACCTGGCCCGGACACAGCGGGGCCACCCGCGCCCACATCTCATCCGTCAAAACTGTGCGATCTGCATTCATCCTGTCACCCACCTCGTCGGCTCGTGCCGTCTTTTTCGGCGTGCAATGCCGACACAAAGACACGCCCAGCGCTCAAAACGCAAGGCGATTGTCAACGGGCCTTAGTCCCCCGAACCCGGTCATACGGGTCAGCGTGGACTTGCCGCACCCGTTCGGGCCGGCCACAACGACGAGTGTCGGCACAGCGGCGGATGCTGACCGGGTCAGGCGGGCTTCCGCTCGGGCACCTCAATCACCCGGTCCCCATTCTTCGTCCGTGCGATATAGGCACCGTCCGAACGGACGCCGTAAAGCGTGCCGCCAGCCTCGACCTGGGCCGCCAGTTCCGCCTTGATTTGCTCGCGCCAGTCTTTCGGGAATCCCGGTATGTCAGGCGGCGGCGTATGTGCTTTCCTGTGTTCGCTCATGCCGCCGACCCTACATGCAATCGCTGCGTCATTCAATTCGATTACGCCGCTGTGAGGACCGCGAAGCCGTCCTGCCGAAGCTTACGCTCCACCGCCAGCTCCACGCGCTCGGCGGTTTGGCTCAGGGTCGCATCGTCGAGATGGACGTATCGGTTAGTCGTGGACGCCCGCTGGTGCCCGAGCAAGCGTCCGGCCACATGCAGGCTTTCGCCGTTCATGACCGCGTGGGAAGCGTGCGCGTGTCGCAGGTCATGAAGTCACGCATCCGCCACGATCCCCGCCGCGTCGCGCGCCTTGATCCATAATGAGTAGAGATCGCCCTTGGTCAACGGTTCGTCCCCGCCCTTGCCGGGAAACACCCATTCCCCGGACGCCGTTTCGGCGATGCTCGCCAACAGTTCCCGCGCCGAATCGCCAAGCAAAACGTGCCTCGATCCCGTCTTCGCGTCAATCAGCGTCAAGCGGTCGGGCTTGACCTCGCACCAGCGCAGGCCGGAGACGCCAACCAGAGTATGCGCGGACCGGTCTTCGAATCCGGCAGCACCGCATGGTCGCCGTGGACATGCTCCCACTTGAGCCGCAGCGCCTTGGATTTGCGCGCGCCAGTGTAGAGCAGGAAGCGCACGACGGCGACGGCAACTGGCCATTCCGCTTCCACGCCGTCAAGCGCCCGCCCGAGCGCGGCGAATTCGTCGTCGGTCAGGTAGTGCGCCTCGAACCCAAACTTCCGCCGCCGCAGTTCCTTGCATGGGTTGGAGTCCTCGCGCCGCAGTCCGAGGCCCGGTGCCGCGCTGTCCCACAGCACGGCCTCACGTCCGTCCGCAGCGGCGAAGGCGCGCTCGCCCGCCATCGTGCTTTTCGTTCTGTTCGACTTCGACACGTCATTGCCGAAAATCACCAGCATCCATTAGTTTTTCGAGGCCATCCACTTGGGCGTAATCGCTCTCACGGCCCTGTCGTCGAAATCCCGGATTGCTCGTCTCGGTTCTGTCGTTTGTCAAAGAATGTCACTCGGTCACGCGATTTCCCGTTAAAACATCTGTTGGACTGCAGAAACAACCGCATGAGAGTATGGGGTCATTTCAAGCCATCTTTGTGCGGCAACTGAAACCGGATGGACAGCAAACATTTTTCATGTTCCACAATGTCTGCAAATGTCGGGTCGGTGCAATCGCGGGTGGGTAATTGTCAAGCTGGGCTGACACGTGTAGCTAGGCGGCGATGAAAAGCGTTGAAAATAAAGATCAGGCTGGTGGAAACAGTGCTCGCCAGGCGATCGTGATTGGTGCGGGTATGGGCGGGCTTGCTGCGGCCATGCGCCTGGGGGCAAAAGGTTATCGAGTCACCGTTTGTGACCGTCTTGATGTCCCGGGCGGGCGCGCCTCCTACATTCGCCGCGAAGGACACCGATTTGATCTGGGTCCGACGATTGTCACGCTGCCTGACCTTTATCGCGATCTTTGGTCATATTGCGGGTACGATTTTGATCAGGATGTCGAACTCAGGTCACTCGAACCGCTCTATGAGATTCGCTGGCCTGACGGCGCGCAGTTTACCGCTTATCAGGATGAAACAAAGATGCGGGCCGAAGTCGCGCGTTTCTCACCACGCGATGTCCGCGGTTACGAGCGGTTTTTGGAAGACAGCCGGAAACGTTACGCATTTGGGTTTGAAGAGTTGGGTCGGCGACCGATGCATCGGCTCCGCGATCTCATTGCCGTGCTCCATCATTTCGTCCGGTTGCGGGCGGACCGTTCGGTGGCAGCCCATGCGAGTCGTCGTTTCCGCGATGCGCGGTTACAGATGGCGTTTTCCTTCCATCCCCTGTTTATCGGCGGTGACCCGTTCAATGTGACATCGATCTATATCCTGGTGAGTCATATTGAGCGAATGTTCGGGATCCACTATCCCATCGGTGGCGTTGCAGCGATTGCCAATGCCATGACTCGGGTGATTGGGCGACAGGGCGGCGAGATAAAATACGGAGCCGAAGTGGACGAAATTATCGTCAATAACGGTCATGCGCGTGGCGTTCGGCTTGTCGATGGCACAATTCTCAATTCCGATATCGTGGTTTCCAATGCCGATAGCGGGCATACCTACAAGCGTCTGCTGCACAAGATTGGCGACAAACGCTGGTCCGATGAACGTTTGTCGCGTTCCCGTTGGTCCATGGGATTGTTCATCTGGTATTTTGGCACGAGAGGGACGCGCGCGTTATGGCCGGATGTCGGACATCATACGATTTTGAACGGCCCCCGATACCGCGGTTTGATCAAGGATATCTTTATTCGTGGACATCTCGCAGATGACATGAGTCTTTATATTCATCGGCCGTCGGTCACCGATTCGACAGTCGCGCCGAAAGACGGCGACACCTTTTATGCGCTTTGTCCGGTACCGCATCTCGGATTTGAGAAACCCATCGACTGGTCGGTGGAGGCGGCGGCATTCACGGACAGGGTCAAGTCGGTCCTGGAGGCGCAGCTTTTGCCGGGGCTCAGTGAATATCTGACTGTATCCGAAACCTTTACACCTGAGACTTTTCGTGATCGCTACCTGTCCCCGTATGGTTCGGGATTTTCAATCGAGCCACGGATTTTCCAGTCTGCCTGGTTTCGTCCGCATAATGTCAGCGAAGATGTTGCAGGACTGTATTTGACCGGCGCAGGCACCCATCCCGGTGCCGGGCTGCCCGGTGTTGTTTCGAGTGCCGAAGTCATGTCACGACTGGTTCCCGCTGCGGAGGCACTTCATTGATTCGCAACGAAGATCTCAAATTTTGTCGCGCGGCAATCAAGACCGGCTCGCTCTCTTTTCACGCAGCGTCCTATCTCTTGCCACGGCATGTGCGTGATCCGGCACTGGCATTATATGCTTTTTGCCGCATGGCTGATGATGCCGTTGATCTTGTCAGCAGCAAGCAGGAAGCCGTCGATTTGCTGCGCGAGCGTCTGGAAGCGGCATATTCCGGTGTTCCGGCCGACAGTCCGGCAGACCGCGCTTTCACCGCGGTTATCGAGGAATTTGAAATTCCACGGGCACTTCCTGATGCTCTGTTGGAAGGGTTGGAATGGGACGCGCAAGGGCGACAGCATCAGACAATATCGGAACTGAAATCCTATTCCGCACGCGTTGCAAGTGCTGTCGGTGCCATGTTCTGCCTTCTGATGAGGGTGCGCGATCGCGACGCATTGGCACGGGCATGTGACCTTGGCGTTGCCATGCAACTGACCAATATTGCCCGCGATGTCGGAGAAGATGTGCATGCAGGACGGCTGTATCTTCCACTGGATTGGCTCAAACAAGCCGACATCGACCCTGAAGATCTCCTGGCCAATCCGCAGCCGACCGAAGCATTAGGTTCCGTTGTTCAAAAATTGCTGGAGGAAGCCAATCGGCTGTATCGACGTTCTGAGGCGGGAATCGCTGCGTTGCCCCTTGTTTGCCGCCCCGGGATTTTTGCGTCGCGCTACATCTATGCCGGAATCGGTGGGCAGTTGCGCCGGTCAGGCTATGATCCGATCACTCAGCGTGCTCGCACATCCGGCAGGCGTAAAATTATGCTGTTGGGCTGGTCAGCGGCCCGAACTGCGGGGACTGCCGTGCTTCCCCAATCGCCCATGATCTACGCATCACCTTTGCCGGAGGTTGTCTTTCTCATTGAAGCCGCAGCAGTCAATCCAAAACCGGAATGGGGTGATACGGTGACCGGTGTTCTCGCCCGTCTTGCCGCCCGCGATCAGGAACTCTATTCTAACAGGATTGAACAATGATCTATCTCTTGTTTGCCGTGTTCCTTCTGGCGGCCTGTGCTGCCGGAGCCACTGGCGGGATGTTTCCGCCCGGTGCGTGGTACGATCGTCTGAAGAAACCCACATGGACACCGCCGAACTGGCTTTTTCCTGTCGCCTGGTCAATCCTCTATCTTTGCATGGCTGCGGCAGCGGCACGGGTGGCGATGTTACCCGGTGCCGGCCTGGCCCTGGCCCTCTGGGCATTGCAGATTGCACTCAACACGTTATGGACGCCGGTGTTTTTTGGACTGAGACGGTTACGGGCCGGCATGGTTGTTCTGTCAGCGCTCTGGTTGTCCGTGGCCGCCTGCGGCGTCGCTTTGTGGCAACTCGACTGGGTCGCGGGAGCCTTGTTTATTCCTTATCTGGCATGGGTCAGTGCCGCCGCGGCGCTCAATCTCGCGGTTGTCAGACTCAATCCGGCAGAATCGTCATGACATCGCATGTGTCTATTTCTGGTGATTCCAGCGGCGGCGACGCGGAATGCGACAGGCGAGCATTGGCATCAGGAAGGCCGAACGAAATCGGACAAGGCTGAGTGTTTCGTGCACGCCGACAGTTTCGACGCCGTTCAACCGGGTTTGCACAAGTGAGCGTGAATAGAAGGGCGCATCCAACATCGACATGATTTCACGGGCGTTGCCATTCGGATCGGCGCGAGTTTCACGGCGGAGTGCCCAACGGCTTCGTTTGAGATCGATGAACGGAAAATCCCCGGCTTCTGATGCAGTGCCGTCCGGGCTGAATGCGATTGCGGCATTGAGGCTGGTTTGGTTGCTGAGCGCGGTATCATAGAAGACGGTCGCACCATCAGTTGTCGGGAATCGCCCCCAGGTCCAGCTGTCAAAGTCTGATTCCAGCGGGCGCAGACCGAAGTTGGCATCGAAATAACCATGTCCCTGCCAGGTCCATTGGTCCGCATCGAGTTCGACCCGAATATCCGCAACAGGCGCGAAAGGGCGCCAGATATGTCGATCATCCTGGGTCAATGCGGCTTCATACGGCGTAATCGCCGTGGGAATGACAGTCACGCTGCCACGCAGTTTGCCAAAAATCGGGGGCGCGCCGCGTTCGTCAATATGGATATGCAGTTCGTTTCCTGTCCATCGCAGTGAAGAGGGTCCAATCACCAGCTTGTGGGTCTCCTGAATCAGGGCTTCCCGACCTCTCTCGGTCATCGCGAAGCGTCCGCCTGGCCCGTAGGTGGCGACATTGATGCATATGTGATTGGTGGCGTCACGACGCCCGGACCAGCGGTAATAGGGCGAGAAGACAGAACCGATAAAAGCGATGACGGTGATCGCCCGGCACCTGTCTGCGCTCATCCCGTCAATATACCACCAGGCGTAACCGCCAGGGGGAACGTCTATATTAAAGCTCGGTCCGCTGAGATCATTGCGGCCGCATGCTTGCCGGAGAGCGCTGACATGGGGACTCCGGCCCCTGGATGCGTGCCCCCGCCGGCCAGATAGAGTCCGCGGATCGCTGTTCGCGCCCTGGGGCGGCGCAGCCCGGCCGTGATTCCCGCCGGGCTCTGTCCGTAAAGTGCTCCCGCCGACCCTGGAAAGAGAGTGTCGAAGTCGGTCGGCGTCGTGAGGCTTTGCGTTGAGGGAATCGGCTGGAAGGTCAGACCGTACTTGGCCAGCTGGCTGAACGTCCTCTTGCGACATTGATCTTTCTCCCCACGATGGATGAACGCGCCCGAAAGTGCCGGTGCATTCAGGATGATTTCAAATCTCTCGGTGCCTGATGGACGTTGCAGGCCGCTCCCCCGATCCTGGGCGCAGACATAAATGGTGGGTTCCCTTGGAATCCTGCCGACAGCCAGATCAGAAAATTCTGATATCGGATCTGCGGCAAAAAACACATTATGATGAATCAGTTCGGGGATTGAGGCGGTCGCTGCAAAACTCCAGACATGTGCAGAAAAACTCCGTGGACTTCGTGTCGTGACCGGGGCAACAGATTTGACCTGATCGCCAAGTTTACCAATGGCCAGAGCCCGGGGGTCTCCAGCATAGATAACAATGTCTGAATCTATGTGCCTGTGGTCGTCGGTTTCGACTCCGACAATCCCTTGGTCCGCCACCCGTATGCGTGAGATATGGGTGCCCAGACGGAGATCTCCTCCCAACTCTATGAATCTCTGTGCCATTGCGTTGGCCAGACGGTAGAGGCCGCCTGTCACACGCCAGATACCGGCCTCTTCGGCGCGCCAGATCAACGACAGCAGCGCCGGGGACTGGAGTGGTGAGCCACCGACATATGTCGCGTATCTGCCAAATAACTGTCGCAGCCGCGCATCGCTGAAGCGGTGTGACAGCCGGGCCGCCAAATTCATTCCCGGAACAAGGTTGATCAACAACCCTGGTGCTGACATGGCTGCTTTTGCCAGGCGGGCAAGCGAGGGTTCTGCAGTTTGTATCATCGGCTCATCAAAAGTCTCAAAAAGAGATTGGGCCTCCTTGGTGAAACGGTCGAATTCTGCCGCCGCCGCTGATCCGGAAAACGCTTTGACGGCCCTGCAACTCTTCTCCCGGTCGTCGAAGAGATCCAGGCGGCTTCCATCGGGCCAGAAATGGCGTGCCAGACAGGCTTCACGTGTAAGTTGCAGATAATCGTTCAGATCGGCACCGGTCGATTGAAAGAGATCATCAAAGATATGGCGCAATGTGAGCACGGTCGGGCCGGCATCAATAGGCCCTGAGGAGGAGTTGACAGATCGCATCTTGCCGCCGGGCCAGGGATGCTGATCCAGTAAAACCGTGGCATACCCTGCCGCTTGCAGCTGCATGGCCGCTGCAAGACCGCCGGCACCGGCGCCGACAACGATTGTGCGCATGGGTGAGCGACTCATCCGGAATCTCGTGGGGATGTTTCGACGCTCAGGTCGGGGTGACGTGCCTGTTTGGGTTCCGGCTGATGCGCGCTACAATTGCCAACCGGTCCATCTGTGCACAGCGTAATTTGCGATCCGTCCTCGGAATTTCAAGAGGTTTTCTGGGCAAGACGATTCACGACATCTGCAACGGTCTGACCCATGAGTGACGGGTTGGGGGCGACAGCAATTCCGGCATCCTGCAGAATGGCAACTTTTTCCTGGGCACTCTCGCCGAAGGCAGAAATAATGGCACCGGCATGGCCCATCTTGCGCCCCTTCGGGGCGGAGAGCCCGGCTACATAGGCGATCACGGGTTTGCGCATCCGGTCACGCACATAGTCGGCAGCTTCGGCTTCCTGGGGCCCACCGATTTCGCCAATCATCATGATGGCATCGGTTTCATCATCGGCTTCAAAAAGTTCCAGGATATCACGAAATGATGACCCATTGATCGGGTCACCACCGATGCCGATCGACGAAGACACGCCAATTCCCAGCGACTGCATCTGGCTTGCAGCTTCATAGCCAAGGGTTCCTGAGCGCCCCACGATCCCCACCCGTCCGAGTTGGTAAATCTCGGGCGGCATGATTCCCATGAATCCTTTGCCCGGGCTGATAATTCCGGCGCAATTGGGCCCGATCAGCCGCATCTTGCGCTCTTTTGGATAGCGTTTCAGATAGCGTTTCACGCGCATCATGTCCTGCGCCGGAATGCCATCGGCAACACAGACACAGGTTCTGATTCCCGCATCTGCCGCCTCCATCATGGCATCGGCTGCAAAGGCTGGTGGGACAAACAGCAGTGATGCCGTCGCCCGGGTGGAATTGACAGCATCACGAACGGTGTTGAAAACAGGGCGATCCAGCACCGTCTCGCCGCCGCGCCCGGGTGTCACCCCGCCCACGACGTTGGTGCCGTATTCAATCATGAGTTGGCTGTGAAACTTGCCAATCCGACCGGACATTCCCTGCACCAGAACACGGGTTTGACTGTCGATGAGGATTGCCATGATGATCAGCCTCCCTTGCCTTGTTGTGAACTGGCCTTGAATGCGGCTGTCGCCGCGTCAGCCAGCGTGTCGGCGGAGACCAGTGGCAGTCCCGACGTTTCAATGATCTGACGCCCTTCTGCGACATTTGTTCCTGAAAGGCGAACAACGACCGGGAGTTTCAGGTCAAGCGTGCGATAGGCCTGAACGACACCTTCGGCAATCCAGTCGCAGCGATTGATCCCGGCAAAGATATTGACCAGGATCACGCGGACATTGGGGTCCGTCATCACCACGCGGAAGGCTGTCACGACACGTTCGGGACTCGCGCCGCCGCCAATGTCAAGAAAGTTTGCCGGTTCACCGCCAGCCAGCTTGATCATGTCCATGGTTGCCATGGCCAGGCCGGCACCGTTGATAATGCAGCCAATATCGCCATCAAGGCCGACATAGGCAAGGCCGTTATCGGCAGCTGTGGCTTCACGCGAGTCTTCCTGGCCGGTGTCGCGTAACCCGAGAATGTCGGGTCGACGGTATAGTGCATTGGTGTCAAATGACATTTTGGCATCCAGCGCGACAAGCTCACCGGAACCGGTGATGGCCAGGGGATTGATCTCGACCATCATCGCGTCCAGGTCACGATAGGCGCGATAGCAGGCGCGCAATGTGTTGACGAAATCACCGATCTGCGATCCCGTCAGGTCCAGTTTGAAGGCCAGTTCTCGGGCCTGGAACTCGACCAGACCTGCGGCCGGATCAATCACCATGCGCACCAGACTGTCCGGATCGCTTTCTGCCAGCTCCTCGATTTCCATTCCGCCATGGCCGGAGGCCACGATCATGATTCTCTCACTCTTGCGATCGAGAACAAAGCCCAGATAGATTTCCCGGGCAATGTCGGTGACCGCTTCCACCCACAGTCGGTGAACGGGTTTGCCCCCGGCTCCTGATTGACGCGTGACAAGGGCCGTCCCCAGCAACCGGGTCGCGAACTCCCTGACATCCTGTTCGTCTTTGCACAGTTTGACCCCGCCTGCTTCGCCGCGACCGCCGGAATGAACCTGCGCCTTGACCACACAGGACCCGCCGCCGAGACGCCGGCAATTATAGGCGGCCTGTTCGGGGCTGAAGGCCAGATGGCCTGCCGGAATCGGCACGCCGAATGTTGCCAGGATATTTTTGGCCTGATGCTCATGGATATCCATCGGGTGATCCTTGTGTTACAACTTGATGCTGATCCAGGGAAAAGGGGGTTTCAGCCCTTGGCGTCGATGGCTCGCGACGCCTCGATGACATTGCGCGCCATGCGTTCGCTGGCCGCATCAATCAGTTTGCCATCAAGACTGGCTGCCCCGAGCCTGGCTTTTTCCGCGGCCTTGAGTGCGGCGACGATTCTTTCGGCCTTGTCCACTTCTTCCCGGGGCGGGGAAAAGACTTCGTTGGCCAGCTCCACTTGGCTCGGATGGATGGCCCATTTTCCTTCGCAACCGAGCACTGCAGCGCGATGGGCGGCCTGCCTGAACGCGTCCTTGTCGCTGAAGTCGCCGAAGGGCCCGTCAATGGCCCGCAATCCAAAGGCGCGGCAGGCGATGACCATCCGCGTCAGGGCGGCATGCCAGGGGTCGCCGGGATAGTCGGGGTGGAGCCCGCCGATCACGACCGTGCGGGCGCGCAGGCTTGCGGCATAGTCGGCAACGCCGAAATGAAGGGCTTCCAGCCGTCCGCCAAACTGCGCGATGTCATCGACATTGGCCATTCCCAGGGCGGTTTCGATCAAGGCTTCGATGCCGACATGGGGTGCCCGCCCGGCACCCTGTTCAATCTGGTTGACCATCGCCTCGACCATGTAGAGGTCTGCCGGCACACCGACCTTGGGAACCAGGATTGTATCGACGTGGTCGCCGGCCTGTTCCATGACATCGACCACGTCGCGATACATGTAGTGGGTATCGAGACCGTTGATGCGCACCGAGACCGTCTTGCCCTTTTCTGCCCAGTCGATGTCGTTCAGGGCTTGAATCGCATTGCGCCGGGCCTGTTCTTTTTCCGGGGGTGCCACTGCATCTTCGAGATCAAGAAACACGTAATCGGCAGCGCTGGCCGCGGCCTTGTCGATCATGGAGGGATTGGAAGCCGGCACCGCGAGTTCCGAGCGCTGAAGCCGCTGCCGTCGCAGGGGGTGGAGAGTGTGGGACATGATGGAGACCTTGGAGTTGAAGACTGGACGGGGAGACTGCCCCTATGGCAGCAGCATGTTGTGTTTCAGGGTTGCGGGACCACCGCCCCTCACAATGCCTCGACTGTGCGCCCGCGCGGCACATTCATCGGCTGCGACGGTGAAAAGCAAGAGCGGCAGACAGTCACCTATAAACACTCATCCAGTGGCAAGCAAACTTTTTTGACGCTAACTGCCGAGGTGGAACCCCTGTCCGCAACTCCAATCGCCCCAGTCTGTGCGAACAGACACCACCTGATGGTCATGGCAAAACCTATAGACGGACCGCCACCTGTACAGAATCTCAGATATGTTTGGTCAGCTACAGATACAAAAAGGGGCGACACAGTGCCGCCCCTCAAATCTTTGTTTCTGACCAGTGGTCAGAATTTCATTGAAATTCCCAAGTCAGCGACTGCATTGCTGTCCACTGAGCCAGCACCTGCCGACAATGTGGCACCACCGCCTAGATCGTGACTAAAACCTACGCCAAAAGCGTCAACAGTGGTTGAGGTGGTCGACCAACTGTAAGATGCGGGAGTGTCTGTTGGATTCGGATTAGCCGTCGTTGGTGCTGGCGCAGGGCTTGCAGCCGTGTAGCTGATATGTGCCGACTCTTTCTTGTGCTGAGCCGCCACCAGAACAACCGAAGTGGCTTCGTTCATTTGATAGCTGACATCCACACCCATCGCTTGATTTTTCAGATCAGGCTTGTTGCCAAGTCCAGTAAATCCGGTTGCTGCTCCGCTTGTCCATCCAGCCGCCGTACAAGCCCTCGCATGCTTCGCACTGTAAGAGACTTTGCCTGAATCAGCTATATCGGTACATTTGAACGCTTCATTATCCGCTTCGTCATGATCGCTGTCCGTTGAATACAGGGCATTCATGGCAATCGCACCTTGCGTAAAGCCCATGCCAACCGACATGACCCCATTGCTGTCAAAACCAGCCCCGAAAGTGACCGGCTCAACATTGAAGCTGAAACCAGCCGCCCAAGCCGCGTCGCCGGCATTGTCACCGTAGGAGATCGCGACAGACGCAACGCCAAAGTCACCATCATAGCGAACCTGTTTGGCCGACTCGCCGTAAGGCCCTTCCGCAACATCATCGATGCCGATGCCGTCAAATCCGGGGTCTTTCAAGCCACCGGCCAACTTGTCGGCTGCATCCAGATCAGAGCCAATCGTGAGCTTGTGCATATCCATCGAGATATAGACTTCACCATGATTGTTGACGGACTGGCTATCGGCTTCTGTGATCGAGCCGGACAATCCGTCAATGTAGGCTTGGGAGATTTTTGCTTTCTCGTCGCCGCCGAGTGAGACGGGTGACGTTGTTGCTACCCCCGTCAGCGAAACGAAATTTGTTAAATCCCCTGCATCTGTGCCCGCATATTCATATTCTGTTGATGTGCCATCGCTAGTGGTGACAACAATAAAATCCCCTGCCCCGATTACTTCATCTTCGCTTCTAATAGCTACACTAACAGCATCTTCAATAGTGGTTAATGTGTTACCACCTGCGCCATCTGAAATATTAAGCGCGACCCCAGAAACCAAGTGGATATGATTGGTCGATCCAAGCGGGTCGACACTTCCGTTACTGAACAAAATGGGTAACTGCTCACCCCCATGATTCCGTCCTGATGCCGGGCCGCCCGCAGGCGCGGG
>JAPOTI010000140.1 GCA_026709265.1 Paracoccaceae bacterium | reverse complement strand
AAAAGGCCGTTGACTGCCTCTACGAAGGTAGCTGATAACGGGGGCAAGTAGTTACGCCCCATTATTTAATCCTATCTGGGGCATTGAGCGGCATTAACCCATCTTGGGTATGGTTGTATATGGCGCGTCAATCAACCTGATATGGATTGACCGCTGAGATATCTCGATGATGGCATCCTACGACTCCTCACAATATCATGACCGTGTCGGGATGCAGGCAGTGATTGCGACGGTGGATCATACTGATATTTGCGGGTTGGATACCGCCAGACTTCACTGTCGTCACGGAGCTGCCTCTCTCTGAGATCGCGGGTCGCAGGCTTCAGACTGTGCCGCATAGCGTGATCGCGGGTTCTCCTTCCGGGCTGCCTGCATCCTGACTCGGTCATGGTTGGCTTCCGTGTCTTGCGGGCCGGGAAACGGGTGTTCCACGCGGCTTCCACCAGGATCCGCCGGACATGGCCGTTGCCGGTCTTGGTGATCCCACCGGTGCGGCGCTTGGGTCCCGAGGAGTGTTCGCTGGGGACCAGACCCAGGAAGCTCATCAACGGCCGCGGTGTGTCGAAGCGGGTGATGTCGCCGAGCTCGGCGAGGATGGTGACAGCACTCAGGATATGAAGGCCGCGCAAGCTGATCAGGGGCGTCTATGGCGCGTCAATCAAGCTGAAAATTGGCGACAAACAGGGTAAGACCGAGCAATGTTGTTCGACCTCGCGGCGGTGAATGCCATTGATACCCTGGCCGTATTGCGGGAGGTTCGCTTTCTCAGGGTGCGCATGCGAAAACAGTTGCAATCGGCTGCCAGGAGCGGGCGGCGACGCATCTCGCCCGTTTCTCATCGGTGGCCGCGCAGTTGGGGCAGGCGTTGATCGTGGCACCGCCGGGTCTTGCAGATTCTCTGGCGCGGGATGCGGGGGCGGAGACGTTCATCACGACATTCACAGCGATAACAGATATAGATGGGGCTTACAAAGACCAGTTGACAGAATATAACATGAGGCGTTTTTATTGAAAGATTGGCGCAACATAATGCGGTATGTCAATTCATCTTTATAAGCCCCATATAGATCAGGTGACAGAGTGGCCTGAACAGCCAGAGGGAGACATTGATGACAACGGATTCCATGCGCAGCATCTTCGAGATGTCACCGGTACATCAGAGATGCTATCGCCATCCTGAAGATATTCTTGAAGGTGATGCGGCATTGATCGACGCCCTTGTGGCGGCTGATGATGAATCAGATCCGCCCGCGACTGCCCTTCATTATGTGGCGGCTTCGCCGGCACCACATGCACCCGCTGCGATCAACCGACTCCTTGAAGATGGCTGGGATCCACTTGCGCGGGATATTCGCGGTGCAACACCGATCTTCTGGGCGGCCCGGTGGGGCGGGCTGAAAAGTCTGATGGCGTTCAATGAACAGCGGGTGGCGGAACAGTCAACTTTACGGGACAATCATGGAAATGCATGTTTCCACTGGTGGGCGCTGGGGCAGGACGAACCAGAGCCTGATTGTGATGAGATGCTCATTGATACCGGACATCAGGCAACCACCCAGAATGATGCGGGTCTGCTGCCGAGTCATGCGGCGCTACATGCGCCGCGGCGCATGGCACGACTCATTGACGTATTCAGTGCGTTGCGGGACGCACCGGGCAAGGATGGTTATCCGCCAATTTTTCATGCGGCGGCCATTGGGGCCTATGAAGCGGCTGGAGTGTTGATTGAAGCGGGATGCAACCCGTGGCAGAAGGCCGGCCAGTATCAACCGGTGGAACTGGCCGAAGACCAGAATCGGTGGCGGGACGTCGTCGGACCTGAACCGGCAAAGGGTCAGGAACGCGTTCCCTCCACGACAAGAGCCGAAACGGCAGAACCATGATGCGCCAACAGATGGTGGCACTCTCTCTTTTGCTGCTGGCACTCACTGTGGGGCGCCCGGATGCGGCGGCACAATCAGGTCCCGACCGTGAACCCGTGGATGCCGGTGAGATTGCGCCGAGTCACGTTCGATTGGACGGGGACTGGAAGCCAGGAGAGTTCAACGGTGGTCGCTTCCAGTTCAATCCGGAGATCGGTGAAGCCATCGCCGCCTTTCTGGACTTCGTCTATCAGGAACCGGTGACACTGATCCTTGATCAGTGGCAATGGAACGAGAATTCGCGCGATGTCGCGTTTTCCCCTGGCACCTCTCACCGGCTCGTCGCCGGCGGGCACAAGGTTTTCGATATCGACACGGTCAACATGCATGGCACAGTCAATGATGACACTCTGGCACTCTCCGCTGATCGCATCAATCTCTGGAATGAACGCGGTGACCTGACGGAATCCATGATCGGTTTGGATGTCATGGCCAGTCACACGGTTTCGGATGATGACCAGATCGGCGATGACATCACCAGATTGCAGCTTGGCATTGACAGGCAACTGTCGTCGCGCGTGTGGAATGCGGACAGACGATCGGCACTGACTGTTGAGAATTATACCGGACGAATCGATCTCACGGCAGAGGAGATCGGTGAGACGGAAACCCGCCTCCGTCTCATTGTGCACGATGCCGGGGGCAGGTTCATCACACATATGTCGGCGGACTCCCAGCGGGTGGAAGCCAGCTGGTCAGTCGGGCATTCTGAATTCACCGGTGAGGTTCACGACGATTCGACAGGTCAGGGGGCATTGCGGATCGTCGATTTCGCAGTTGAAGCTCCCGGTGGGTTGCGTGTTGACGCTGATCGACTGCTCGTCGCCATCGATGAGAGCAGTCATACGGGTTTTGTGCAGGTGTCGGGTTTTGCACTCAGTCCAGAACTGCAGGCACGTTTCCTTCCCCTCTCTGCACTGGGCGCGGTGGACATGCGTATGGATATCCGGCAGATTCCCGGTCCCGAAGGTGCGATGGCCTTCGATTCGTTGCGCATTGAGCAGATCAAGATCACATCGGGGGTCGGGCGGATTGTCCTGACGGGTGATTTTCACGCCACAGGTTACCAACTCACCGGAGAGGCCACAGGCCTGCGTGAGATGCTTCTTGATGCCGGTGTGCCCAATCCCGCCAGTGCCGATGCGCTGCTGGTGATCCTCGGTCTTGCGCCGCCAGATGCCAATGACCGAATCCCCCTGATGTTCGCGGGTGACTATCAGTTTCCCATTGATCTCACGGCACGGGATACGATCGGTTCGGAGCGTCCATAAGTTTCGGAATGCGATGACTTCCCCCCGATCAATTTCACGTCGCACCGTTCTGGGTGGGCTGGCCGCATCGGGCGCGGCACTGGCAGGGTGGCCGTCTGTCGCCGCCCCGCCGCAGGTTCCACCGCGCCCACCGGCTCCGCACCGGGTTGGCACCCGTCTCGACCGGATGACCTCATATCTGACCCCGTTTCTGGATATGCATTGTCCCGCAACCCAGGAAAACTGGCAGGGATTCTTCGCGGGTGCCGCGGACAGTCGGGGCGCGCAGTATCAGCTGGATTGGTTCCTGCGCGACTGGCGTGAGAGGATCAGTGTCACCACCTGTCCGCGTCTCTTCTGGGGGCTGGCCGCCATCGCCGCGGAGGCGCTGACGCGGGGCGGGAGCGGACGAGTCACAATCCTGTCGGGCTATCGCACACCGCGCACGAATGCGATCCTGAAGGGCGCGGCACCGGACTCGTTTCATATGTACGGACGGGCGGTGGATTTCCGGATTGATGGTTTGTCGTCAGAGGAGACGGTGCGACTGGCCCGGCATCTGGAGATCGGTGGAGTCGGCCGTTATCCGGTGTCCGATTTCACGCATATCGACTCAGGGCGGGTCCGCACGTGGCAGGGATGAGGCGACAGATTGTCATCAATCGACGGGTGAAGGTGGTCGCAACGGATTTGGAAGATCAAAACGGGTCGTAGGGTTCGTTTCCGTTGTCTGTCTTGCGATTGGATGCGGTCGCTTTCGACTTTGAGGGTTGGGGTGTGTCATCCTGACTGTTTGATTGATCCTCTCTTTTCAACTCAACAGTTGAAACTGGCCGGAAAGATTGAAACGTCGATTGGATTCGCTTTGTGGCTTCAGCCCGCCAATCGAGATTGTGGACAGTCTCGGTCGCTGTTGCGTTATCCAGAAACCGTGAGAGTTGTGTGCGGAAATGCGGTGTATTCATCAGGACTGGCGTTCTCTTTCCTGCTTCCGTGATCCATTTGGCAATTTCACTGATCTCAAAGTCAGCTGCCCGCAGGGTCACAAGGGCGGAATTGACCTGAACGCCAGCTGCGGACAGCCAGTTGATGTCCCACAGATCGCGCCACCGCGGAGATGGCCGCTGAATCGACGACGAAAATGCCACCAGTTTGTCCGCGAGGATGGATTCCTGTGTCTTCACACGGATGCTTAGCGCCCCGCGATTGGGCAATAACCTGTGATAGTGATCACGAACAGGCAATGATTCCGCTTGTCGTGCGGGTGCACCAGCGATGTCCAGATGAATTCTCTGACGCGGAATGTCGGGTCTTCCGGGATGCGTGACGACGCTGATCCGCCAGGTCGAGACCGAAATGTCGGCATCGAGTTGCCGTGGTTTCGGCGGCTGAACCTGTATTTCGTGACCATAACGTTTCGCCAGATCAGAACGGAGATCATCTTCAATTCCGGCCATATTTTCGGCAGAAAAGTCAGATCCACCGTCAAAGTCCAAATCCTCGCTATAACGTGTTGATCCATGGCAGAGACGAAGCGCAGTTCCGCCAATGAATGTCAATCCACCGAGATAGCCTCTGGATTGGAGACACCGCAAAATGTCGAAATGCAGAATCTCTTTCTCAATGATAACTCTGTTGCCTTCCAGTTCAGGTGAGTTGCTGATCACCTGTTTGGATAATTCTGGAAGGCTGGGCATCAGTTCCATGGGATCGCTGCCGGGTCATCCGCGAACCCGTATTCCTCGAGGATGTCGTAATATTCCTCCATATCAACCATATCGACATTGCGCCCGACGCGGCGGAGATCACGCAGTGCTACAGGGGGACGGACCAGCGGAAGGGAGCGACGATCATCATAGAGCAGGATCGGGCGGATGGTCTCCGGATCACGTGCGGTGTGGGTGAATTCGATGACGCCCCATTGTGTCCGAAATTCGCCTCTTGGCCCGGTCGTCATCACGGTGATCCGATCCAGCATGATCTGGGAGATCGCCCCATATTCGGAGAGCACCGATTCGAGACTGAGATAGTTGACAAAACCCCGGCGGATGACAACCGCCATTTCCTCGAGGATAAAGCCTTCCCGGCCGCAGCCGGAGCGACGGTTCACGTAGAGGCTTCGCCGGGCCCGTTCCAGAATACCTTCCTCAATGAGCCGCGAGATCTCTGTGCGGAACTGTCCTTCTGACTGGGCTGGCAGAATCTGACGCAGATCGGCCGTCGTGAAAATCCCCTGACCGTGTGAGGCAAGTCTGGCGATTACATGGCGGGCGTTCTGTTTTTTTGTAGTACTTTTTGTCAGGGTCATCGACCAAGGGGATCTCTTGGTTTGGGTGCGGAATGTTTTCGATACGACAGATGCGCAATAACCAATATAATGTTTCAGGTGGGCGATGGCTACCAGTCAAGACGGTCGAGCAACCTGCAGAGTTGACACTTCATTGAAATCGCTTTCGGGCCGGGCGGCACATCTTTATGTCAAATGGATGACCCTCCCAGGGTTGCCTGAGAATCCCGCTCTCAGATTCTGTTCGATCTGATCGTTTCCAGCGTGATCGGCTCCCGCGGCGTATCAGGATCATGCGCAACCTCGGCGGCCCTGAAGATCATATGTTGAATGGCAGTTCTCAGGAATGTCTCATCATCTGGCGAATAAGGCTGGTTGATGCCCACCTGTTTTCGGGCGGCCGGGCCTCCGGCCTCGCTGCTGAGGTCACCCACCCTGTTGAGCACATCGACCGCAACACTAAATTTCTCGGCAGCGGCCTGTCTTCTCTCTGTCCTCTTTCGGGCACGTCCCGCCATTGATTCCAGCACTGTGAAACAGAAATACGCCATGGATGGAAGCGGTTCCTGGCCTGCCCGATAACCGAGATAACGGTGATACATGTTGTTGACATCTGGCGTTCGCTTGATCCTGCCCGTGGCTGCCGGTTTCGGGAATTCAGACGGCCGCAAAATGAGGTTGATAGCGGAGTCGATTTCGAGGGTACCGGAAAAACCCACCAACTGACCACCTTCTGGCGGGTTGCGATCAATCATCTCTGATCGCACAAAGCGGAGATTGAACGCACCTGGCCCGCACTGCAGACCGACCTGGAATTCCCAGTTCTGCACATAGGATCTGACCGCCGATTGGGCTTCGTCTTCCGATGTGTAATGTGCCGTGAACCTGAAAAACACCCGTTGATTCTTGATCTCGACGGTAAAATCATCTTCTGCGAACACGACGTCTTTCGCTTCTGACCATTCGATATGTTTCGGATCATGAACAATGCGATATTCCAGAGACACGACATGCGGATCATTCATTCAGTATCAACTCCATTGGGTCGCGCTTGGAATGGTCGAGTAGGATGACAATCAGCGCAGTTTTAGGGGATTATATACTTAACTACCCAAACAACAGCCAGCTAAGTCATTGAATCCCCAATATTTCCTTATTTTGTAAATTGCAAAAAAATAACCCGCCTGTTTGATGGGCGGGTTGACCTGTCAGCGCAGTGGCGAGAAGTTTCTAAGTCTTTGATTCGGTAGGAATAGTTTGGGTAGTTAAGTATATAAGCCCTCAGTTTTACCTTCACGGCTTTAGCGCAGATTGCCTTAGGATCAATACGACTTGTTTGATGGAATCTCGTACTTGCCCTGCCAGATCCTGGAAGTGGTCCCGAAGTGTACCGTGTGTTCGTCTGGCCTTTGATGCCTCCAGTTGCCTCTTATTGGGACTGCTATGAGCTTTTATCAGAGTTCGAAGATTGTGAAGTTCTTTCAGCGGTCTGATCATTTCCTTAGCTTGATCTTCAGTGTATTCTGAACCAACTACCACAACCTCAAGAAGTTTTAGTGATCTCCACTTCTGATTGTATGAGCTTCCAAGAGACTCAATAATCAGTCGGAGCCCTTTAGCTCTGAATCCCTCATTCACCATCTGATCGAACGCCAGAATCTCGTTCCCCCATTCTTCGATGGAATCCGCTGCGCAGCCCAACACCTTATAAATTACCTCGTCTTCTCGAGGGCACCACCAAGCGGGTGCTTCGCGATTCAATAATGCGACTATTCTCCTCACCTCGGCAAGTGGGTTATCCTCAGTTGAAACCTCTCCGAGAATATCGTTTTGAAACGCGCGGTTTGAAATATTGCCTTTGGGCCATTCATTGAATGATTTCCAATACAGTTGTTCCTCAAAAGGCAGTTTCGCCAAATCGCCAATGTAGGCATGCACCTGACCGGCTTCGTTGATGTCGTAGGATTTAAGATCCCAAGCGCCCCGGCAACTGATACTTCGGTCACTAATGGTGTATTTCTCTATGTCTTGTTTGTATTTCTGCAGAACCTCCGGGCGAAAAAATGCTGGTGATATTTCCAAAGGCAATTCCGACTCTGTAAAATAATTGACAATGTGCTCTGGCCCACACGATGTTTCAATCTGTCTTTTATTTTTGCGATCAAGAATCTTGAACGAAGCGTACTGCTTTGTTTTGCTATTTTCTTCGGCTTTCCATTCTTGAACGAGAGTATCCTCACTCAGTTTTGTATAAAAAAGCAAGTGACCGTTCGCGTAGCTGGCATGATTCGGGATAACTCTCCATCGATAAAACAAGTTTCTGTCGCGCTGGATTTGCTCCTTTGCCCCGTCCCAACTTGAAAAGTTGCCCAACAGAAAACGGGTAAAATCAAATTGTGTCACAAGCACCGTTTCACTCAATGCCATGTAAACCTCAAGGTCACAGCTTCGGATGGTCACAGCTTGCACGCGCTGATGAGGGTCAGAGTGTTCGTCATCATGTAGAGTTATGACGTTTTCAATGTCGCCATGGGCATCCAGTCGACAATATGCGCGCCGTTCGTCCATGAAATACAGCTCATGTGCATGCACGAGCTTCTGACTGATTTCCAGTTGGGGATGGTATGATTTGACGCCCTCAAAATGACGCCGGAAGATCAGCTTTTCTCCACCAGCAAGAGTTTGGCTCCCTGAAGAACTGAGTGGCGATTCAAGATAGATTCGATGGCCTTCGCCACCGCCATAAATCTTCTGAATGCACCAAGTATCATCAGATCTGATGTGTGCTTGCGAAATGTCTTCATGGTCGGGTGGATTCACGGCGGCCTGCGGCACCAGGACCGAATGCACAAGGCAGTGCGGGCCCAACGCAAATAGAATAATTTCATCCCCTGCTGCACACGTTCGTTCAAGGAACTGAACCCCTTGTACTGCACCTTCCAGCCATTCCTCCATGTCGGTGTTGGCTTCGTAAGCCAGTTTAACCAATTGCTGGAAGATGGGTGACTTCATTGCTTTAAGCTCATGTCGTGTTCCTCCTTTGTAGTCGAATCATGGAATCAACACATAAAGTGGCAGGTGACAGCTATATTGTTCAGAGTTTATCCTTTTCATGATACCAACCCCAATTTTAGATCTATAAAGACAAACCAATACAAATGCTTTGCCTTTTCCATTCATTTGAGACCAACATCAACACCACCACGATCTTTCACCTGATAACCCGATTAACGATCCGAAAGACAATGCCACGATGACTCCCCGAACGGTTGAGACCGCCTTCAATCTGGCGCTGGCGAACCAGTTGCGCGTGCGCCACCCGCGGTGGCGGCGGAACAGACACGGGTTGTGACCGGCAAGTCCCGCAAGCAACCGGACTTTGCCTGTGAGCGTGGAGACCGAGTTTCACCCGGCACGGCAGGTTGCAAAGGAAGCGGCGGGACGGCTTGGTGAAATCATCGACGGCCAGCAGGTTGGAGGTGTGTGGGCGGGTCTGTGTGCCACATGAGCAATGGTGCCGTGAGCCGAGTGTTCATGGCGGTAAGACGACAGCACCGGGGTGAAGGTCGGGCGGATGCAAACAACCCATCACATTTTTGGAAAAGATCGCCATGCGGGACCATAGACAGTTCGGGGTGCCGATCATCGTGCCGAAGTCTTCCGAAACGGCAACAGCGGCACGCCTTGAGAAAATTCCTTATGATCGCGATGAGGGTGAGGATGAGAAATGGCTGCAGCAGATCATCCATCGCCATCCGGAAATTCTGCCTATTGAGGAACTGGAACCGGCCTATCAACCTGTCGTCCCCGCCTGCATGGAAATGCGCACGCCGCAAGGGTTTATCGACAACGTCTATGTCACTCCGCAAGGCAATCTGATTTTTGCCGAATGCAAACTCTGGCGCAATCCCGCCGCCCGACGCGAGGTGGTAGCCCAGGTTCTCGACTATATCGCGGGCATGTCACGTTGGACTTGCGAAGATCTGGAAGACGCAGTGATGAAGGCCCGGAGTACCAGCGAACCCGGGACAACGAGAAAGCTACACGATCTGATCAAAGGACAGCCCGAATCTCTGGATGAGTTGCGCTTCAATGATGCTGTTTCCCGGAACCTGCGGCTGGGACGTGGTCTTTTCCTCATTGTCGGCGATGGTATCCGGGAAGGGGCGAAGACCTTGGTCGATCACGTCAGCACGTACCCGGGACTGCATTTCAGTCTGGCGCTCGTGGAGATAGTGAAGTACCGGCTTCCAGACGGTGGCGGTTATCTGCTTCAGCCGCGCACGGTGGCCAGGACTGTCAATGTCGAACGGGCGATCGTGCGTATCGAGAATGGCACGACGGGGCCATCAGCATCCATCAAATCTCCTGTCCTTGCTGCCGGAAACAAATCACAGAACCTGACTGAGGAAGAGTTTTTTGAGAAATTTCGGGAAGGGCGCGGTGGAGATTGGGAAAGCCGGATCAGATCGTTGCTCAAGGATCTGGAAGATCTGGACGTCACTTCTGAATTCAAGACGGCATCCCTGATCCTCAGATACCCGATTCCTAATACGGATATTCAAATAACTTTGGTTGAAATTCATCATAGTGGAACATTTTGGACTGATAAGGTTCACACCAAAGATGTCCATGACCATGGGTTGGATAAAATTGCCCGTCAATACCGTGAGGATATGGCCAGTATAATTGGTGGGACCGTTGATCACAGCAAACCAACGGTAACTCTCAAACGAAATGGCAAAACTCCCACGATAGATGTGATCCTTCATCATAAAGATGAATGGTTATCCTGCGTTCAGAAGTTGCAGGACAGTCTCAGAGAGGAAACGCGTAACGCCTCTTGACCCCACCACGATGAGCGACGTGCTCTACGGTCAAGCCACCCGACAACTCCGCCATCGCCCCACAAAGGGCTATTTCCGGCTTTTCCAAACTCATGAAAGTTGAGGTGATGGTGTGGGGGAACCTCTCCAAACCCCTCAAGCCCTCTGACGGGTGCCCTGTGGCTTCTGGCGCGATTTTGCCGGGGCCGGGTGGTCCGACTCTATATTGTCGCGCTGACATACGGTATCGCAGATGTCTCCAACTCAATTTTGTGCTGAAGCACCATATGCTTCAATATTGTTTCGACCCTGAATGCATTGGCGTCCTGATTTCTGGACGGTCCGACCAGTATCCTTGAAATCGGCAAATGTTCGTCATCTTCGAAGAGTTTGATGTAGGGTATGGATCCGCATCGTCCGGGTCTGAAGTTAATGGTCTTCAACTTTTGGCGGGCTGACAACGAGGCGTTGACACCGTCAAAGCGGGCTGGATTGCCGACACCAACAATGATACGCTGTTCCTTCTCTTCCCTGAAGCCCCAATGTTTTAATGGTCCCACCGCCCGAAAGAGTTCAATTGCTGCATTGGATAAGGCTTTCTCCGTTTGATGGTCCTTCGGCAATCCTGCCAGATAAGCAGGAACCACCTCTCTATCCAGCGTAGCAAATAGGCTTGGAAACTGTTCCCGCAGGTCAAGATCATCCGTGTCGTAGACCGCCGTAACCAATGCACATCCCAAATAGTGAAACAATTCCTTCTCTCGCCTCAGTTGGTCTTCCAGTTTCTTGTAATCAAACACGATGGCCACGCCGTCGTCACCATATCCTCGCCATTGACTGAGCAATCCGTGTTGTCGGTCACAATCTTCATCATGGGTCGTGAAACAGGCAACGAAGGGCGTTGCAAACTCGAAGATCAGCGATCTCATAATGTGAACAAAGGTGTCAGCATCCTGCGCAGCAACCCGCTCAATGCCTCCCGAACTGTCAATGGCATCCCGATGTTTTCTGCGATAGTCTGGATCGGCCTGAATGGCTTCCTGAATGTATTGGCTCAGCAGCGGCCTGATTTTGCCCCACATCAGTTCAAACTCGGACGAGTCATTCAGGTGTTTGGCATGCGATGCCCAGAGGTTACCGGACTGCAAGATTCTTTCACAGGCCTGAAGGCTGGTATAGTGGAACAAATCAGGGTGGTTCTCCGGCATCGTAATCTCACAATAGGGATGTGTAGCTTTTGTCAGCCAACTCCATAATGATATGCGAAAGAAATGGAATGGCTGTCATTGGCTTGGCAGCGAACTCAGTGAGTGATTTTGGACATGACCGCAAGATTTGGCCGTGGATTTGTTCCACTCCTGCACAGGGAGTGGCCCTGCGCACCCGCGCAACCCTATCGCAAAACCTACAGTCTAAAGCCCGGTGAGAGTTGGTTTGACGCGGCCACGACCGACAAGCAGAGCGAGCACTATGTTCGGGACAATGCGGGGATCGTGGTGCCGGTGGGTGTGCTGGTGGCGCGTGAACTGAAAGCTGATGGGGCCGATGATGCGGTGTTCGTGGAAATATGGGGAGGCGGCCGGAAGGTCGAGCTGGTCAATCAGGACCTGATCTGTGTCGCCAGAATCGTTGATGGGGTGACTGACAGTGTTGAACACGGCGTTGAGACAGTCAGGATTCTGACACGGGTCTACGAAAGGCGGGGAAACTTCGGAGGTGTCCCGGATGTGATCGCGGTTTTTCCCGATGGGCGGATCGCCGCCCGTGAGATCAAGAGAGCGGGCAAGGACGCCCTGCAGCCAAACCAGCACGCTTGTGCCGACACGCTGCGTGATCTGTTCGGGTGGAAACTGGATCTGGCTGTGGTCGAATGGCGCTGCCGGGAATGAACCTGTGGTCTGCGCGGGTTGCCGGGGTTTCACAGAGACGTTGGATCTGTCCCTGATGCCCTGACTCCTCCACCGCACGCACACTTCCCGCCCAACATCACCCGTCAAACATGACCCCCATTCGCCGCCCCCAAAAAGAGAGCCAAAAGTCCAGCTCAAAAGGTCCCATGATCCTTTCTGGGGTCGATTTCTGCGGAACCCTTCGCTAAAACTATAGCGCGTCAATCTAGGTAAGACCGTGGTTAAGACACACCGGGCATAGTGCCTCTGGAGACACGGACAGACACGGGGAGATTCCGAAGATGCGAGCCCGAACAGGTGGCTGCCCGTCAGCCGACCTCACCCGCCGAACATCTCTTCCGTTGAGTCTCCTCTCGGTGATCGGGCTGCTTCTCGTGATCAGCATCGGTTCCGCGGGCGCACAATCCCTGTCCCCGGGACTCTCCAGCGACCCGGTCGGGACAATCAGCGGTCCGGCTCGAGATATCGATGGGGATACGCTGGAGATCCGCGGGGAGCGGATCCGGATGTTCGGCATCGATGCCCCGGAATCCACCCAGACCTGCACTTATCGCGGGCGGATCATCGCCTGCGGTACAGAAGCTGCCGCCGCTTTGGCCCTGGCGGTGGATCAGCGCACGGTGACCTGCCGGGGCGTCGCGCGCGATGTCTATGGCCGCAGGGTGGCCATCTGCGCCATCGGCTTCGGAGACCAACAAATGGATCTCGGAGCCTGGATGGTGGCGTGGGGCGCGGCCGTGGCCGCTGATGCGGATCGCTACACGGCGATTGAGGAACAGGCCCGCGAGACACAACAGGGAATCTGGCAGACTGAATTCCAGATGCCGGAAGATTATCGGAGGTCTCAACGTTGAGACGATTGAAGTTCACCCATCATCAGGACGTTTGGAGACTGACAATGGAGAGGCGACATGTCAGTTGACAAAGCTGTACAGACACTGGCGGGGCTTGATCGGAAGGGCCGGCAGGTCTTTGATACCCCAACACTGGAGCGTGTGATTCCCGGCAGGGTGGGTGACGCACTCACCGCGAAACTGATGGCACGCGGATTCCTGTCCGAGGTCGACGAAGGTCTCTGGATCTATCTGCCATCACGCTGTGAGGGCCGCCTTGAGCGGCTTGCCCTGGCCCTCCGGGCGGGTGACGACTGTTATGTGAGCCTGCACTCCGCATTGAGCGAGTACAGCATCATCCCGCAGATGGCCATCGGCTGTCTCACTGTCATGACAACCGGCGATGGCGGGGATATGTCCACAGACTGGGGGACGATCAGCTTCACACATACCGACAGAACGCCCACCGAGATTCACGCAGGGACGGTCCATTGGGGCCCGCCCCTGCGCCGCGCCACACCGCGTCTTGCGCTGGAGGATTTCCGATATTCCTGTACGGATCACGCGGCGGTTCAACTGGATTATGGCGAACTGTTGGAGATTGAGCACGAAATGCACCTGCCACCCCCGACGGAAGAAGAAGAGCGTCAACTGGACTACTGGCTCACATTGGGAAGACAACTGGCATCTCCCTGGAGGAGCGACTGCGACGAAGGACGAATCGCACGATGAGCGGCAATCGATTCCACGGCATGGTCTCCCAGGCTGTGAACGAGATTCCCTGGGAAGTGTCACGGACATGGACCTGATCAAACACCGCCACATGGATATTGTACTTCAAAGTGGCATGAAGGATCCCTTGGCAAGGTTGAGTGCACAGTGAAGGAAGGGGTGTATTCCGACGCAGGCTAAAGACACGTCATATCGGATCACAATTTCAGTAAGAAGTGCCCTGTCGACTGTTCTCTGGCCATTATTGATCGTCGGAAAGCGACATTGGCTGTCAGGGGTATATTATCCGTTTTTGGGAATAGCTCCGAATGTGCCCACCGTCAGCCGTCGAACATTGAATCACGTCCTGCCGAGAGTTACTTACAGGGTTCAGGTCAGGAGGTCGGGATGCCATCGCTGCACAAGAGGTCAACAGAAACACCACCGGTCACACATTCACCCTGGGCACTGCGGTTCAAGGAGATTTGTGAAAGCAACGGGATCACCACCTGGCTTCCCGATCTGGAATGGATGCAACAACAGGCCGCGGTGCCACCGCCACTCGACGAAGCCGCAATTGCCCGTGAAATCGAGCGCCTCGAGCGCAGCCATGGGGCTGAGCGTATCGACCGGGCCCCCACACGTGAGGATATCCATGCCCGCTGGCGGTGGTGTTATGAAACTGATTCCCCTGATCCACGCATGATACCGCTCGAGAGGCAAAAATCCTATCCCCCGATGCCGTTGACCTGGTTTGCGCAGGATGAGGCCCGCAAGCGATTGCGTGAACCCGATCCCCGACATCTTTTTCTGGACTGGATGGCGGCGCGCTACCTTGCGGGATATTCCCCGAAACTGTCCGGTGCGGACGTGTTTCGGATCTTCACAAACGGAGCGCAGACCGAGACCGAACGGTCGCTGTTCTACGAGATGCTGACCGGCGCGGATGGGTCGGATTATCCACTGATGCGCACTGAGGGTGGACTCAGTGTCCGAGATATCGCACGTGGAACGCTTGAGTCCGGCACCCGGGTCGGTGAACTGTCCTGGTGGTTGAACCAGTGGGCAGAAATGCCCGCTGACTGGCCGGTCAACCGGCCCCTGCCCCCCGTGATCGACGGGGGTTTCTGGCCCCACCGCCACAAGGATGGCGAATTCTGGCCCGCGGGTGAATCCCCGGGATGACAGATTACACGATTGGCCCGCCCGCATCCGAGATCCTGGCACGGGCAGCTCCGCCGGTGTTGGCTCTTCTGGACCGAACGGGTCACGGGGATGCCCTGATCCTTGGCGGGGGCACGGCTCTGGCTGCCCGCTGGGGAAACCATCGTCGCAGCACCGATATCGATCTCTGCCTGGCCCGGAATATTTTCGACAAATATTTTGACCAGATTGCCGTCCAACTCGCCAAGAATTTTGTCGGGGCCGTCAAGGTTGTTGATGCGATCAATCCGGGGATCACGGCACGTTCCATGGAAGGCGAATTCAGTATTGCCACCAGCCCACCGCTCCTCCCGGAGATCGTTCCTGCGGAGATGGATGCTGACCGGGATGCAGTCTGGGGAATCCGGCTGGAACCCACCGCCGAGATCCTGGCCAAGAAACTCTTTCATCGCATGGGGGAGAAGGAAAAATTCGTCTCGCGCGATCTCTACGATATCAGGACTGCCGCCGAAGAGGATCCGGATGCACTGCAGCGCGCCCTCGCAACGCTGGTTCCAGCAATTCGGAACGGTCTCGTCAAGACTGTTTCCGGACTCGGAGCCCAAGCCGCGAAACTGGGCCGCCCCCTGACAGATGTCCACCGGTCGGACTGGCTGCCGGATCTGGGTGAGGTGGCGGGGCGAATCATCGCAGAAGGGCCGACACGAACACCCGTTGCACCAGAACTGCAACTCAGGGCCACACCCAAACCACATCCTTCCAAAGACGAGGATGATCTCCTCGACTGGCAGAAACCGCCCGGGATGACATGATGGATCAGTGACAGGAGATTACAACGTTGGGGCGATGGTCGAGTGGTCACCAATTCTCCTCTCAGTTGTTCCGAACATCATGTGGCTTGATCACGAAAAATTGACCGGACTTCCGGGACGAACGCTGAACCCTGACACACAAAATCAGGATGTGCAGGGGCATCAATACTGGAATCACCGGCAGGGTGCTGATATGTTGAAGTAGCATTCACTGATGCGGGAGATGAAACGCGTGCATCATGCTATCCTGGACAAAATGAGCGAGATCGTAGCGGCTTGCCGGAAACACCAGGCGGCACGCTTGGAAGTGTTTGGGTCGGCCGCGCACGGCGGGGATTTTAACCCCGAGACCAGTGACGCAGATTTTCTCGTGACGTTCCTCCCGCCATTCTTTCCCGGTTACTCAGACCGCTATTTGGGGCTGGCCGATGATCTCGAATCCATACTCGGACGCAAGGTTGACCTGGTGACAGAAAATACCCGCCCGGATCGAAATCCGTTTTTCTGGGAATCGGTGAATGACAGCCGGGAACTTGTCTATGAAGCGTAATACGAGGGCATGGCTGTTTGATATCGACAAGGCGCACGCTTCCATCAAGACAGTTGTCTCCCGAACAACGCGCAGCACCTATCTTGATGACGAAGATCAGCAGATCATCGTGAATTACCGGCTCATCACCATTGGTGAGGCACTGAACCGTCTCGATGATGTGGCCCCTGATCTCGCACGAAAGATTCCTGAACTGCGAAAGCGTTCAATTTGCGTAACCGTCTGACACATGTTTATTTTGAAACCGATCGACTCGCAGTTTGGGATACGGCCATCAATGACATTCCCGAACTGCACAAAACTGTTGGTCAACTGCTCTCCGAACTGTCTTCTCCGAGTCCGTCTGAAGAGCACAAGACCTCCCCGCAACCTGCAACCCAACCCGAACCGCCAAAGACAAACGACGATGATGATCTTCTCGTCTGGCAGCAGCCGCCCGATCCTTTCGGCAGACGTTGATCATGGGCGGTCAATCTGCAATTGAGTGGACGGATGCAACATTGACATCTGGACGACACCGGGCGCAACTTCCGACACAGGGAGTGGTTCTCGTCTGGCGGACTTGTAAATTTTCAACCTGTTGAAAACGCGTGGTTTTCTGAATCCTGATGGTGTGCGTTTTGGTGATTTGGCGGAATTTTTGAGGATTATAACCTGTACCTGATCAAACACATGTGAGATTCTGAGCGGCGGCGGCACCAGTTTCGGGGCTGGCGAGATCACCACCGCCATGCGCTATGTCCGCAGCCACCACCAGCGAATGCGTTATCGGGAGGCCCGCGATGCGGGTGCCCCCATGGGCAGCGACCCCAAGGAGGCGGCGAACACAATGATCATCAGCACCCGGCTCAAGCGCAGCGGCCAGAGATGGGGCCGCGCCGGTGGCCAGGGCCGCCTGATGATTCGCCGAAAGCAACAGATCAGGAATCAATCATGGTCCAAACCCAGACATATGGGAATCACTCCCGAAGGGGCAACGATGCTGGAATCACCGGCAGGGTGCTGATACTCTGAGACGGATCAATTACAAGAGATGACAAAAGTGAATGGCTTTCGCCAAACAACCATTGCTGTGGTTCTGTGTGCCGCGGGTCTTGCCATCCCGGCGCAGGCCGCCTTCCAGATGATCCTGGCTGAACCCACCAGCGAGACAGTCACGGGCAACCAACCAGCCGTCTCACGACCGGCCACGCCCATGCAACCACCGATCCTTCCGGACACGGCCGAATGCACGGCCACAACCCGCGCTGGCGATACATTGTCCTCATTTGCCAAACGCGAGACGGGCCAGACGGAAGCCTGGCGTGAGATCGCGCGCATGAACAGGCTGGACAACCCCAACCGCATCGGTATCGGTTGGACGCTGGCATTTCCCTGCCCCGCAGATGGGGCAACGGATGCGATGGTTGCGGCGATTCAGAAGGTCGGCGAGGCCCTGGCCAACGATACAAAGGAAGACAATCCGGACAGTGCCGGGGCAACCGAGATCAGTGTCGAAGGCAGCGCAGCGGCTCCCTGGTCGGATGAAATGCCCCCAAGCGATGCGGCGCGCGCCAACACGTCTGTCCCCGCGCGGCTGCGCGATGCACCGGTGACACCGCCAGCCAGCGAGAGCCCGGATGACGGAGTGACCCTCCGGCCCGAACAGAAACAGACACAATCTGTGACTGCGCTCGCGGCGGCGCCCGACTCCGCACCTGCTCCTGCCACGACACAACCCGTCGTGCCCCCTGCCGCGTCGCAAGAGGCCAGCGCCTGTTCAGCGACCGTTGCACGCGGCGACACACTCTCATCCATCGCCAACACATGGCTCGGCAGTGCCAAACGATGGCATGAGATTGCCGATCTCAACCAGATCACCAATCCTGATCGCATCCCGATCGGCAAGGAACTGACTCTCCCTTGCGGTGGCACTGTGACGGCAACACCGCCGGCGATCGTTCCGACCGAGGAACCGGAGAGCCAGACCGCGCCGCTGCCGATCTGGCGCGCCGCGGCTGGTGAGCACCTTGATAATATCATTACGCGCTGGGCGTGGACAGCCGGATGGGAACCGATCCAGAAAGAGCGCTGGTACTGGCGGTTTGATACGGATTTTGAGTATCAGGGGGCATTCGTTGAGGCGATTGATCATGTTCTCCGCGGCTTCCCGTCCAGCGGCCAGGCACCCGTCGTGATCCTGCACGAAAATCAGGTACTCTCGCTGGAATATCGGTGAGTGCGGCAATCTTCGGTGGGAATCGTGGACGTGCGGCGCATCAGCTCATCTCAAGCTGTGCTGTTCTCGCCGCCATCCTGGTCATCGCGGTCTTTGGAGGAGCCGGGCTGCATCTCCTGTTTGCCAAGAATCGCGCTGATCCCCAGCTTGGCCCGGCCGGACCGCGTATCATGTTAACTGCGCACGGGGTCGCCAACCTCCGCGCAGGTGGGAACAGTTACACGCCTGATCCGGATCTCGACGAAGAGGTGCTCCGCGCCGCACACCATGGTCATGAATGTTTGTCCGTGGGCGACTGGATCCTTGCGCTTCATCATCAACCCACAGAGATGATGAGAAAGCCTGATCTGTTGGAGGATTGCCGGTTGGGCAGTGGGCGCTGGATATCCCCTCTTGATGCACGTTGGTTTGATCATCGCGCCACGATCATCGGTGCCCCGGTGGTGCCGATCGCACTGGCCCAGCAATCCGGACTGCCAGATGACGCGGTGCCACTCTGGTTAACACCCCACCGCGAGATCCACTGGTTATGGATGCCGGTCAGTATCAGGACCTTTCGCCAGCGCAGCGGGCGCAGTATTGAGGCGTGGGAACCTCCAACACCGCAGGCACGATGCTGGTATGGACAGCGGTGGCTGACGATCAAGCTGCAATTCAAACTCACAGTGACGCAAGAGGAACGCCGTGCGCTGCATCGCCTCCTTGACGATTGTGCACCCTGAGACAAGGACCATAATACTCAAATGGCTGGACAGAATCCTGCCATCGGGTTGCCAGCCCGTCCCCACCCCAACCCGCAGAGAGATCTGCCTCCGCCACTGTCAGACACGCCGCACGACCCCATGCGTACCAGACTATCAGAAAGGAAAGATCACTGTCGGAGCACGACAATGAAACCATCAGACGCCGATTCGACGAATCGTCCGAATCTGCATCAGAATTGGACGTGTCGCCGTTTCAAACGCCCCGCGACGAGGAGCTGTCGCGTGCTGTGCAGACAAAAGAGAAACTGTCCAGAGACCTCGCAGACATGGGCAGCCAGCGCGAAAAGTTGCGTGGGGAAACAAAAGGCAGATGACATGCACAAGCAACTGGTGCCTGGCCGTCTGCGGAACTTTCGACTTGGGGTATTTGTACAAAATGGCCTGAACGGTCACCATGGCCCTGGTGCGCAGCGAACGCTGGCCTCCCGTCTGCAGAGCCATTTTGCGCCAACGATCACCATGGGGGAGGCCGATCTGTTCGGGGACATTGTCCGGCAGAGCCGATCTGATGATTCATCTGAACTGGCGATGACAAATCAAGAGGAATCCGCACAAAAATTACTCACGATTGACGACATGTTCATCTGTCTCGACAGGTCAAAGAAGCGCTGCACCCATGGAGGTACCGGAAGAGCATTGAACATGGATTCCAAGGAAGAGATCCCCGCAGCCTGCCGGCCACCGCGCCATGACAAGTCATGGCTGGTGAGTTCGCAGGATGACCGTCCGATCAATGATGAATCCCACATGATCCATCCGAAACATAAGAATTCACCTGTCATCAAGACAGTTGATACCTTGATTGAGCACTGTGAGAAGGTACAGCCATGAAAAACCGTGATCAAAGATAGTGCTGTTTTGTTCATATCGGGTTGGCATCATGTCGGGTTGTTTGGAGTCCATCGCACGTCTATTTTCCCATCGCGGGCATTATCAGAAACGTCGCAAACGTGCGGTGCGGAACACTGACAAAATCGCATGTGGGTCGTCCCTCTTTCATTGAGCGCCTCCCTGATGCTGTTGCTGTGGATCGCCTG
The DNA here is from genome assembly GCA_026709265.1 of Paracoccaceae bacterium. GTDB lineage: Bacteria > Pseudomonadota > Alphaproteobacteria > Rhodobacterales > Rhodobacteraceae > JAPOXR01. Next base: position 3,027 of record JAPOTI010000140.1, on the reverse strand, counting down.
GGAGGATCTGCGGCGCTGGGAAATCAATCCCTGGATCTGCGCGCTGGCTGCGGGTGCCTGGTCGCCGGTTGTCCTGGCGAACGATCAGTGGCTTGAACACGGGTTGGGCGCGGCTTTGGGATTGGGGATCTCGGCATTGGTTCGCCTGTTTCATCCATCCGCAATCGGATTGGGTGATATTCCCCTCTACACACTCTGCGGTTGGCTGGTCGGTTTCGCATTGTTTCCAGCCTGGGCCCTTGTCAATGCCGCCTTGGTTCTGGGACTCACCTCCTGCCTCGCCCGCAAACGCCAGCGGTCCATCCGCCGCTGCGCGATCCCGGCCGCCCTTGCCGCTTGCCCGGCGGCGGCGCTGATCATGATCCTGCTGTGGGTGGATGTGTTGGCGATGCAACTCTGAACAGACGGCCTACGGTTCATGCCCTGAAAAGGGTTTGGGGTCAGGTCTGGGCATCCTGGATGGTGCTGACCCGGACTCACCGCCGTTCTGCTCTGCAACCCGGTCAAAATCATTCACACCCGACTGCAATTCGGGTGTGATAACGGGGTATCGCGGGCATTCTCACGACATCTCTCAACGACCGCGTTTTCGACTCCTATCGGAATTTCGTGAGGATTGCACCAGTGCGACACTGCCAGATCATGCAATCGCTTGACGCTCTCGCACGACCACCCCTAATGTGTGGTGTGCCATACAGGGGAAAACTGCGATGATGGACATCTTTGGCAATCTTCCTGAATTACCGCCACGTGATGAGAAGATCAGTCGCACATGGGGCGGTGGCACCGCCGTGCTCTATAACGGCGCGGTCAAACCGGGTGTCATTCCGGCAACAACACAGACCCGCTACATCTCATGCCTGACGGCGCTCAATATCCGCCAACTGTGGGAAGATACAGGCGATTGGCATCAGCATACGGCTTTATTCGTGCCAGCCAGCAAGCCTGATGTGGAATTGCCCTGCGTGGGGACAGGCGAAGACATCGACACCACACCATCATTGGGGTCAACAGGTGTACGCGATATGAAACGCGCCCTGGACCGCCTCTACAAGAGAGAGATTGCGGAACCGATCTGGGTGGCCAATCATTTCCGCGCCATTGCCGATATCGTGATGATGGATCAGATCACCCTGATGAATCTTCACCGCATGCGGCCCAATGTGCCTACCTTTACCCTCCCACGCCAAGCCACGGTGCGGGAAATCAACCGGTGGCTCAATACTGAGAAACAGATCGAGAGGCTCGTGGATGAATATCTGACGCCCCTGCGGAATCAGATGGATGGTGCGTGCCGTGCCATCTACGATGAGTGGCTGCCGACGGTCATCTGGGAATGAATAATGGAACCGGCGCAGATCTTCCATCAGCGCGTCATGTATCAAGTGACCCGCGCTCTGCAGGAGCGCACACCGTATGTGCTCAAGGGCGGCACGGGTCTCCTGTTCGCCCGTAACCTTGATCGTCATTCCACTGATCTGGATTTCGACACCCATCGTGCAGTCCGAATTGAAGAGATCGTGAGACATGCGTTCAAGAAGGTGAGTGTCAAACTTCTCGAAGTGAATCGTATGAAGGACAGTCATGCCATGCAACGCTTCAAGTTTCACTATCACAATGCAGCCTCTGACATGCGGGACTTTCTGAAGATCGAAACCAAGACCGGCAAAGACATCCCGGCAGACATGATCGAAACCGTCAACAAGGTTCGTACATACACACTGCTCCACAGTTATGACCAAAAGGTCACCGCCTTCCAGGAACGCACCGCCGGGCGTGACCTCTATGATCTCTCCTTCCTGACGAGAACATATGCAAACCAACTGACAGATACCCAAATCGCCACTATGCTGTCTGTCACTGAGGATGTGGATTGGATTGAGGAGAGATTCGCTTTAGCATGGCGAAAAGACGCAATTTTGTTTCCGGGAAAGGATCTGGAGCAATCACTCCTGGAATTGCGTCTCGCACTGGAACATCGGCGTGACAATCCGCCGCCCCCACCCGTAGCACAGGAAATTCCGGTGAAACCGCAACCCCGGGCAAAACCCGTTCGTAAGGCCAGACAGGACGATGACCTCCTCGACTGGCAAAAACCGCCCGATCCTTTCGGCAGATGGTAATTATGGGCGGTCAATCTGCCATCAAGTGGACGGATGCGACCTGGAATCCGGTCACCGACAACACCAGACATCACACGTGGAAATCACATATCTGACACCCCTGCGGAGCCAGATGGACGCTGCGTGCTGTGCCATCTACGATGAGTGGCTGCCGACGGTCATCTGGGAATGTGCCATGAAGCCGATGCAAGTGGGAGACTGTTTCCTGCTGACGTGAGGGACCGTCACTGGTCATCACTCGGGCGACAGCCTATATCAGTCCTTGTGTGCAGCCAGAGGCTTGAAACATGCGTCCTGAAATTTCGGATCGGAAGGACGAGATCACGGCGATCTGTCGCCGGCACGGTGTGGCGCGGCTTGAGATTTTCGGCTCGGCCGCCCGGGGCGATGATTTTGACTTCGAGGCGAGCGATGCCGATTTTCTGGTCGAATTTCTTCCGGATGACAGTGCGCATCCACTGGGTCAACTCTTTGATCTGCGGGATGACCTGAGCAACGTATTGGCCCGTCCGGTCGATCTGGTTGAGGATGGTGTCATAACCAATCCCTATCTCCTCGCTGCCATCAACACATATAAGGAACTGGTCTATGCAGCCTGACAGGGAATCCAGGACGACTGATCACGATGCCATCCTCATGCTCTGGTCGCAGGGGAAGATCAGTGCCCGGGAAACCTGTCGGCGGACAGGGATCCGCGACAGTGCACAACTGCTCATTGAAGCCGGTGCCCGCGGCTTTGAGATGCCATGCCCGCCTGAGGACGAGATCGAGCGGCAAGCGGAGATGTTTGCCCGACTCCTGCGTGACAACGCTGAACCATGACACGTTGCCAACTGCTGATCGCGAATGCCTGTGTCATGCGGAAACTTGTTTTCTACTGAAGGAACAGTAAATCATGGGTCGT
>JAPOTI010000059.1 GCA_026709265.1 Paracoccaceae bacterium | reverse complement strand
TCTGCGAATCGAAATGGCGAAGACCAACCTGCATGACCCGCCATATAGACCAACCCGATCACCAATACAAGTATGAACTGTTGCAAGACGCGGCGCCCGCGAAGCCAGACCCTGAACACGGACCTGGGGCAACACCAGGAACCGATGATTACAGATGACCCGGCCCAGATTGTCGGCACGGGCATCAGCCGACCAGCCAATCCACGCATCACGTGCCCGCAACTGCCAGGTCGCCGCCCCAAAACCAATCCCACCCAGAACCGCATGATGCGCCGACCGGATCCAGTAACGCACCTGGCCGCCCGGGGGACGCGACCAGCCCTGCGGATGATGGGCCGCAACCATCGCCTCCCAGGCGCGGCGATCATCCGCATCACGCGCCCGGGCCAGCGAGACCGGACCCAGATCCGCCAGACTGCAGGCCAGCGCGACATCAAAGCAACCGTCTGTCGGAACCGCACCTGCCGGGGCGGATGGAGCCTGGGCAAAGGCCGGAACCGCACAGGACTCCCCACCTTTTTGCAAGGCTGATTTTGCTGTTTTGGGGTCGGTATTTCGTGTGGTCATCGGTGTTGTTTCCGGGTCTTCACGTGGCGTGATTGTGTCCGGTCCGTGAGGGGTCGAACAGGGTTTGGGTCTCGAGCATGGCGCAGGCGACGGCGAGCAATCTGTCGGCCACGGAGCGGAGGGCGCGGGCATGGCCGTGTCCGCGGTCCCGGAGGGCCTGGTCTTTGGCCTGACTGACGGTCTCGTGCGGGACGGCGATGGCGGCCCCATGGTGCAGGGCGCAGCGCAAGCGGTTATGGGCGGCCGCCTGCGCGCCGAGCCAGGTGGTTGCGGTGTGTGATCGGGAAGGCGATTTCTGGGAGTTGCTGCAGGATGCGGATGAACATGGCAGTGAACTGTTGGTGCGGGCGCGCCAGTCCGCGCAACGTCGGGTCATCACCGCGCGCGGTGATGTGGATTTATGGGAACCTGTCGAAGGGACCGAGGCCCTCGGGACCTAAAAGATCCGGATTCCGGCAAGCGGAGGTCCGAGAGCCCGCAAGGAACGCCAGACCAAGCTCACGATTCGTGCGGTGGAAGTGGAGCTGATCCCACCGAAGTCCAGTCCCGGTCAGCCGATCCGGATGCTGGCCATCTCGGCCAGGGAGATGTCTCCGCCCGGCAGGAAGAAAGCGCTGAACTGGATGCTGCTGTGCACCGCAGGCACGGCTGATCTCGATTCTGCCCGGATGATCCTGAACGGGTATCGCCTGCGCTGGCAGATTGAACGATTCTTTGATGCCTTGAAGCCAGGCACGCGGATCCATGACCGGCAACTCAATCATCCGGATGATCTGCGCAAATGCGTTGCGTTCGATGCGATGACCGCATTTCGGGTTTGGGACTTGACCGGGCTGGGTCGAAATCGCCCCGACGCGTTGGCCATCCGGTATCTGGAACGAGAAGACATCGAGGTTTTGCTGCTGTTGGCGAAATCCCATGGCTTCAAGATTCCCCGGGGTCCCGCCGACGATGGCCACCTTTGTGGTGCTCACTGGCGGCCTGGTCGGCTTTCATCCGAAGAAATGCCAGCCGTTACCCGGGGTGAAGACATTGTGGGAAGGTCTGTTGGATCTCAAGACCGCGGTCCATGCGATCCGAACCCTGCGAGAACAACAAAACGAGGAGGACGAATTGGATTTTGGTGATGAAGACCGAATCGATGACGACTCAGGAGACTCCGACTGAAACTGTCATAATCCTCTCGGAATCAAGTGCGGGAGGATGATAGGACAGGGGCCCACCCGTTAAACCGTATCGACAAAGCACCCCCTTCGTCATTGGTCGGCACCCTGCGCAACAGATTCGAACAATGGCATCCCGATCTGACAACAGGCTCTGGAACCAGAATGGCGGCTTAATTGCCCCACATTTTGCAGGACTCTCCGATTAACATCGTTCCGGCTCTTCAGGAGTCATACAGATCCCCTTCAGACCAAAGGCTGCCCAAGTCTTCTCATAAGGCCCGGTCTGACACCCAGTCAGCGCGAGGATCGATACGATGGCCAGGACAAGACATATCCGTTGACGGCGAGGGCTGGGTAGGCACCTGACCGTCACAGAGGTCGGCTTGTTCGGCTTTATTAGAATACACCCCATCAAAACCAACCTGACGAAGATCTCAAAATAGCTCTGGTAAACCTCCCCCAACATCCGGTAGGCACCCCGGTTCTGCGGGGGCATAATGCCAGACGGTACACCGCCAAGAGCCGTTGCGATGAAAGTGTCATGATATCTCATAGACGCCGTGAAATCAACGAACTCTAACAAGGAGCTGCCATCATCAGGATGGGTGACACCCGCTGTCTTGTGCACTCCGCAGCGTGGCTCCCGGGCGGCGGGATAGATGTTCCGTAGCTGTAACGACTTGCAAACAATGTGTGAAAGAAAGTTGGATCGCATGGAGATTGTTACAGTTAGATGGTGTTTGCTCTTGCACCACGCGCGATCATCCAGATGCGATGTCTGCTCACCCGGTATTTTTCGTAGCGATCAGGCCAAGCGTTTCATTTTCGATCGGTCGCCGCGTGGAATCGCTGGACCTCATCGCACAGCGTTTCAAGCCCGGGATCTCCGATTCCCAGATATCTCAGACGATTGACGGTTTTTTCCAAATACTCCCGATTGTGTCCCCGGCCACCGCTGGCTGTTGCAATAATGCGGGCCTGCTGATCCTGTCTGATCTGACAATATTGACGATGATGACGATCAACGATGTAGGTGATGGCCTCAAGAAAACCGTATTCCTGCACCTCAATATGGACTTTTGTCTCGATATAGGCAGACGAGACCAGTTCACGTCGGCGCAACGCAGCCAGAACCGTCTCCGTTTCTTCATCGGCAATCCTCATGGCCTGACCCTGACATGCCGCACCCTCCTTTTGGTCGAGCGCCAACACCAGGCCCGGACGTTCAGGCGTTCCACGGTGGTGCACGGACCACATGCAAAAACTTCGGCAGTAGCCGGTCAGGGTTGCGGGTCGCACTTGTGCCGGCACAAAACCCGGATCCCACAGCAAGGACCCGTACGCAAAGACCCAAACATTCGATCGCGTCATTTCTTACCCCTCAAACTTCAATCGGTTATATATGAGCACGAAACAGGCGAAAGGGACTCCTCCTATTGGCGATTCGGATCATCACGATTCTCGTTGTTGTCCTGCTGGCGACCTGGTCTGGTTACTGGTTGATAGCCAGCCACGCACAACGCAAGGCCCTTGACGCGTTGGCTACAGAATTGCGCAGCGCGGGCAAGAGCTTGACCTATGAGACTCTATCGGTACGCGGTTTCCCCAACCGCTTTGACATGACGATCCATCAACCCGTCTATATTGATCCGGTTTTGAATCTTCGCTGGCAGGCGGAATTCGTGCAGCTCCTGTCTTTGAGCTACCAGTCAAACAATATGATTATAGCCTGGCCACCGATTCAACAGATACAAATCAATGATCAGCAATTCGACCTCTTGACCGAAAAAATGCGCACGAGTCTGTCTTTTGACTCAATCAGCGACCTGCAACTCGATACCGCAATTACTGAATCAGCGGAACTGACACTCTCAAATGCGCCCGCATGGCAGATACATTTTGGTGATTTTCTAGTTGCGCTTCGTCGCTCTCTTGAAAGCGATCAACAGGTTGAGTTCGCCATACGTGCCCGCCACTTACCCGGAAGTTTCGCCGCGCAACCGGAAAGTTGGCTGGAATCGCTGATGGCGGATCTGGCTTCGGTCGAATTTTCTGTGGCCGTCGATTTTGATGGGCCGGTTCCCGCCAACCCATGCGCGGCGGACAGCCCCGCAATCAAGCGAATCGTGGTTCAGGACAGCCAACTGCGCTGGCAAGACGGTATGCTGGCCCTGAATGGTGATCTGGCATTGACCAACGACAAGCTGTCCGGATTTGCAACCATTGAGACCGATGAAACCGGGTTTTCTACTCTCGCGGCCAAAGTTCCAAAGACTCCGGAACCTTTGCCTTTTTCAAGGGATGAGATTGCCCTTGCCGCACTTGCCCTGGATTTTTTCATGAGCGGGCCCGCCACCCTGCAGTTCGAGAATGGATGGATCGTCTATCAGGATCGATTCCTGATTCCCCTGCCGCCGCTTCAGTTGTGTCCCGAAGGTTGATCGATCAATCGGGCACCCCGGAATGCCGCCCGAAATCCGTTTCTTTCGTATCCTGCCCCGCTTCAATCACACCCTTGCGAATCTGACGTGTGCGGTGAAAATACTCCTCCAGCATGACGCCATCATTGAGGCGAACCGCCCGCTGAAGTGCGTGCAGCTCTTCAGAAAAACGCCCAAGAATATCAATTGTGGCGTCCTTGTTGGTCAAAAAAACATCCCGCCACATGACAGGATCCGAGGCTGCGATCCGGGTAAAGTCACGAAAACCTGCGGCTGAATACTGGATCACTTCCGAATTCGTCACCCGATGCAGATGGTCGGCGACGCCTACCATCGTATAGGCGATGAGGTGCGGGACATGTGACGTCACGGCGAGTACGACATCGTGGCGTTCAGCATCCATGATCTCGACATGGGTTCCCAGTTTCTGCCAGAAGTCCATGAGTCGCTGCAAGGCCGCCATGTTGACCTCCTGGGGAGGCGTCAAAATACACCATCGATTGGTGAATAAATCGGCAAAACCGGCATCTGGCCCTGACTCTTCAGTTCCGGCAATCGGATGTGCTGGCAGAAAATCCACGCCATCAGGGACCAGAGGTGCCACATGACGCACAACGTGACCCTTGACCGAACCCACATCACTCAAAGTCGCACCGCGCTTCAGTTGCGGCGCAATCCTTCGAACCAGAGACTCAAATGAGCAAACCGGTGTGCACAAGACCACCAGATCGGCATCTTCCACTGCCGCCTCAGGTTGGTCAACCATGATATCAGCAAGACCAAGCTCCCCGGCCCGCGCACGAGTCGTCTCGCTACGTGAATAACCAATGATCTGCTCCGCTGAGTCTGTCTTGCGTATGGCAAGTGCCATCGATGATGCGATCAGGCCCATCCCGATCAATGCGACTTTTGGATAAATCACGTGCGGTAATGTGCGATGAAATCGGTGATGGAAGCGGCAACTGCACGGCAGGCCGATTCACTGCCAATTGAAATGCGAAGACAATCTCCCAGCTGATATCCAGCCATCTTGCGCACAATAATGCCGCAAGAGCGGAGCCACCGGTCACATTCATCTGCCTCGGTGTCCCCGGCAAAACGGGCGAGCACAAAATTTGTCAACGATTCATCCACGGCCAGGCCAGCATCACAGAGTTTTAACCTGAGCCAGTGCCGCCACCTTTCATTATGCTGTTGACAGAAAAGCACATGCTCGAGATCCCCGACAGCCGCCGTGGCTGCCATTTGCGCCGGCCCACTGACATTGAAAGGCGCACGGATCCGTGCCACCGCGTCGATAATATCCGGCGGACCATAACCGTAACCGATCCGCAAGGCAGCAAGGCCATGAATTTTCGAAAATGTGCGGGTCACGACGACGTTGTGACGAGTCTCTGCCAATCTTGCAGCCATGTCATGATCGCCGGCAAATTCAGCATAAGCGCCGTCCACAACCAGTATCATATTGCTGTCGAGTGAGTCGGCGAGCTTGACCAGATCATCATCGGCAAGCATGTTGCCTGTCGGATTCGAAGGGTTGGCAAGATAAACCAGTCGCGTGCGTGCGGTACACACATCAAGGATGGCACCAACATCAATTTTTCGTTCGGGCTCTTCCGCCTGAATTGGAACAGCTCCCACCGCCCGCGCAAAAATCGGATACATCAGAAATCCATGTCGGGTATAGACGACTTCTGCGCCAGGTTCACAAAAGGCTTGTGCGAGCAGCCCTAAAATCTCGTCTGACCCCGCACCACAAACAATCCTGTGGGCATCGAATCCGTGTATTTTCTGGATCGCTTGTCGCAATGCAGCATGATCTGATGATGGATATCGTCCAAGCCCGTCCCAGGCATTTCGGAGACTATCCCGGGCTGCAGGACCCGGTCCAAACGGGCTTTCGTTGGAACTGAGCTTGATGACAGAATCGAGTCCATCGATTTTGGCCTCACCGGCTTCGTAGGGTTTGATAGATGCCAGCCCGGCACGGGGCTGAACCGCTGCTTCCATGATCATCACTTCCTGCCGCCGATCCCCTACCCAACTGCAAATGCTGGTACAAGGAACCGAAAGGGACTCTGTCCCCAATTCACATCTCTTGAAGTCTGTATTACAGTGCAACAGCCCCTTTGGCGAATGGTCCGCATCATGTTTACATGAAATTCTGCGGATCAATGTCGATGACAACACGGATTGCCGCCGGAAAATTGAATTGTGCTCGCCAAACCGCAATGGCCTGCTGGAGCGGCGCTCTTCGTTCTGCCTTGATCAGCAGACGATAGCGGAAGCGACCACGAATGCGGGATACAGGCGCAGGTGCCGGCCCGTAGATCTGCGCCCCGATATCGCGCAACGGCACCGCTTTTCTGAACATCAACCGACCCAGTCTCTCGAGGTCAGAACTGTTTGGACCCGAAAGGATGATTCCTGCATAACGACCATAGGGAGGTGCGCCGGCCACCTGCCGCTCCGCGGCCTCAGCCGCCCAGAACTCCTCTTCACCACCTGACACGATGGCTTCAATGACCGGATGATCCGGTTGCCAGGTCTGCAGGAATGCGATCCCCCGGCCACCCTCACGTGTGCGCCCGGCACGGCCCGCCACCTGTGTCATCAGCTGAAATGTCCGCTCGGCAGCCCTGAGATCAGTTCCATGGAGTCCAAGATCCGCATCCACTGCACCCACCAGACCCAGCAAGGGAAAATTGTGCCCTTTGGCAATAATTTGTGTGCCAATGATCACATCTGCGTGACCATTTCGTACAGTTTGAAGTCGCGCACGGAAATCTTCGATCGACCCAAAAAAATCCGAAGACAGGACTTCAATTCTGGCCCCCGGAAATAATTCCTCAGCTTCCTGTGAGAGCCGCTCAACTCCCGGTCCAACCGCCGCGAATTGACCGGTTTCACCGCAGGCCGGGCAATGATCTGGACATGGAGTCATACGACCACATTGATGACAGACGAGTTGATTGATGAAGCGATGTTCAACGAGTCGTGCATCACAATCATCGCAACCGAGTTGGAAGCCACAGGAGCGACAAACTGTCAGCGGGGCAAATCCACGACGGTTGAGAAACAACATGGCCTGGCGACGCTGGGTCAACACTTCACGAACGGCAACCGCAAGGGCTCCCGAAATCCATCGGCCCGGCGCAAGTTGGGCCTCGCGCAAATCGATACAGTTGATTTCCGGCATTTGCACCGCCCCGGCTCGCACCGGAAGATTCACGCGACCATATTTGCCATCTTCAACATTCTTCCACGTCTCCAGCGAGGGTGTTGCCGAGGCCAGTACCGTGGCCGCACCGCAGATTGACGCGCGGAGCACCGCCATATCACGCGCATTATAGATCACCCCATCTTCTTGTTTATAGGATGTATCATGTTCTTCATCGACGACGATCAAACCAAGATTCCGAAAAGGCAGGAACAACGCTGAACGGGCACCCACAACCAGTTGAATCTGACCATCACCCGTCGCCCGCCACAACCGCCTGCGCTCTGCTGCCGGAATGGCTGAATGCCATTCGCCCGGCGGGGCACCAAATCGCACTGTCACACGTTCAATGAATTCTGCAGTCAAACCGATTTCTGGCATCAGAACGAGCGCCTGTTGTCCGGCTTTCAGAGTTTCGGCGACGGCTTCCAGATAGACCTCGGTTTTTCCCGACCCTGTCACGCCCTTCAACAGGACAGTGGAGTATTCCCGTGCCCTGACCCGCCGCTGCAATTCTGCCGCCGCATCACGTTGTTCGGCTGAAAGCTCATGTCCTGCACGGCCTGGATCCAGCCGGTCATATGGCTGATCAGACAATTGAGTCTCGCGCACGAGACTCCCGGCTTCAACAAGACCGTTAATAACCGACCCGCTCACTTTGGCTTCCTGGCAAATCTGCGTTGCCCGCAACGGCAGACCCTCGTTTTGCCTGAAATAATCCAAGACCCGCTGACGGGCAGGGGTGACCCTTTCGGGGATATGGCCAGTCGGGCACAGCACCGGAACAGTCGGACGATCACCGAGAATCCCGGGCGCCCGCGTTGCCAAACGGAACATCAGGTTGAGTGGTGTCATCGTGTAGGCAGAGGCCTGGTCAAGAAACGTCCGCATATTTGTGACCAAGGGTGCTGCATCAAGCTTGCGCAAAATCCACTTCAGCTTGCGCGTGTCAATTTTCCCTGTTCCCGGAGCCCAGACGACACCGATCTCGTGCCCCCTGCCGAGTGGAACTTCGACCAGGTCTCCGAACTCAACATCGCCCTCAGGCACCAAATAGTCTAGGAGACCACCGACCGGACGGGGTACGAGGACCCCGACACACATGTGCTCTTGGCACGGATGTGAAGACGATTCAGATGGCAACGGAACGTTCCAATTTTGCTGACGTGTGAGTATAGGCAGTGACCAACTGCAACAATCTGACGATGGTGCGACCAATGAAGTTTTTCGTAGATACAGCGGAGATTAACGCGATCAAGGAATTTGCTGCGACCAGTCTTCTGGACGGAGTGACGACCAATCCAACCCTGATCATGAAATCAGGGGGCACCCACGAAGACGTCATTGCCGAAATTTGCCAACTGGTTGGTGCGCGACCGGTCAGCGCCGAAGTTATTTCCACAGATATCGAACCCATGTTTAACGAAGGCAAGCAACTTGCTGGAATTGCCAGCAATGTCGTGGTCAAGGTGCCATTGACCTGGAATGGGTTGCGGGTTTGCGAGAATTTGTCGCGTGAAGGCATTCCCGTCAATGTCACCCTATGTTTCAACGCCAACCAGGCACTGCTCGCTGCCAAGGCGGGTGCCGCTTATATCAGCCCTTTCATTGGCCGACTAGACGATATCGGGCTTGATGGAATCGATCTCATCTCGGATATCAGAGAGATTTACGACAATTACGGATTCACGACGCAACTGTTGGCCGCGTCGGTGCGATCACCCCATCACGTCACACAATGTGCTCTCGCTGGTGCCGATGTCGCGACGGTCCCGCCTTCCGTGTTACGGAAACTCTGCGACCATCCTTTGACCGATATTGGATTGGCAAGTTTTCTTGCAGACGCCGCCAGGGCGAGGCCGGCCTGACCGCGCCGTGGGTGGTCTATTGTCAGTCATCATGTCAGAGCAGGAGGATCTCGCGGCCATTCGTGCACTCATTCGACAAAGACCCGATATCGTCCTGCATGATATTGATCTCATGCGTGATCTTGCGGCACATACGGAGGGTCATTTTGGTGACAATGTGGTCGATTTCAGGGATGCCGCGCTTCATGTGGTGTCTCGCCGCCGCGATATTCTCGAGCAATCGAACCGCACCATCACCCAGAAGAGTCAGCAGAATCTGGCCAGTGCCAAACGGATTCAAAAAGCCACTCTCACGCTCATTCAGGCCCCGCATATCGACGCATTCTCTACCGCCCTCAAAGATCCGGTGCAGTCAATTCTTGAGGTTGACCGCATTCTCATCCTGGTTGAATCGCCTTTTCCTTCTCTCAAACCCAACCCACATTTTGGCCCGGTAAAATCCTGTCATCAGGGACTGGTTGCGGAATATGCGGGCGGTGAGAACAATCTCAAGACCAACAGGATCGTGTTGCGGAGCTGTCCGCAGATTGCAGCCAACATCTATCCTCGCGTTTCAGACCCCGAGATCCGCTCAGAAGCTTTACTTCCCCTTAACCTTGGTACACGTCGTCATAATGACTCGCTCATGTTGCTGGGATCGCAGGACCCGCACGCGTTTCAACCGGGTATGGGAACCGATCTTCTTGCCTTTTTCCAACAGGTGGTCGAATCCCTGCTTCGTCGCTGGTCCGTCTGATGCAAATGACGGATCAATCACCCACAATCAGCTGAAACATGCCCGATGCAACCCGAACCACAAACGCCTGAGGCGACGGAAGCATCGAAATTACTGGCTGCCTGGATTCTGCATCATCAAACCATGGGGTCAGCGCCCCAGACCTTAACCGCATATGAGCGAGATGTGACTGGTTTTCTTGGCTTTTTGACCCGTTATTCGGGTCTTGCCCCCGATCTTGATGCCCTGAGAGGAGTGAATATCTCCGTGGCCCGCGCGTGGATGGCGAGCGAGCGTCGGCGCGGCGTTTCACCCCGCTCACTGGCGCGGCAATTGTCGGCTGTGAAAGGTTTCTTTCGCTGGCTTGGAAACACCAGAAAATTTGATCCAGCAGCCTTATTGGCGGTCAAGGCACCCCGGTTTGAGCCCTCTCTTCCCCGCCCACTGACCGAAGATGCAGCCCGCGACCTCCTCAGGTTTGCCCGACAATCGGATCGCCCGGCCTGGATTCAGGCACGCGACGTAGCACTCTTGACACTGCTTTATGGTTGTGGACTGAGACTGTCCGAGGCGCTTGCCCTGACCTGGGCCGATGTGCCCTTACCGAACAGCCTTCGTGTTCTCGGCAAAGGCGAAAAGGAACGGCTGGTCCCGGTACTCCCGGTCACCAAAAGGGCCGTTGATTGCTATACAGAGATCTGCCCCTTTGCGCATAATTCAAACACAACACTCTTCTTGGGAATCCGCGGCGGGGCATTGAATCAGCGAACGGTCCGTCACATCATGGAACAAGCGCGCGCCGCGTTAGGGCTTCCAGCCACGGCAACACCACATGCATTGCGCCATTCCTTTGCCAGTCATCTTCTCCGGCAGAGCGGAGATTTGCGCGCGGTTCAGGAACTTCTTGGCCATTCGTCCCTGTCAACAACGCAAGCCTACACCGAAATCGACCAGGCCCAACTGATGGACACCTACCGCCGTGCCCATCCACGCGACAATTGAATCGCAATCGTCATCAAGACCAACAACCCCACTCTCTTATGGGCTTGAATCGCCATTCTTTTTCCAGGCCGCTCTCTGTTCCGTCAGGCATCATCAATGTCTTTTTGTCATCCGCGCGCGTCAGAGATCCAGGCGGTGTGCCCTGCCGCAGACAGTTTTCTGTGCTGCAGCAGGGTCATCATGACGGATCGCGATGTCCAACTCTTACCGGTTTTGCCAATCTTGAAAGCCCGAGAACGGGTCACCCCGAGTCGATAATGCCTGCCGCCTCGAGATCACGAGTCCCCCAACGGCTCCGCCCTGACCTCCAGCAGGTTCCGCACCTCACGCGCGCAGACAACCACCACCAAATGGACTGAACGCCCGCGATACTGTTCCGCCAAACCCCGCACCCGCATCTGCGCAAACGCCGCCGCAAACGCGGTCTCCACCTCTTCCGCGATGTCGACGATCCTGACCCCCAGGACGAACGTCTTGTCCCCCAGAGACACAACGATGTCCGAACTCATGCGGCTTGTGGTGTCGTGAGAACGCACCTCTTCACCCCTGGATCCAAAATACATATGCAGAAGGCTGGCGTACCACGCCTCGTAGCGCGCCCGATCATTCCGGTTGCCCCACTGGTAGGAAATCTCCGACAGCCAGGTTTTCAAAAGCTCCGCAAAGCCTTCAAAGTGATGACCTGCGCCGTATTGTGCCTATTTCCCTGAAATCGATTCCTGATACCAGCGGACGATCTGTTGGCGTTCCTCGGTTTCCATGAAGGCAATATTTGCCGGCGGCATGGATTGGGTCAAACCCGCATGCACATAAATCTGGCGGGCATTCCTGGCGACATCTGCGGGCGACTCCAGAATGACGCCTTTGGGTGCAATATGGATATTTTCCCAGAGCGGCTCGGCGGCATGGCAACCCGCGCAACGCACGGCAACCAACTGGTGAATCTCCTCAAACTGCGGATGATTGACAAAAGGGCGCAGTTGCGGTGTTGACGACTCACTCAGCGTCCGATCATCGCTACGGCTGGTGATACCCAGCGATGACAAATACATGATCACGATAAAAATCACGGCGCTGACTGCCCATGTCCAATGCGGACTCCCCTTCCCGGCATGGCGCGTATTGAAATAATGGCGAATCGTCACGCCCATCAGGAATACCAGAGACGCGATCAACCAGTTATATTCGGAGGCGAACGACAGCGGGTAATGGTTGGCCAGCATCAGGAAGATAACAGGTAATGTCAGGTAGTTGTTATGGGTTGAACGCAACTTGGCGATGCGGCCGTATTTGGCATCAGGTTGACGGTCGGCACGCAGATCCGCCACCACAATTTTCTGATTGGGAATAATGATCATGAAGACGTTAGCGGTCATCACTGTGGCAGTAAATGCTCCGAGATGGAGCAATGCCGCGCGTCCTGTAAAAACCTGGTCGTAACCCCACGCCGCCGCCACAATCAGAACAAACAGCAACAGCATGAGCAATGTCGGGTGATCGCCAAGTCGGGAGCGACACAACAAGTCATAAATTGCCCATCCCAATGCCAACGAGCCTCCTGAAATCAGAATCGCCTGGACCATCGTCAAATCCGCCTTGGCCGGATCAATCAAATAGAGTTCTGCACCAGCCCAGTACACAATCATCAGAAGTGCGGCGCCGCTGAGCCAGGTACTGTAGCTCTCCCATTTGAACCAGATCAGATGATCGGGCAGTCGCTCAGGCGCGACAAGATACTTGTTGATATGATAAAACCCACCTCCATGGACCTGCCATTCTTCGCCATAGGCACCTTTCGGTAGGTCAGGAGATTGCCGCAAACCGAGATCGAGGGCGATAAAGTAGAAGGACGATCCGATCCACGCCATCGCCGTGATGACATGGAGCCAGCGTACGGCAAAAGACAACCATTCCCAGATGATGGCAAAATCGGTCACGTGTCAGAATTCACTGAATAGGCCTGAATCCGCTGTCCCTAACTGCCTCGATAGGTCGAATAACCGAATGGAGACAGCAGCAGCGGGACGTGATAATGCTCCTGCTGAGACAGCCGAAAACGTACGGGCACCTCATGGAGGAAGTGGCCCTGCTGGGCCTCAGACCCGTGCATTTCAATGGCTTGCGATGTCGAGTTCAACGATGCCAGATATTCACCAGCATGAAACAGCAACTCATAGTCACCCAATCGAAAGGCAGCGTCGGCGAGCAGTGGCTGCGGTACGCGGCCATCTTCGTTGGTGGTGAATGATCCAAGATGGAGCCATCCACCTGTGTCGCAACGCGACAAGTCGATGCGTAGATTCGCCGCCGGGCAACCACGCGCGGTATCAAGCACATGTGTTGTCAAACGTCCTGTCATCGCTGATGTCCTTATCCCGGAATTTACAAATTCTGCTAGCCATAACTCGCGACAGCGGTGCCCGCCAATGCCGCGATATTGAGCAGACCGCGCGTTGTAATGGCCGGTGTGACAACATGTGCCCGGTTGCCCATACCCATCAATATGGGGCCAACTTCAAGCCCTGAAACCACAGCCTTGAGCAAATTGCGCGCTGCACCAGCACCCACCGTATTCGGGTAAATCAGCGTGTTCGCCCGACCCTTCAGCCGCGAATTGGGCAACAGGCGCTCGCGCAGTCCCGGGTCGAGCGCAGTGTCCGTATTCATCTCACCCTCATATTGAAATTCATGGCCTTCTGCATCCAGCTGTTCCAGAACGTTACGCATCAATTGACCGGAAACGCTGTTGAGATTACCAAACTGCGAATCAGAGCAAAGAGCGATTTTAGGCTCGATTCCAAATCGACGAACATGACGGGCGGCAGCAAGGACCGTTGCCTTGACCTGACTCACAGTCGGATCGGTATGCACCTGCGTATCGGCAATGAATAGCGGGCCGCCATCAAAAATAAGTAATGACAGGGCACCAATCGGACGCAATCCGTCCTGCGCCAGCACCTGTCGGACATAGTTGAGATGCCAAAGATATTGGCCAAAAGTCCCGCAAATCATACTGTCAGCCTCCTGACGGCGGACCATCACCGCGGCAATAGCCGTCGTATTGGTGCGCATTATGGCCTTCGCGAGGTCTGGTGGCACACCGCGTCGGCGCATAATTTCATGATATGTCGACCAGTATTCATGAAAACGCTTGTCAAGTTGCGGATTGACCAGTTCAAAATCGCGCCCGGCAGCAATTGACAGCCCGGCCATTTCAATTTTTCGCTGGACGACATTGGGACGCCCAATAAGTATGGGCTGATCTCCAATATCCTCAACCACCAACTGCGCGGCCCGCAACACGCGCTCATCCTCACCTTCGGCAAAAACAATGCGGCGCTTGACCGAGCGCGCTGCCTGAAATGCCGGACGCATAAAAAATGACGTTCGATACACGCGCTCCTCAAGTTTGTTCCGGTAGTCGTCAATATCCAGAGTCCGCGTGGCAACGCCGGAATCCATTGCCGCCTGCGCAACCGCTGCCGATACTGATGGCAACAACTGTGGATCAAATGGTTTGGGAATCAGGTAGCGGGGGCCAAAGGTGAGTTTTTCCCCCTGATAAACGGCTCCCACTTCGGCCGAGGTCGTGCCCCGCGCCATCGCTGCGATCGCCAATGCGCAAGCCAGTTTCATCTCGTCATTGATTTCAGTCGCACCTGCATCCATCGCACCACGGAAAATAAACGGGAAACAGAGGACATTGTTGACCTGATTGAAGTAGTCAGAGCGTCCGGTTGCGATGAGTGCATCCGGCGCGGCCTCCAATGCGGTTTCAGGGAGAATTTCCGGATCCGGATTTGCCAGCGCAAAAATGATCGGTTGAGCTGCCATTTGCTTGACCATCTCGGGAGACAATAACCCCGGCCCGGACAGGCCCAGAAACAGGTCGGCATCCTTGATCGCTTCAGCAAACGCGGTCTGCGATGTTTTCTGGGCAAATTCCGCCTTTTCGGGCGTGAGATCAGGGCGAGAGGTGCTGACAATACCCTTGCTGTCACACAGCGTGATATTGGCTTGCCTTGCGCCCATCGTCATGAGCATTTTGAGACAGGCGATCCCTGCCGCCCCCGCACCAAGGGCAACGATTCGAATATCCTCGATTTTCTTTTCGACCAGTCTCAATGCATTGCTCGCAGCAGCAGCAACGACGATCGCCGTACCATGCTGGTCGTCATGAAAAACCGGTATGTTCATCTTTTCCTGGCACAATCGTTCAACCAGGAAACAGTCGGGCGCCTTGATATCTTCAAGGTTGATCGCACCAAAGGTTGGCTCGAGCTTTGCGACGAGTTCGGCAAGTCGCTCAGGATCGTCTTCATCAACTTCAATATCAAAACAATCGATCCCGGCGAATTTCTTGAACAGCACCGCCTTCCCCTCCATCACGGGTTTGGAGGCCTGGGCACCGATATTGCCAAGGCCGAGAACCGCTGTCCCATTCGAGACAACGGCAACCAGATTTCCCTTGGCCGTGTATTGTCTTGCCTGACTCTCATCGTCACAGATCTCGGTGCAGGCATGCGCTACACCCGGTGAATATGCACGGGCAAGATCACGGGCCGTTGACATCGGTTTGGTCGCCCTGATCTCCAGTTTTCCGGGTTTCGGAAACTGATGATAATCAAGTGACTCGCTTTGAAATGTCTGTTCCTGCGGGTTAACGGTCATCGTCGATCTCTCTTCTCTTTTGCCGACATGTCAGTTGGGCGCATTGACGCACGTGCCTGACATTGGGAGTGTCCCGGATGATGTTGAAACTTTACATTCCGTATGGTGTGGCTTCCCATGAGCTTTATGGGCACGGGGATTTGAAAACCTTGAAAAGGAAACAACAACTTGACGACCTCTACCACAATTTCTCAGGATTGTGCCACCCTGCTAGATTTGACCAAACTTGAGACAAAACAACAAACAACTCATGTCACCAGAACGGTTCGGCGGTCATTTAATTTTTGGGACTTATATACTTAACTACACAACTAAGTCATTGAATCTCAGACTTTTTCTATTTTCCACTGTCTCCATTGATCAATCATTTTGCAGTTTCCATCACCTTTTATCGAGTTTCGGCCCATTTACCACTTGTTAACTTGTTGTTTTTAGGAACATTTATTGTGTAGTTAAGTATATAATCCCCTAATTTTTGGCAAGGGGTTTTATGACAATAGAAGTCCAAGACGTTTTGTCCATCAATACCGTATTCCCAAACCTGGAAATGCTTCGGAATAATTCTGAACTGACCGCGTTTATGGAGCTCTATGATTTAAGGCCCGTTGACAATTATCGTGCCGCCACCACGCCCGCCATCAGGTGAATCCCTGCTGCGAAGCTTGTAAGGGTCTTGTCGAATCGCGTGATGTGTTCCGGTTCGACTTCGGCGAAATCACCGACGTAGCCCCGCGTTCCACCAATGTGTCCAGCAACCAGTCTGCGTCAAAGGCTTTGTTGCCAATTCTCAGGTTGATCGGCGCGCCATGTCTGACTGCGCTGGAGCCGCGCAAATAGCGTTCGGCAGGCCGGGCGCAGGAGATCCCGGTTGAAAATTTACGAGTCCGCCATACGAGAACCACCCCTCAAGAGATGCCCGAAGAGTTTGCGAAAAAAAATATTTTCGTAAACAATTAAACTAATGAAATCACAGCAGAAAATAAATTAGCGGGAATTGCTGAATTGCTGTGCACCCTCTTGACTTGAAACACCCCCCCCCCTGTATGCTTCGCCCATCGATGCCGGTCCGGCGGCCTCTGACCCACCGGGCTGGGCCCGTTAGAGAGAAAACATCCCCATGACCCGACTTTCCGCCTGCATACTGGCTCTCTTTCTTGCCACCCTCCCGGCAGCAGCCCAGGACATCCTCGGTACAACCCTGATCCAGAACAAACGCGTTGATCTCCTGAGCGATTTCACCTGGCGATACGCCGACACCACCACCCTCTGCACCCCGGACCGGGTCAATGCATTCATCACGCTGTGCCTGCCGCCGTCCTGGGAATCGTTTTCGCACCCCAAGGAACCGGGTCTCGTGCGCACGTATTTCAACGAGGACCTCAATGCTTACGTGTATGTGATCCATGAAGATGTCGGTACCAACGACGCAATCACCCCCGAGTTCGTGCGCCGGGCGGTCCTATTCAACGCCGCCACGGGCGCGGGCGTCGAAGAAGACGCAGTCGTTTTCCTCGGTGTCACGGATACAACCGTGGCCGGGCATCCCGCCGAGAGACTGACCTACACGGTCCCGATCGAAGGTACCCCTTTCACCTACCACAACACCCTTGTTTTGTTGCCGGATGACACCCTCCAGGTTCTGTTTACATCCCTGGATGCTGATCTGGACATTGAGCCCCCCTACCAGGAGGTCTTGACCACCATCCAGCTCACGCCATGACCGTCCGCACAGTCGCCCTCCTAGCCACCGTCCTGCTGGCTGTTCTGCCGGCCCGGGCCGCGCCAGCGAGTGATTCCGACACCCGCCTGATCCAGATCCTGGGCGCGGTCGGGGCCGTGAATAACCGGGACCGCTTCGATCTCTGGACGGAATGCCGGAAAGTGAGGCTGGGTGTGGATCTGGATGGTGGCGAGGCCATAGGCCTGACCGCGGAACAAATCGAACGGAAGGTGCGCTTCCAACTCCTCCTTGCCCAGATGTACACGGACGCAGAGGTGGATCAAGAACTTTTAATCCATGTGTGGGTGGATGCGGGTGCCGTGTTTCTGGCTATCGATTTCCACAGGAAACTATCGGCAGTGTTCGCCGAGGATTACGCTCTCGGACCCGGGTCCGCCTCCACATGGTACTTGCCATATTTCGACGCACGTGTGGACAACGCCGATGCCATTCTGTCTCGCATCACCACCTTCACCAACCTCTTCATCGATGACTACCGCCGCGTGAACGCCCCGGCCTGTGACGGAGACAACCCCTCATGATGCCCTTCGGTCAGGCGGTCAAGACCTGCCTGTTTGAAAAGTACGTCACCTTTTCTGGACGGGCCTCCCGCAGTGAGTTTTGGTGGTTCTGGCTGTTCTGCCTGATCCTGAACGTGCTGCTCTCGCTGCCGGCCATGGCCAGTTCTGACCCCGCGGGTTGGCAGGTTGTCCATTTCATCTGCGCAGTCCTCCTGGTGCTGCCGTCTCTGGCGGTCACGGTTCGCCGCCTTCACGACACTGGACGCTCCGGCTGGCGGTTGAATCTCGTCCTTATCCCCCTTGTAGGTTGGATTATCCTCATCGTCCTGTTCTGCCTACCGACCAAATCGGCGGACCTCCCGGGCAACGCACCCCTGTCAATCCTCACGCCATCGCCCTCAGGAGAAGTGCGCATTCCCTACGGAGGGGGAATCGTGTGGCCATTGCTAATTCTGTTGCTCTGTGGCGGGCTTTGCTGGTTCCTGGGTGATCTGGCTTGGACAAATGACAGAGGACTCATTCTCAACGAAATTCCGTTGTCACGCGAAACGGCCACAGGGGTCTATTGGTTTGCGAGCATAGTATTGGGTCTCGCGGCATTGTCAGGATTTGGGCTTCTGTTGGCAAATGTGATCCTCAGGAACCGGGAGATCGTGCTCTCGATGGACGCAATGACTGCACCCGCGCATATCTTTGCCTCCAAAGCAAAAACTGTCACGATACAGTTTGCGACTATGCACGATATCACGATTACCCGTTCCAAGCATGGGGCGTCTGCAACCCTGTCGCATGCGTCCGGAAAGCTTCAAATTTCTTCCAGTCTGTTGCCAAGCAAGAAACATTTTGAGGACATGGTTGCCATCTTGACGGAGAGAGCGGGAAGTGCCCGGTCGGCACCCTGACCATGCATCAAACTCAAATCCCTGTACCCGTCAATTCAATAAATGTGGGATATTAGGCACGAAAGGCGGAAGGCACACGAGATGGGCAACAAGACAGAGGAAAATTCTGGCAGCACCGTCGTGGACACAGTCTTAATTGGTCAAGGGAACACCCTGCCGTTCCCATCCGTGTCGGCGGCCCTGATGACCGCCCTCCGGCCGCTCCTCTTTGGTGCCGCACTGGCCCTTTCGAGCGCGGCGTCTGCCCAAGAGTCAGCATCCCCCTTCCCACCGGTGGATCCGGGTGCGGTCCAGGAGAGAGTGCTGGATGAACTCTGGGGAGAAGTCCAGGATCAGACGGGCGAATTCGTCTTGGATGCGTGCCAACGCTCCGCAGCCTGTGCTCCATTGGGGCGATTGTCCAAAGTTGCCACCCGTTTGGTGAACCGCGTTGTCGCCTTCTTGCCGTTTCGCGAAACTGTGACCGCCATTATGACAGAATTGTGGAAGCTTGGTCACCCCGCAACCTGCGTTCAGGTCGCCTGCAAACAGATTCTGACGGCCGCCCAAACTCAGACACCGGAACAAATCGAACGTGAGATTGCCAGACAAAGGGCAGCGATGGGCGAGATTTACAAGCAGTGGAGGGGATTGGAGGGCCAAGCCCGCAACCTCGCCCTCGTCGTTCCCCGGAGTGTTTTTGACATTCCGGAATTCTTTCTCTCACAGGTTTTGCCGTTGCTGTCTCGGCATGCCACCTCAACCCAGGAGTATCGGGAAAGACAGCAGCTGGTGGCCCAGCTGGTGATGCAAGTGACACCGCCAACCGATCCCGTTGACCCGGTGGATCCCGATCCGCCCCCACAGCCATCGCCTGAGCCCCCGACCCAGCCACAAGCCTTGCCCACACGCGAGAGGATCGAGCTCACATCTTTGAATCGAGGGATTATCTATCCCTCACCGACGTTTTTTTACGCCCGCTCGCGATCCAAGGAGGGAGTAGGACCTGTCGATATAAAATTTATCACCGCCCCCATCCCGACTAAATCCGGTTGGGAGCAGATGACCTACAGTCAGCATAATGTTTTTCTCAGAAACTACTATCCGAGAAAAGTAAAAATTCACTGGCCGGGGACGGACAGGGAGAGTACGGAGGAGATTGCGGATCTAAACGAAATCTCCCTGATCGAAGCTGAAATATTTCGTCAGATTCGACACTTGGACTTTCCTGACACTCTTGACCCTCACAGGGATCTTGAATTCTCCACGAACATTTTGTCCCGCGCAGGGTGCTGGAGAGACCTCTTCTCAATCACCAATTATTTATCCAGATGTCAGCCTGCCTTGGGTCTGGCGCTGGATCGGACGAACAACAAGTTGTACTACTGGTTTGACGGTCGGATGACTGATCTCGTGCCAATCGTCGATCACCGCAACAACCTGTTGACCAGCGAACGTACGCTGACAACCAGCATCGATCATACGTTCGACCCGTTCACGCAGAAATTCGGTGGAGCAGCCCAGACGTATGCGTACCAACTCCATGGCGATGTCTATGGCTATGGCACCTTTACCGGTCTGACAACAGGCGATGAATCCAGTTACCATGGCTTCTTTGATGCCGAAATCAGCCTGCACGTGCGTTCCAGCGGGCAAAGGAGACTCGAGGGCACTGTCGGGGGATTCAAGAGGCCGAACAACGGCCTTGCTTTGGGCGACTGGCAGATCCATTTGAACGCGGATGGCACTCTCGGCGGGGATGCCGTGTCCGGATCCTGGTCAGGATCAGGTTCCTATTTTGGACACGAACTGTATCTTGGAAACGCCAGGCGGCAGAATGACGTCGGGGGCGATCCGACCATCCGGGGGTACCTTGATGGGCAACTCTCCGGCGGGCAGTTCGTTGGCGTGTTCGAGGCCTCTAGAGAGTTCATTAGCAAACCACCACCAACATTTATCGACGTCAACCTCAATCCCATCGACACGGCGTTGTCGGAATCGTTTGCCAACGACTTCGCCAACCTTCAGACCGAACGCCGGCATCCCGATCGCCTGCTGGAGGGGTGGGGTGCCTGGATCGACCCGCAAAATCCGAGCGGCCGGATGCGTGACCAGGTGTCGGCCTGGTTTGATGGTCCGGCCGGATCCCCCGCTCAACGGGACGTGCATGACTATTCGGGGACGGGTGCCAGCATCAACTACTCCGGCAATGTACAAGGCCTTTACTCGGATTCAAGTGAGACCCCGGGTCAAGCGGGACGTTTTTCGGCCGATATATCCCTGACTGCCAACTTTGGCACACAGGCAGGCAGCCCTGTTGGGATTGGGGGAACAGTCAGCAACTACAGGAACGAAACCGGTGAAGTTCTGTCGTGGCTGAACGCGGCAATTCTTTCCAGCAATGGCAGGGGCACCGTTGCGGTCAACAACAATGATGTTGGCGACTTCCACGTGCAGGGGGTTGGGGACACAGGAGCCCCGCCGGATCATCTTGTGGGCTACATGACGCTGCAGCATGACCAAATCCAAGCCATCGGTGGCTTCGGTGCCGCGCGGGATGAGGATTCGTAATGACGATCTCAGCACGCGCCGTTGGAAGCCATCCTGTCACCCCTTGTGCGATCGGTCTTCGCGCCATCATGGGCCTGATTGTGCTGCTGACCCTCGCCGCGCGCCCCGTTCTGGCCCAGGAGCAAGCCGAGGCGCTGTTCCTGCAGGCTCTTGCGGACGCGGACCAGGCGGCCCGCCTTGCGGACGGGCCACAGCGGGATCAATTGCTGGCGGACGCGGCCGACAGGCTGCAGACCCTCCTTGGTGACACTCCGGATCTGGCCCTGCCGCGCCTGGAACTGGCACGGGTCCGTTTCCTCCAGGGCCAGGACCAGTTGGCCCGGATCCATTTCACCCGGGTGCTGGCAGAGTCCGATCCGCCGCCGCCAGTGGCCGCCAACATCGAGCGGTACCTCGCGGCTCTGCATGCCCGCCGCAAATGGCGGGGTGCGTATGGCCTGTCGATCACAACCGACACCAACATCAACACCCAGTCCGAGCACCGCACCGTCACGATTGAGCAGTTCTGTTTGTCGGGTTTCGGAAGCCAGGAAATTTGTATCAACCAACCAACGGTCACCACCCCGCCCCGGGTCGCCGGTACCGGTGTGCGCCTCTGGGCGACGGGGACGTACCAACACCCCCTGGATGACGCAACGCAGCTGCATCTCGGCGGTCGCATCGATCGCACCGACCACGAAGGCAGTGCCTTCGACCGGATGACGCTGTCCGCCCATGTCGGTCCGCACTGGCAGCACGGCCCACACTCGGACACCCGTCTGCTGGCGGTGGTAGCGCGGACCTATGAAGCGAACCGACCGGTATCCCGGGATCTTGGCGCACGTCTCGAGGTCCGCCACCCGCTGGATCCAATGACGGGAGTGGTGATCCATCTTGCCCATCTGGAGCGGCGCCACGACAACTCTCCGACCCTGGACGGCCCCCTGACGGACCTCACGGTGTCCCTCAACCGGGTCCTGGGTCCCACCCTGCGCGGCACCCTGGCGGTCAGCGGGTTCCGCCAGCGGCCTGATGCCAGCATCGCCGATCGCAAGACCGGCCGGTCCCTGGATGTCGGCCTGGCGGCGGTCTTGCCCACGGGGCTCGGGCTCGATGGCACCCTGTCCTTGGCCCGGACCGACTATGACGACACCACGCCCTTCGTGGCGGGTGGGGCCCAACGTGCCGACACGACCCGCACGGCGCGCCTGCGTATCACCCACCGCGATGCCCAATGGATGGGGTTCGTCCCGGATGTGACGATCACGCACACGAAGCGCACATCGAACGACATCCGGGGCGGCTACCGTCGGACATCTCTTGGCCTCAACCTGGTCCGGTCCTTCTGATCGAACCGTTGCCGACCGCCCAAAAAAGGACTCCCCCGTCATGACGCTCCCTCTCCCCTACCCCCACCGGAGACTCACGGGGCTGCTGGTCGGCCTGCTTCTCGCTACCCTTGCCGTCCCCACGCCCGCTGCGTCAGTTCAGACTGCCGATGGGGGTCGCTGGCTGGTGGGCATGGACGACAGTCTCGGGGGCTGCTTTGCCCTGGCAGAGTTCGACGGCGGGGCCTTTCTCCGGGTCGGGTTCGCCGACGATCCCGCGGACCTCTACCTGCTCATCGGCGATGCGGATTGGGGAGCAGTCGAAGCGGACACACTCTATCCGATCGGCCTGCAGTTCGATACAGGCCCACTGCAAGACCTGGACCCACCCTGGACAGGCGAGGCCATGGGCACCCGGCTCGACGACGGTACCGGAGCTTTGTACCTGCATCTGCATGACGCACTGGACATGAAGGCTGTCTTCCTGGATGCGCTGGCCCGCAGGCAGCGGCTGACAGTGACCCATGCCGGCACGGCCATAGCCAACCTGTCCCTGCGTGGTAGCCGCGTGGCTATTGATGACGTGCTCGCCTGCCAGCGCCGCCGGGTACGCCCGGACCTTGTTGAATGACAGACGCACACGGCAGGACGATGGACCTTGACCTCCTCGATACCACCACCGCCCGGGTGGCCCTTGATACCAATGGGGATCCTACCCATGCCCTGGTTGTTCAACGGGGTGTAAATGCTCTGGACGCTGCACAGGACAAACAGAATCTGGCCAATGTGATTGGGGCATTGAAAGGATCAACGGACACCACAGGCCGCACAGACCGTGATCTCACAGGACGAGCAATGAGGGCGGCCGAGCGGGCGCTGCGACCCCTCAAGGTGCAGCAGAAGATCTCCGGCAGCTTCCGCAGCGAGGCGGGAGCCCGGAACCACGCGGCAC
>JAPOTI010000079.1 GCA_026709265.1 Paracoccaceae bacterium | reverse complement strand
TGGGGAATCCAGGTGCGTGATGCCATCGGCGAAAAACAACTGGAATGAAATCCCCTATACAAGTGTGAACTGTTGCAAGGACCGACGACGGGGCCATCAGGGGCGTTTTGTCCGGATAACAGGTCTTGATTTCATCGTCCGGGCAAAGTCGTTGCTGGTGGGTTCCCGGACGGTGGGGCGGTGAGGGTGATGCTGATCGGATACGCACGGATTTCAACCACAGACCAGAATCTGGATCTGCAACATGATGCCTTGCGCGCCGCCGGGTGCCAGAAGATCTTTGATGACAGGGCCAGTGGTGCCCGCGCCGACCGCCCGGGCCTGGCCAGGATCTTTGATCATCTCAGGAAGGGGGACACACTCGTGGTCTGGCGTCTGGACCGGCTGGGGCGGTCGCTGAAGGATCTGACCGCACAGGTCGAGGACCTCAAGGCGCAGGGTGTGGGCCTGAAAAGTCTTGAGGAAAGCATCGACACAACCCATCCGAACGGGGAGTTGATCCTGCATCTCTTCGGGTCTCTGGCCAGTTCGAGCGGACACTCATCAAGGAGCGGACGCGGGCGGGGCTCGCCGCGGCGCGGGCGCGGGGACGCATGGGTGGGTGCTGCAAGCGGCTGAATGCGGCCAAGCGCGCCCATGCGGTGGCCCTCTGGCAGGGGCGCGAACACACGATCCGGGAGATCTGCACACTGATGGGCATTGGCCGTTCAACCCTCTACGACTACATTCGGGAGGCCACACATGGGGCCTAAACCGTCCGTTCCGAGCGAGAGTCTTCTGGCCCTCTGGCGGCGTCTGGCTTCCCTGCCCGCCCGGTCGCCCGAACGACGGACGGAAGTGACCCGGGTCGCGACGATGTTTGGCGTCAGCATCGACACGATCTACCGGGCCCTGCGTCGCCAGGCCCGTCCGCGCGGGTTGCGGCGCACCGACCGGGGGCGTCCGCGCGTTGCGGTGGAAGAAACGTTGCGACAGTACTGCGAGATCATTGCCCCGCTGAAGGTGTGCACCCGCAATCGAAAGGGTCGGCATCTGTCGACGGTGCGGGCGATCCGGTTGCTGGAAGAATATGGTGTTGACACAGAGGACGGACATGTCCAGGCCCCGCCCGGACTGTTGCGGCCCACCACGGTGAACCGGTGGCTGGCCGCCTGGGAGATGGATCACGACCGCCTGATCCGGGGACCGGCGGCGGTGCGGTTCGAGGCCCGGCACAGCAACGTGTGCTGGCACTTCGACATGAGTCCATCGGATCTCAAACATGTCGATCAGCCTGCATGGATCGATCCGGACCGTGGCCCGCCGACCCTGACCCTGTTCAGCGTCGTGGATGACCGATCCGGGGTGTCCTATCAGGAATACCACAGCGTCTATGGCGAGGATGCCGAGGACGTCCTGCGGTTCCTGTTCAACGCCATGACGACCAAGGAGGACAATCCCCTGCAGGGGATCCCCGCCATGCTCGACATGGACAATGGCCCGGTGAGCCGCTCTCTGGTGTTCCAGACCATGATGGACCGACTCGGTGTGGACTGGCGCACACATATGCCGGCTGGCTCCGATGGAAACCGCGTGACGGCGCGGGCCAAGGGCAAGGTCGAGCGCCCGTTCCGGACGGTCAAGGAGGCCCATGAAACCCTCTACCATCTCCATAAGCCCGCAACGGAAGCCGAGGCCAATGCCGGGCTGGCCCAATTCATGGTCTATGACAACAGCCAGTCCCATCGGCGTGAGCCCCACAGCCGTGCCGAGGACTGGCTGGCCAACCTCCCGCCAGAGGGGGTTCGGGAGATGTGTTCCTGGGAGCGCTACTGCGCCTTTGCCCGTGAACCCGAGACCCGCAAGGTCGGATCCGATGCCCGCATCCAGGTGGCGGGCAGCCATTATGAAATCCATGCCGACCTGGCGGGTGAGACCGTCACGCTCTGGTGGGGCCACTTCGATCAGGATCTGTTTGTCGAATGGCGGGACCAGAGGTTTGGGCCCTACCGCCCCCAGGGCGGCCCCATCCCGCTCCATCGCTACCGCAAACCGCGGGCGTCCCGTCGGTCCCGTCGGGCGATCGCGGACCAGATGTGCCGTCCTCTGGGTGACCTCGACCCGGACGGCCTGGCGTTCATCGATGCCCTGCTGGAGCGCACGCTGGACAAAAAGGACATCAAGGATGCGGTCCATGACCGGTTCCGGAAAGGGGAGGTCTCATGCTGACAGCCAAGATCAAGACGACATTCGGCATTGCCAGGGACTGGAAACAGGCCGGGTATTTCAAGACCCGTCAGGCCGACGAGATCGGCACGGAAATTCTCAATGCGATCAAGGGGGCCATCTGATCGCGTCACCGGCCCTGTCGGGATCGGCAAGACCACCCTGATCGACCATCTGGAGACGGGTGATCCCGGAAAGGCGGGGGTGCGCTTTGCCCGCTCGCTGTCTGTCGCCAAAGGCCGTGCCCCCCTGAACGTTCTGATCACGGCCCTGTTTCTGGACATGGCCAACGATCCGACCCAGACCGTGTCCACGCAACCCGAGCGGCGCGAGCGTCTGCTGCGGGCGGCCCTCAAGGGGCCGGCAAGCCGGTCGTCCTCATCGTTGATGACGCCCACGACCTGAGCAGCAGCACCCTGTCCATCATTCTCGTGGGCCATCCGCGCCTGCGCAATGACCTGCAGCGGCCGATCATGGAAGAAATCGGCCATCGGACCGTCCGCTTTGCCCTCGAGGGTCTGGGCAAAGATGCCGAACCCTATCTCGACTGGTTGCTGGCGCAATGCCGGGACAGGAAACGGGCGGTCGATGACGTCATCGAATCCAAGGCCTGGGCCTTCCTGGTCGAGAAGCTCAACACCCCCTTGCAGATGGCCGAGCATCTCGACCGGGCCTTTGCCGATGCCTCCCGCATCAGCAAGAAGACAGTCACCCATGCCATTGTCAAGGATACGCTCTCCGTCGGGTTCGACGATCTGGAGGCCCGCCTGGCCCGCTGCGGATACATCACGCCAAAAGTGCTCGCCGACCAGTTCCCGCTCTCCCAGGCCGAGGCGCGCCGGTTCCTCAAGCATCAACTCGATGCCAAGCGGACAGCCGAATTGACAGATCTCCTGCGGCAGGGCGGCCTGCCGATCTGACCCGGACAGTCACGGGACCCGAACGGGATCCTGACCCTGATGCCGCCAGTTGCAAGGAATGTGGTTTCAAATCAACCGATGATTGCAGGTCGAAGCCCGGATGATTGCAGGTCGCTACACCTACGCTCTGTTGCGGCCAAAAAACAGGAAATACAGCACGGGTGCGGCAATCAGGGTGAGTGCGGTGGCGAAGGCCAAACCACCCATGATTGCCACCGCCATGGACTGGAAAAACGCGTCCCGGATGAGCGGTGTCATACCCAGTATAGTCGTCGCTGCCGCCAGCATCACCGGTCGCATCCGTGACACCGATGCTCGTGAGATGGACTGTGACAGCGGCTGGTCCGGTGCGGCCTCCCGAATGTTGTCGATCTCCGAGACCAGTACAATCCCGTTCTTGATGAGCATACCCGCCAGCGACAACAGCCCCAGCAGGGCGGTAAAGCTGAACGGCAGGCCCGTTCCATAGAGCGAGAAACTCACGCCGATGAGCGACATCGGGACAAGAAGCCAGATGATGACCGGCTGTCGCAGCGCGTTGAAGAGCAACACGGAAACCAGAATCATCAAAACGATGGTGACCGGCAATTGCCCGCCGAGAGCTTGCTGCGCGTCCGCCGAACTCTCCAGTTCCCCGCCCCATTCGAAGCGGAAGCCCCGCGGAATTTCGATCTCTTCAATACTGGTCTGCACCTGCTGCTGGACCTGATTGGCGGTCAGGCCAGGTGCGATGTCTGCGCTGACCGTGATGGTGAAGACCCGGTCACGACGCATCAGGAGTGTATCCTGCGCTTCAAATCTCAGACCATCTGTCACTTGTTCGAACGGCACCGGTTCATTTAATGCCTCGGACCAGATGAGTTGGTCATTAAGCGCGTTGTCCGCCCGTGGACTGCGCAGAATAATGGGAATCTGACGCTCCCCCTCACGGAAAACCCCCACATTGATTCCCGTGGTGGCAAACAGCGTTGTCTCGGCAATCGCATCGCGAGAAATCCCAGCCTGCTGGGCGCGTTCAACGGCGTAAACGGGTCTGAGAACCTGTTCCTGCTCCCGCCAATCGATGACCGGGGCGACGATATCATCTGAGGCTGCCGCGAGCCGCGCAACGGCCTCTTCTGCCAGATACCGCAAAACAGTCAGATCAGGACCGGAGAAACGCACCTGGATCGGACTGCCACCCCCGGGGCCAAAAGCTAATCGGCGTGCACGTGTCTCCCCCTGCGGTAGCACCTGCCCTGCATAGGAAGTCAGACGATTGATGAGGTCGGGTATCACCTCCGTCGTGGATGTCCGCACGATCAAGTGCCCATATCCGGGATTCGGATCCTCGGTCTGATAAGTGAGCAGAAAGCGGCCGGCACCCCCACCAACATAGGCCGTAACGTCCTCAGTTTCAGGTTGATCGAGAAGCCAGTCTTCAAGGATCGCCAGATCAGCGGAGGTCTCGTGGATGGACGCCCCTTGCGTCAGTTGATAATGCACGAAAAACAGTGGTGTGTTGCTGAAAGGAAAGAATTGCTGTCTGACCTGACCGAAGACCATGACACTGACAACTGTCAGTCCGATCAGTGCAGGGATCACGAGCCACCAGACTTTGAGACAGGCCTCAAGAATGGTCCGGTAGGCACGGAAAATGGGACCGCTATAGGCGTCTTCACCGCCCTTGACGTCCTGTTTGAAGACATAATGCCCAAGCAGAGGGGTGACGGTCAATGCCAGACCCCAGGACAGTAAAAGCGCAATGGCGATGACGGCAAAGAGCGAGAAAAGATACTCGCCTGTTGCATCGTTGCTCAGGCCAATCCCTGCAAAGGCCAGAATGGCGATGACGGTCGCACCGAGAAGAGGAATCTGAGTCTTCGAGGCGGCCGCCTCCGCCGCCTTGCGGGAGGGGAGTCCGCGACTCATCGCGACCTGCATTCCCTCGGCCACCACGATGGCATTGTCCACCAGCATCCCCATGGCAATGATCAGTGCACCGAGGGAAATC
Source organism: Paracoccaceae bacterium (assembly GCA_026709265.1). Classification (GTDB taxonomy): domain Bacteria; phylum Pseudomonadota; class Alphaproteobacteria; order Rhodobacterales; family Rhodobacteraceae; genus JAPOXR01. The sequence continues at coordinate 18,653 of JAPOTI010000079.1, read as the reverse complement.
CGCTCCATCTCAATGGCAAAGAGCCACATGAACAAGAGCGTACCCACCACGGTCAAGAGTAGGGTTGACCCGACCACGATGGCAGCGCGCGCACCCATGAACAGAGCCAACACGACGACAACGATGCCAACAGACATCGCCAGATTGACCAGAAAGGCATTTGATGCTTCTTCGACAACAACATGTTGCCGATAGATGGGGGCGATTACGACTCCGATGGGAAGTGACTCGCCAAGTTCTGCCAGCCTGTCGTCCACGCGCTGGCCGACGGCAACAATGTTCTCGGCGGCAAGCCCTGCGACACCGATAGTGAAGGCTTCGGTTCCATTGTGACGGATGATGCGATCGGGAGTCGAGTCGCGGGCGCGGGTGACCGACGCAAAGTCCCGCATCGAAATGACCTCTTCTCCGATGCCGATCGTGAGCCCCGAAATTTCTTCTAAAGTGTCATTGCCCTCCGGTGTTCGGATTAAAGTACGTCCGTTGCCACGTTCAAAGCTGCCCGCATCTCCAATGGTGTTCGCATTGGCCAGCGCGACTTTCAGGACTGTCGGGGAAATACCCAGATTGGCCGAAAGAGAGAGATTGGGCTCAACATTGATAACCTCACTCGGCACCGCAGACAGGGCGACATCGGCAACCCCATTCACGGCGAGCAATTCGCGTCTCAGATAATGTGACAGATCATAGATTTCGGCATCGCTGTAACCCGGTGCACTGACCGCATAGTAAAGTCCAAAAACATCACCAAACCCGTCATTGACAACGGCTGGCCCAGCGCCTTCTGGGAGACGTGCCTCCCCGACTTTCTCACGCAACTTTGTCCAGAGACGGGGAAGTTCTGTCCCATCGAAAGTGTCATCCATATCCACATAAATGAGCGAAATCCCCGGCTCGTTGCGCGACCGGATCTCCTTGACCTCGCTCATTCGCTGGATGACCGATTCCAACGTCTCGGAAACCTCCCGGGCAACTGTCTCCGCAGACGCACCAGGATAGAGTGTATAGACAACCGCCGTCTTGATGGTAAATGCCGGATCTTCGAGACGCCCGAGATTCAAAAAACCCAGCAGACCCCCAAACAGGCATGTCAAGATGATGATCCAAGTGTATAGAGGACGATCGATGGACAGACGGGCAATGCTCATGCCCGTGGTCTCAGTTCGGGAAGCCGACAAACCGGCGAACCTCGTCTCCATCCGCCAGCAAGGCGGCACCCGCAGCGATGATTTCCTCGCCAACCTCCAGGCCCTTCGTGACCATCACTTCACCATGGGACGTCGGCATGATTTCAATGGGGCGAACGGCAACCCGGCCCTGATCCGCGCCGACAGGCGTGAACACCATGACCTGTGGTGTGCCATCGGCGGTTGTCACCAGGGCGGAATACGGGATGATGATGCGCGCGGCCTGGTCAAGAAACCGCACCAGAATGGCAACGGACGCGCCGGGCAGGACCACAAGCCCCGCAGGTGGTTCCATGCCAAGGGTAATGGAATAGGTTTGGCCAATTGCCGAGGTCTCGGCATTGAACTCTCTGAGCGCGACATCAAAAAGCGTCTCGCTGGCCGGAAACTTGGCAAGCAGCTGGACATTGGGGTCTTCGCCCGCCCGGGAAAACAGAATCTCCGGCACATCAATCTCGATACGCAACTCCGACATGTCATGGAGACGTGCCACAGAAGTGCCAGGACTGATTGTCGAGAAGTTCGCCACATGTCGTGTCGCGACCAGCGCATCAAAAGGCGCAACAAGCGTTGCCTGTTCCAGGTCGCGCTCTGCCGCGGCAACCGACAAATCCGCCAGTTCAAGCTGCGTACGGGCGTCATCAACCGTCACCTGGCTGACAGCTGTACCACTCAGCTTCTCAAGTCGCGTCAAAGTGCGGCGGGCCTGCGCCGCCTGAATCCGTGCACGGTCGAGCGCCAGCACAAATGGTTCTCGATCCAGCCGGGCGATCAGACCGCCCTGCGGGATTGTTGCGCCTTCGATTGCAGGAAATTCAATGATCTGTCCGCCCACCTGAAACGCGAGGTCGTTTGTCTGCCGGGCGACCACATTCCCGAAAAAGCGGCGTTCCTCGTTCCCGCCGGAAGATTGAACCTCCTGCACCTTGGCAAACGGCAGCGATTGCGCCTTGGCACCTGCCGGAGAGAATGCTGCCAGAAGGGCAAGAGCCATGTATCTGACAATCTTCATGACATTCCTTTCCTACGGCAGTGCGCTCTGACCCCGATGGCGGGCATCTGGACAAAGCAGACACATCTCTGGTGTTCCGGGCGCAAGTTGAGATCCGCCGTTGGTCCTGAAAGAACTCCGCAGGAACAGCTTCGCCAAGGACTTCTGTCCGAATCACCACCGTGCATGACTCTTCCCCTCTCTAACCAAATCATCAAGCCGGCGACTGTTATCAAACCACAATCACATCTCATGAGTGCCTACGCACAATCTGGAGTGTCAAGACCACGTGCCGCACAAACCAGGTCCATGTGCAACCTTACCACCCTTGAGGGGGTCTGTGCCAGTTTTGTACTGCTCATACCATAGGTGACGCAGGGACTCTCATCGGTTTGCAGCAATTCGCTATGGTTTGAGAGATTCGTTCCCTGTCATAACCATCAAGGGCGTCATGAATCTCCGTCCGTTGATGATCCCGAACTGTGAGTCAGTCAGAGAGCTGCTTTCGGTGATATGGGCTCCGGTATCCTGAACACATAGCTGAACTCATTACACCATGGCGATTGCATCAATGTGGAGAGCTATGAAATTATAAGATTCAGGACAGAATCAAAGAATGCTCATGGCCAATATCGATCATCTTCTCAAAATCATGTGCCAGCTTCGTGACCCCGAAAGCGGTTGCCCGTGGGATATTGAACAGGATTTTCAATCGATTGCTCCCCATACCATCGAGGAAGCTTATGAAGTGGCCGATGCGATTGAACGAGAGGACTGGAGCGAACTTAAGTCTGAACTCGGCGATCTGCTGCTGCAAACCGTCTATCACAGCCAAATCGCGACCGAACGCGATCTCTTCGACTTCGATGACGTCGTCGCCGCGATTTGTCACAAGATGGTGGATCGCCATCCACATGTCTTTGCCAATCAGGAACGCCCGACAAGTGCGGCACAAACTGAACTCTGGGAACAACAGAAAGAACGTGAACGTGCCGGAGCCGGGCGCGATACGAGTACATTGCAGAATATTCCGACAAATCTTCCTGCCCTCACCCGTGCCGTCAAGCTGCAGAAGCGGGCCGCGCGCCTGGGATTTGACTGGCCAAAGATCAATGAGATCATTGGCAAAGTGGCCGAGGAAGCCGAGGAATTGTTGCAGGAGCTCAGCCAGGTTGATAGCGCCGGGGCCACCGAAGAATTTGGTGATCTTCTTTTCAGTCTGGTCAATTTTGCCCGTCATGCCGGCATCGACCCTGAATCGGCTCTGCGTAGCGCCAACAGCAAATTCACCCGGCGCTTTACCGCCATGGAAGAGCAATTGCGCCGCGACGGCAAGCCATTCGAATCGTGCGATCTCACCATTCTGAATCATTACTGGGAACTGGTGAAATCCAGGGAAAACTGATCCCAGCAACCCGTTAATCCGCAACCGCCTTGATCAGCCATTGAATCATTGATCCGGGAAAGACTAAGAAATTCTTGCTGTTCAATGGACAGAGCCAGCCATCTCATGACCGCGAATCGCGGAATTTAGACTTGTCGAACTGTTACGATCATTATACATGACTAAATTAGTCAAGTTAATAAAGGAACAATCTATGACCCGTCACTTTATTCCCACGGTGGTTGCGCTGGCAATCGCCATAACCACGCCTCTGGCGGCATCAAGTAACGAGGTGAATGTCTATTCGTACCGTCAGCCGGAGTTGGTTCAACCCCTGTTTGATGCCTTTACCGAGGCCACTGGAATCAATGTCAATGTCGCCTTTCTCAACAAGGGAATGATTGAGCGGTTGCAGGCTGAGGGCAGCCGTTCGCCTGCCGATTTGGTCATGACCGTCGACATTTCACGCCTCCAAGCGCTGGTCGATGCCGGTGTGACGCAAAATGTCGATTCGCCAATTCTTAAGTCAGCCATTGCGCCACAATTTCGAGCCCCCGACGATTCATGGTACGCCCTCACACTGCGCGCGCGTGTCGTCTATGCCTCGAAGGAGCGCGTGATGGACGGCGATGTCACGACTTATGAAGACCTTGCCGATCCCAAATGGAAAGGGCGAATCTGCATGCGTTCGGGCACCCACCCCTACAATCTTGCGCTCATCTCGTCAGTGATCGCCCATCATGGAGAAGATGCGGCCAAGGCATGGCTCACCGGTCTGCGTGATAATCAGGGACGCAAACCACAAGGCAATGACCGGGCTCAGGTCAAAGCCGTATGGGCAGGCGAATGTGACATTGCGCTCGGCAACACCTATTACATGGGCAAGATGCTTGAGGATTCCGAACAGTCTGAATGGGCCAATTCGGTCAGGATCATCTTCCCGGTCTTTGACGGTGCCGGAACACATGTGAATGTCTCAGGCATGGCGATGACAAAGGCCGCGCCCAATCGGGATAATGCTCTTCGCTTGATGGAATTTCTTGCATCACGCGACGCCCAACAAATCTACGCGGAAGACAATTACGAATATCCGGTAGATCTCGATGTCCCGCTGTCGGCTCTGGTGGCAGGCTGGGGTGTACCCAAAGCCGATTCAATCAGCCTGGCCGAGGTTTCCTCACTACGCCCCAAGGCACTGAAATTGGTGCAGGAAGTAGATTTTGATCGCTGATCACCAATGTCAAAGAACAAAAACAGCATGACAAGCTCATCGCAGTGAGCTAACGATATCGTCGCCCGCAAGATACCGGTGGCGCGCCTGCGGGCGGCGGTTTACATTGGCGAGGAATGCTCTGGATGGCTCCGCAACGTCCCATCATCATTGATTGTGATCCTGGTCAGGATGATGCGGTCGCACTTCTCGTGGCTCTGGGAAGTTCTGAGCTTGATATCATCGGAATCACCGCAGTGGCTGGCAATGTCCCCCTCAAGCTGACCGAAACCAACGCACGAAAAGTCTGCGAACTCGCCAACCGAACAGAGATCAAGGTTTTTGCCGGGCACGATGCGCCACTTGAAAGGCCGCTGGTGACTGCTGAGGACGTCCATGGCAGGACGGGGTTGGATGGACCCGATCTGCCAGAGCCCACCATGAAGCTGCAAGAGGCGCATGCCACCGCGTTCATTATTAATAGCTTGCGCGAACACCCTGCCAGATCGGTCACTCTATGTCCTCTCGGCCCTTTGACCAATATAGCCGCCGCGATAGAAGCCGCGCCGGACATTATTTCGCGTATCGAAGAAATCGTCTTGATGGGCGGTGCCAATTTTGAACGGGGCAACGTGACACCGGCCGCTGAATTCAACATCTATGTCGACCCCCAGGCTGCCGATATCGTATTTTCAAGTGGTGTGCCGATAACGGTGATGTCCCTGGATGTGACACATCAGGCCCTGACCACAACAGAACGCATTGCCGCCTTCCGATCTCTGGGAAACCCGGCCGGGTTGGCAACAGCGGAGATGATGGAGTTTTTTGCGCGTTTCGACAGCGAAAAGTATGGAACTGCGGGGGCGCCTTTGCATGATCCCTGTGTAATTGCCTATTTACTGCAACCAGACCTCTTTTCCGGCAAAATGGTCAATGTTGAAATTGAAACGGAATCTGAACTGACCATGGGCATGACGGTCGTCGACTGGTGGAACGTCACAAACCGTCCCGCAAACGCGAAATTTATCAGCACAGTCGATGATGATGGATATTTCAACCTGCTGACTGAACGGATTGGACTTTTGTGAACACCCCGCCACAACCTGCGAACTGGTTGAAACTCTCCCGTGTCTACGCGTCTCTGCCAGCGCGTTTCTATTCGCTTCACCATCCGATTCCAGTGAAAAGCCCGGCATTGGCTGCTGCCAATTTCTCACTCGCCGGGGATCTCGGTCTTGATCTTGCGCACCTGACCTCGTCTGAAGCCGTTGGTATCTTTTCCGGAAACCGAATTCCGCATGGCACAGCGCCTTTGTCCATGGCCTATGCCGGGCATCAGTTCGGCAACTGGGTACCACGACTTGGCGACGGGCGGGCCCACCTTTTGGGAGAGATCATTGATCACTGTGGGCAGCAGCATGAGATTCAACTGAAAGGTTCAGGGCGAACGATTTTTTCACGCGGCGGTGATGGGCGAGCCTGGATCGGACCCGTTTTGCGTGAGTTTCTCGTTAGCGAAGCCATGCATGCATTGGGAATTAAAACGACACGGTCCCTCTATGCGGTATTTACCGGAGAGGATATCTATCGCGAAACCCGGCTTCCCGGGGCGGTCCTGACCCGCGTCGCAACATCTCATGTTCGCGTTGGCACCTTTGAATATTTCGCTTCCCAGCGGGATATCGAGGGGCTCGAGCTTCTGCTGGATCATGTCCTCGGTCGCCTCAAGCTCGCAGTTGGTGAAAATGAGAATCCCGCTTTGGCTTTGCTGCGTTATGTTGGTACGGGACAGGCAAAATTGATTGTCGACTGGATGCGGGTTGGGTTCATCCATGGCGTAATGAATACTGACAATATGTCGGTCGCTTGCGAGACAATTGACTTTGGGCCCTGTGCATTTCTCGACGAAACCAAACTCACCAAGGTCTTTAGCTCAATTGACAGCAGCGGGCGCTATGCATTCAACCGCCAACCTGCCATCGCCGAATGGAATCTGGTCCAACTGGCAAACTCGCTCTTGCCCTTGATTGACTCAGACAGAGAACACGCGATCGAGCAAGCCAAACAGGCTTTGTCACGATTCAATGAAACCCTCCACTGCTGTTGGCATCAACAATTCTGTGCCAAAATTGGAATCTCGCAGCCACGCAAAGGCGACGAGCAGTACTATAATGAGTTTCTTGTCCTCCTTGATGAATCGGAGGCCGATTTCACCCTCGCATTTCGTCGTTTGGCCGATTGTATTGATGACACGGTGGGTTACGACAGCTTCCTGTCACTCTTTGCGCGACAGGACAATGTACAAAACTGGCTTGAAAAATGGAAATCACGAATCAGTCAGGAAGCAGGTGCGGCGTCTGACCGCGTCAAATTAATGCGGGGTTGCAACCCGGCAATCATTCCCCGCAATCACCAAATTGAAACGGCAATTGAGCACGCCGTCAATGGTGATTTGGGGTATTTCAACAATCTATTCGCCGCGATCCAGCGACCATTTGATGACATTCCTGAATATCGCGCATTCCAGGTACCCCCAACCGAGACACAGCGTGTCGCAGCGACTTTTTGTGGAACTTGAGTTGTTGGCAGACTGCAATATTCTTTATCCATTGAATCGAGAGTGAGGGCCAAATTTAATGGTGCACAAGATTCCCGACTCACTGAAATGGACAGTGCCAGGAATCACGCAGGTGGCCTGGGCAAACCGACCAACAGTTTTTCAACTTCGTCGATTCCTTGTATGTTCACGGACCTCAGGTTGCGAGGTCACCATGTTGCCTTTCAGCCAAAACGATGTTGGCACATCCTATGAACAGCTCGGACAAGCACAGTATGACATGGAAAAATTATTGTTTTTCAAGATTCTATCGTATGAGTCTCAGAACAAATGCACATCGCAGACTGGGTGATGGCGAATAGTTTGCAGCAACGATGCCGGAAGATCGGAATCCGCCTGACCGGACAGCGACGTGCTGTGGTCCGTGCACTTGGCGATTCCTGTGATCACCCGAATGTGGCTGAACTTCACCAACGCGCACTGGTTTATGATCCCCAAGTCTCGATTGCCACCGTCTACCGTACCGTCAAACTGCTCGAAGAGGTGGGACTCATTGACAAACATGATTTTGGTGACGGCATTTCTCGTTATGAAGATGCCGAGCGTGAGCATCATGATCACCTGATTGACATCAAATCCGGTCAGGTCATCGAGTTTTTTGATCCCGAAATCGAGGAACTTCAAATACGCATTGCCCGCCGGCTCGGATTTGAACTGCAAGGGCACAGAATGGAACTCTATGGCGTGCGAACCGATTCCAAGATCTAAGGCTACAGTCAGAAATCTGACAGAGCTTCGGGTTGGATCTGAGGATATTCACCAGATTGATTTCGACATATGGCCGCGTTTGCTCCTTGACGTCAGCGATAGATGACTCCCCCGCATACGGGGTAACGACAACCGGTGGTCGAAGGCGATGAAGTGGGGAGGTGGCGCATACAGCGGACCGCAAGATAACCGAACGCTTGGGCCTCCAGCATATCACCATCAACACCTAAGGAGTCGATATCGGTTAGCGCGACGGTCAATTGATCGGCAATCATTTTCATCAGGGTCCGATTCTTTCGCCCGCCGCCGCAGGCAACGATAAGCGATACGTCACGAGGAAGATGTCTGAAGCCCGCCGCTATGGCATGGGCGGCGCAGGCTGTGAGCGTGGCCGCGGCATCGCTCACATCGAGGTCCCCGACCATGCGCAAGAGCATGGCAAATGTATCGCGATCAAGGGATTTGGGCGGTTGGCGATCAAAATAAGGATTTCTGAGAAAGTCCTGCAAGACAGCACTGCAGATGTCACCCCGAGCGGCCAATTCCCCGTTCGTATCGAAGGGCAACCCCACCCTCTCGTGAACGAGGTCATTGATCGGCGCGTTGGCAGGTCCGGTATCAAACGCCAGTACCGCCGCGCCCGATTCGGGGGCCGTGCATGTCGGGTCAATCCAGCTGACATTGGCAACGCCGCCCAAGTTGAGAAATAGAACAGGGCAGGTGATACGAAGATGCTTTGCCAAGGCGAAGTGGTAAAAAGGCGCCAGTGGTGCGCCTTCACCGCCCGCTTCCATATCAGCCGCTCTAAAGTCGCCAACCACGGATTGTCCCAGTTGCTCCGCCAATCGCGCCGGGGAACCCGTCTGATGGGTCCTACCATGGGCGGGATCATGATTCAGTGTCTGGCCATGAAACCCAACCGGACAATCAATTGACAATCCATTGATCGCGTCAAGATGAACTTGCGTAACGACCAAGCTTGCTTCCTGTGCGGATCGAGACCCGGGCCAACTGCCGAGGGCCGCACGAATCGTCTCTCGCTGACATTCCGTATAAGCCTGAAACACGCTGGGCCCAAACTCATGCACTTCGACTCCATTGGTGACAAGTGCTGCAACATCGACTCCGTCCAGCGAGGTGCCGGACATACAGCCGATGACCTGGTTGAAATCGCCTTCCATCATTACAATTCCCAATTGAAGCCGCTTGATATATGCGTGGCACCGATCTTTGTGGAACCCGTCTGAAATGACATTTCAACCTCACTCCAGTTTCCTTAGCGAGATGCTCACGCGTGGATTTCTTGATGACTGCACCGATCTGACAGGATTGGACCATCACTTCGGTGGTGAGCCACGTGCCGCCTATACCGGCTTTGATGCCACAGCCAAATCGCTGCATGTTGGCAGTCTCATACAGATCATGATGCTGCGTTGGCTACAAAAAACAGGTCATAAGCCGATTGTCCTGATGGGCGGGGGCACCACCAAGATTGGTGACCCCTCGTTCCGGGCGAGCGAACGGCCCTTGATGGAACCGGACGAAATCGAAGCGAATATCGCGGGAATCCGCAAGATATTTGAACGTTACCTGCAGTTCGGTGACGGACCCACCGACGCCATCATGCTGAACAATGCCGAATGGCTCGACAATTTGAACTATCTTTCTTTTCTGCGCGACATTGGGCGGCATTTTTCGGTCAACCGTATGCTGGCATTCGACTCGGTCAAGTCGCGACTCGAGCGGGAGCAGTCGCTGTCATTTCTCGAATTCAATTACATGTTGTTGCAATCCTATGACTTCCTGGTTTTGCATCAAAAATATGACTGTTCTCTTCAGATGGGTGGTTCAGACCAATGGGGTAATATCGTCAATGGTGTCGACCTGGTCCGACGCGTCGAGTCCGGTGATGTTTTTGGCTTGACATCTCCGCTCCTGACAACCGCCGCCGGCCAAAAAATGGGTAAAACTGCACAAGGTGCTGTCTGGCTGAATTCAGACCTGCTCTCACCCTATGAGTTTTGGCAGTTCTGGCGCAATACTGCGGATGCCGATGTCAGCCGTTTTTTGGCACTGTTTACTGAACTGGACGCGGATGAATGCAAACGTCTTGGCGCGGCGCAAGACAATGACATCAACAGGTCCAAATCCCTTCTCGCTGACAAAGTCACTGAACTTGCGCATGGCATTGAGGCGACACAAGATGCACGACGTACGGCCGAGTCGCTGTTTGCCGTCGGTGATCGATATTCATCATCTGAGAACACGAGTGCCCTGCCCCAACTCAAGGTCACTCAGGATGAGATTGCGCAAGGTTTATCCATCATACACGCCTTGACCCGCAGCGGACTTGCACCATCAGGCAAGGAGGCACGACGACTGATCGCATCCAACGCGGTGCGATTGAATAACACGCCTGTCACCGACAACGCCATGAATCTGACAGCCCGTGATCTCCAAGATCAGGTTATCTTGTCGGTCGGACGTAAACGCCACGCCATGATTTACCCCATCGCAAGTGGGTGAATATCGTCGCACTCAATTGTGGCCGTTTATAAACGCGCCAATATTGACACCCAATTTGAACATCTGAACGAAAAACCTCATCCAATCGTTGCCAGCAGCGGTGCCACGACCAATACGACAGGTTCAACACGACGCCGGGAACCCCCACATTTCACAGTGCGATCACCTGACTCTGTCTGCCGCTGACCCACGCGTATAGCGCGTCAACTGTCGCTCACGACGACCGGCGCTGGGTGTGCAGAAACAGTGGTTGGCTCACCTCTCAGGCTGCCGGGCCTTGCAACCCGACGACACGCCATCAGTTCATCTGACACCCCACAGTTTGTGGAAACCTCCTTATCGTTTGCCCACCAAGGCCATTGCAGAGTCATTTTTGCCGAAAAAAGCCAATCCCGATATACAAGATTCTCTAACCCTCCGTGCAAGTCAGAAAAGATGGGTTGAACTGGATATCCTCGAAGGGACTGGAATCCGTAGATGGACGCACCCGTTAACTGAAGACGGCGACGGTTTGGATCCTCTTATCGGAGAAGAAAGACCCCTGCTGAGAGAGTCTTGCAAACCGTGGAGAGAGCCCCATCTGCATTTCATCAGGAAATAAAAAAAGTCTGTCATACATAATGCAGTCGAGGCGCTTCTAACCGCAGCTTGCGGTGTACGCGGCACAACCGAACACATCATGCGGCACCGTGCCGACGCACATATCCTATCAATGTCGAGCCTTTCTGGCTGACATCCATGTCGGCTGATCATCGGATCATCGTCTTCCGCCCCCCGTCTCATTGATGATCCGACTCGATGACCCCAGCCTTCATTCAGGATCCGGCAAGCCGCGCTTCAATGGGTGTCGCCCGGCGTGTGGTCGGACCCGGAATCCAAGATTGTTTTGCTCCAACACACCCTGCGGGACTCTCGTCCCGCGCCGCCACTTCAGGAACTGCACAAAAGAAGAAGCCCTGCGCAAGCGCATGTCAGCGGAATCCACAAGTTATCCACAGAATATTTGGGGGCCGACAACAACCGCCTTCTTGAGTTATTGATTTGTAATTCGGAGATATAGGAGATGTAGGATCGGTTGGGCTTGGTGCGCATGTGATGGGGCTGACGAAGAATAATTGACAGAATACGGCATGATGCGTTTTATCGAAGGGCTGGTACAATATCACGCGGTCTGTCAATTCATCTTTATCAGCCCAGTGATCATGGATAACGTGGCGGGTAATGACGATCTCCTCGATTGGCAGAAACCATCTGACCCTTTTGGCAGGCGGTGATCAGGGTGAGCATTCATTGAATCCTGTCCTTCGGGGTATTACATCAGAGGGCCGGTTCAGACGTATCAAGGGAGAAGGATGATCTGATGCCAGCGCAGGTTCGACCGGACACAGTTCCTGTCACATATCCGGACTGGGTGTGGCGGATGAAAAAAGATTGCGAACAACGCGGGATTCCGGTTTTTCTGACACCCCTTGAGTGGCTCGAGGAATTGGCCGCTCCCTTGTCTCCACTGGATGAGAGTGCGGTAAAAGCCGAAATCGTCCGCCTGGAAATAACCAAAGGAACTGAACGCGCGGACCGCCCGCCCACACGAGAGGATATCTTTGCCCGCTGGCACTGGCGTTACGGAACTGATGCGCCCGACCCACTCACTACACCGCTTGAACGGCAAGAATCCTATCCCCCGATGCCACTGGCCTGGTTTGATTCCGCCGCCGCGCGTAAACGGCTGCGAGACCCTGATCCCCAACATCATTTTCTGGATTGGATGTCGGCGTGCTATCTCGCCGGATACACCCCGAAACTGTCCGGTGCGGACGTATTCCGGATCTTCACAAAGGGAGCGCAGACCGATACCGAACGGTCACTCTTCTACGAGATGCTGACCGGGGCGGATGAGACGGATTATCCGCTGATGCGTATCGAGAGTGGACTGAGTATTCGTGATATTGCCCGCGGAGTCCTGCAATCTGGCACCCGGGTGGGGGCCCTCTCATGGTGGCTGAACCAGTGGGCTGAAAAGCCCGAAACCTGGCCTTCGGACCGCCCCCTACCGGCAATCAGATGCGGTGGTTTCTGGCCGCATCGACACAAAGATGGCGAATTCTGGCCGCTGGACGACTCCCAGGGATGACAGATTACACGATTAGCCCGCCCGCATCCGAGATCCTGGCGCGTGCCGCGCCGCCATTGTTTAGCCTTCTGGATCGGACCGGTGACGGGGATGCCCTGATCCTTGGTGGAGGCACGGCACTTGCGGCGCGGTGGGGAAACCATCGACGAAGTACGGATGTCGATCTCTGTCTGCCGCGTGATGTCTTCGACCGCCATGCTGACAAAATCCCGGAATTGCTGACAGCAAACTTCATTGACGCCGTCAGATTCATCCCCGCAGTCAATCCGGGAATCAACGGGCGTTTTCGTGAAGGTGAATTCAGCATCGCCACCGCACCGCCGTTGCTCCCGGACATCATTCCTTCCGAGAACGACGCCGACCGGGATGCGCTCTGGGGGATCCGGCTGGAACCCACGGCCGAGGTCCTGGCGAAAAAACTGTTCTTTCGTATGGGTGCAAGAAGAAAATTCGTGTCACGGGATCTTTACGACATACTGACCGCCGCCGAAGAGGATCCGGATGCACTGCAACGCGCCCTGTCAACGCTGGATCCAGCAATTCGACACAGTCTCGTCGAGACTGTGTCCCGACTCGGAGCAGAAGCCGCAAAACTGGGGCGCGCCCTGACGGATGTCCACCGCCCGGAATGGTTGAATGATCTTGGCAATCGTGCATCACAACTTATCGCGGAAGGGGCGGGACCGACACCAGTTATGCCAGAACCGCAACCCAGGTTCAAACCCGAACCACCAAAGACAAACGACAATGACGATCTCCTCGACTGGCAGAAGACACCGACACCTTTTGACTGATATGGGCTTAGACTGAACTCTGTCGTACGCAAAGACGATTCCCACCCTTCGTCACATGGACGATCAGGAGATGACAAAACAGCGGTATTGAGTTTGTTGTCACCAGACGGCCATTTCTGTGATCCTATACAGTACGCTTCTCGTCCTTCCGGCGGCAGGTCGCCCTTGAGATGATCCTGGGTGATCGGTCAGCGAGGCCGACACAGATAACCAAGCGATCGTCTTTCATCCGTCTACGCCGATGATACCCCAACCCTTGCCGAACTTGGCTGATTACTCCTCCACATCCCACGCCAACGATACATTGCCCGCATGGCCAGGCGTGAGACGATCCAGACGGTCGGCGAGTCACAGACCAACAGCGTTATAGGATGACAATCCAGACACCGCTGCATCGGACGGAGGGTATGTCAAAAATAGCACAGCGGGTCCCGGTACAGCATCTGGGAACGCGAACGCCTGCGCACATCACAGGACACGTTCCCCCTGCTGATTCATGACGATTTCAGTGATTTGAGCTAGGATAAGGCAGAAACGATCGTCCTGTTCGAACGGGGATCGCGCGGTCTGAGTTGAGCCACGCTCACTGATGATCACCGCCAACCCGCCTGTCAGCGCAGGAGGGGGCACATTGTTCCCCGATGACACCACCGCTGTCGCCGCGACAGGTCGCTTGGTCCACACAGCCGTGATCCTCGAGATGAACGCCGAAAGTCCCCGCCGCAAGGACACGCACCAATGGCAATGCAAGGTTAGACGACTCGCCCCATACGCAACAGCCAATAACACCACCATCGACTGAGATCGCTGTGCCATAAACCCCGCTGGCGGGCATACCGCCAGTGGCACCAACGCTTCCCAAAATCCGCTGGCCATCACCACCAACCTGCGGCAAAAGCCACATGTCACAGCGTCGAATGGACTCGCATCTGATTGCCGTGCACCTCTCACCCAAGTTGACACTCTACACAACATGACCAAAAATCTGCGTGTAAGGCCCGTTGACAATTATCGTGCGGCCACCACACCGAGGAGGCCTGCGGTCATGGGCGAACCGACATGGTGGTACGGACCGGTGGGCAGGCATTCATCCTCGAGTTCAAGATGGCTGCAAGCGCAGATGGTGCCGCCACTGCGCTCGAGACGGCGTTCACCCAGATGCGGGCGCGGGGCTATGCGAACAGAGACCATTACCGTCAAGAGCCCGTCCATCTGGCTGCGGGAGTCTGTGGGCGCGCGGCGCGCAACCTGCTGGAGGTACGCGGGTCAAACGGGTAAACAGCTCCTGAACGCGGGTTCCCCGTGACAATTGAAACGGAATGTCGCTATCAGGGTTGAGTGTCTTTGTCTCAATGAATCCTTGGGTGACGAAAGTGTGGACGTTCCTGCGAGTGAGACGATTCACCGGGCACTCGTGACGGATCTGTGATGGGACCTTCTGGTCGTTCCGGGATTCATGGACTCGTCCGGTGTTGTGCCCCCTGTCGCCCGATTTCACTTCCCCATGCTTCATGGCGTGTCGGGGTTCCTACTCGCCGAGCATCCACTCACCTTCGGGGAAAAATGCGTGAAAGGCGAAGGCAAAAAGAATATCGTGGGCTGCAAGTTCGTCAGTCCCGGCATGCCGGACACGGACAGTCCCGATTTCCCGCCCCAATTGAAGATCCCGTGTATCGAGCGGGGAGCGCTGACCTTCCTGCCAATCCAGGTGATAACCCGCCTCGGTCACGATTTGTCCATTCTGCAGCCGCTCAAGTGGCCAGGCCTTGTCGCCAACTCGTACCACCCGTGCGAGCGGATGAATATCGTGCGGAGGATTCTCACCGATATAGAGGAACGGTCGGTCAGACGTGTCATATCCGACATAGGGATTGGCGCCATAAGGGCGCGGATAACGCGGCTCAGCGATCACCTCTGCCGCACTCCCCGCCGTCTCGAGATAGTCTTTCCAACCCATCGTCAGAGCTGGTAAAACGGTCAGCGAGTCACCCGCATGGACACCGGCAATCCCTTCACCAACAGCCTGTTGCCACCAGCTCTCGGTTTCACGATCATACATGATCATGTCAGAGAAACGGAGTTTGCCCGTGACGCCGAAACTGCGCAATTCGCCGTCAACCCGTCGGTCAAACACCACGGCGGAATTGCACAGCGGACAATAGGTGACGGCAATTGGCGTGCCACTCAACTGATCATTGACGATTTCATGCCAGAGCAAGTAACGAATCGGATAAGCCCGCCAGCTATCGTTGATCTCAACGGCAATGACCGGCTCACGCTCCGCCAGGCGATTCTCCTCAGATGCGGATATGATCTGCGGGCCGGAGATTGCCGGAATTCCATCCTTTGGAACCCCGCCAGAGATGATTTCACCTGCATCAACAGTGAGTTGACTGAAGTCTGTATTGGGCCACTCGATTGTCCATTCTCGCGGTATTGCATGCGCCGCGACGCTCAGCACAAGTGCCTGCGCAATGGCAAGAAAGGGCCAAATCAAACGCATCAATTCGCCTGACGGACCTCGACCCGCTCCATGTAGCCGGGATTTTCCGAAATCATCCCGTTAGGCGGTGGTCCTTTCTTGATCGCGTCAACAACGTCCTGCCCGGAGGTCACTTGACCTACAACGGTATATTGACCATTCAGATGCGGTGCGTCCTCAAACATGATAAAAAACTGTGAGTTTGCACTGTTCGGATCCTGTGTCCTTGCCATACCGACTGTTCCCTTGGTGAAAGGGATCTCGGAAAACTCAGCTGGTAAATCTGGCAAGTCCGACCCACCTGTCCCGACACGCGGATTGACGCCATCATTGGTCCAGTCACCAAAACGAACATCGCCCGTCTGCGCCATAAAACCATCAATCACCCGATGAAACACGACTCCGTCATATTCACCTGCGGTCGCCAGCGTCGTGATGCGCTCAACATGTTGCGGAGCGACATCGGAAAATAACGCAATCTCTACCTTGCCACGCGACTCACCAGCCACCTCGATGACAAGAATATTATCGCTATATGCTGCTCCCGAAACAGACGCAGTGGCTGTCAGAAAAGCCAACAGTTTTTTCATGAACAATTCCTAAACGGTGTTAATGCCTTGGCAGCAAGGGTCACTGGGTCATGCTGCCGCTTATATGGTGCTTTCTATACAATGCATCGGCGACGAAGTCGGGCACGAAATTTGAGACATCGCCACCAAGCCGCGAGATTTCCTTGACCAGTTTGGATGAAATTGACTGGCATCGTGCATCCGCCATCAGAAACACCGTTTCAATCTCGGCATTCAAGGCACGGTTCATTCCCACCATCTGATATTCAAATTCAAAATCTGAAACCGCCCGTAACCCACGGATGATGAGTCTGGCACCGACCCCGGTGGCACAGTCAACCAGAAGGTTATCAAACGGATGTGCAGTGACTTCAATCGCGACATCACGGTTGACCAGATGAGCGGCTTCGTTGACCATGGCAACCCGCTCTTCGAAACTGAAAAGCGGATCCTTATCGGCATTGACGGCAATGCCGACGATCAACCGGTCAACCAGCGCTGCCGCACGACGAAAGATATCGATATGTCCGTAGGTCACGGGATCAAAGGTCCCGGGATACAGGGCGACCGTCATCGCGTAACTCCGTTTTGCGCCGGAAAATCCATCCGGATCCAAAGTCGGCTCATCAGGTGCAGGGTGCCGCCGATGTGCACTGACAAATCACTTTTGCGTCCCTGTCGAATCAGAATGTCAGTATCCTGCAATCATGCCCTCCAAGGCATCACGTTCCAGATTCAACTCCTCCAGCCGTGCCTTGACCACATCACCAATGGATATGACACCGATCATCCGATTGTTTTCAATAACCGGTAAATGCCTGAAACGCCCTTCGGTCATCGTTCGCAAGACATGGTCAGCCGTATCACCGGGTGTACAGATGACGACTTCAGAGCTCATTATCGATCCAACCTCACTCCGCAGGACAACCTCGCCAAGACGTCCAATCTCGCGAACAATATCACGCTCAGAAATCACACCGTCTGGCATCCCGTCTCGCGATATGATGACCAGAGCACCCACGCGATTCTTGGACAGGATTTCTGCCGCATCCTGCACAGCCATTCGAGACTCGATCGTGAGAACACGTCCGCTTGGCTTTGAGTCGAGTATCTGTTTGACGAGCATGGTCTGCACTCCCCCTCTTCACAGAGAAATCAAACGAACAGCACATTCCTGGACTGAATTCTCTTCCAGTCCATATTCCTGCTTAATACGCCGGACACCAATTGACAATTAACTTGGATCGTGTCCAGGTCTGAAACTCGGAGCAAGCCTTGTGGTGATCCAGCTTCGGAAACCTGTGTAACCGATTGACCTTCCTCATTGTGCCGCACCGCAGCGGTCACATTTTAACCCCATGAGTCCCACTGTGAATTGGGTGCTGGCCAACGCCAGTTGAGAGATTTAGCCAGATAAGTTGTTGTTATTCAAAAAACTACGGAAAGCGGTCAGATTGCACCAAAGGAAGTTGTGGCACTCTATAGAATGAATTTCCGGCGCGAAAGAATGCGTTTCCGGCGCGAATTGACATTTCCCATGGCACAACAGTTGATTTGCAAGCGACGGGTGTTGGAATTCCAACATCAATCAACAGCCTCTGAACGCACCGAGCTGCAGCGGATATTCAAATGTTATGATGACAACAGAAGTGTCTGTTGTCAAATCAAACCACAGGCATGCCATCGGGCCAACTCCCGGGGCGTCGGATCATGCCGGACCTGCGGCATGGATCCACGCCGGAAACGTCATGAACTGGCTAAAGACAAACAGGCAGCGTAAAGAGGCAGGAGACTGTCCCGCGATGGGCCTATCATTGCCCGTTTGGACTCCCGCGGGCAAGATTGATCACAGGAGGCTGGCTCCATGACCCGTCAACGCCTGCCCATCGGCATTCAGGACTTTGCCCGGCTCCGCAAAACCGACAGCTACTATGTCGACAAGACCCCGCTGATCCGGGACCTGATCGATCGGGGCGATCACTGGTTCCTCTCCCGACCGCGGCGGTTCGGCAAGAGTCTGCTGGTGGACACGCTCAAGGCGCTGTTCACGGGGC
>JAPOTI010000111.1 GCA_026709265.1 Paracoccaceae bacterium | reverse complement strand
CCCGCGCCTGCGGGCGGCCCGGCATCAGGACGGAATCATGGGGGTGAGCAGTTACGCCCAGATTTTTGTTGCGCCGGCAGCCTATGCCAGTCCGGACGGCAGTCCGGTTGTCGGACTGAAGGCGATCGCTGAGGAACATGTGGGCGGTAAAAAATGGACCATCCGCATGCAGGCAGCGATCGATCGTGATCGAAATTCTGATCGAAAAGCTGACGTAATTGAACTTCGCTCGTCTGCAGATTTCGCATTGGCCCTGACCAAATGCAGCTGACAGAGCCAATGACGCGGGTCAAACGGCAATTGTTGTGATGCAGGAGACGGTTGATGCCGACCTGTGGTGATTCAGCCCCAGTAGCAGGGTTTGTCGTAAAAAGTTGCGTTTCGTCCAAGTAGAGTTGGACAATCTGAATACGTAATTCGGTTGTAACGCGGGAAGTCACGCATCTGTACGCATGCGTGGACGGGGCAGTGCAGGTTGCACTGTCCGGTCCCGCTGACGCGCGATCATCCACCCCAATCATAAAGGAGCGCTTCACAGCGCTGCGTTTGTAGACGCTGTGCCGGACCCAAACGATCCACCAAATGGCCGCGCCAAACGGGCTGAAACCGGAATGAGCGGGAATTGCTGCCCTGTCACGGACCGTGTTGACATCGACATCCAGACGCGCGCCCACCGCGCGGGAGCGGCTGGGCCACGGTGGGTCATCCGCTCCGAACCCGGCTTCACCATCCGCCCGACACTGTGTCCCAACGCACAGCAGAGCGGCCGCCGTTTGAACCCCAGCTGCCGCAACAGGGCCGACAGATCCAGCCGTTGTTCCAGGGCCGCCAATGCGGCAGGCTCGACACCCACCGAGACACTGTCACTGTCGACCGCCGATGCAAGGTCCACCTCCGCCCAGACGTCCTGACCGGCCGCCGGTGAGTCCCCTGTTTGCGCAGCAGTTGGGTGGCGATCCGCCGCGCTTCGCTCTCCACTGCGGCATCCGCCACCGGACCGAAGGCCAAGCCCGCCCCCTGCAACACCTCATCAATCCGCCGACACACCGATCGCCACTTTTCCGGCGGCACCGCAAAGTTGCGCCCCAGATTGAGCAGCGTCTCCTGGCGCACCGTGTCGCCCGCCCGGCGACTGTGCACCAGCCGGTCTGTGTGGCACGCATGAACAGGACCACCACTCTCAAGATGTGTCAGGCGCGCGCAAGGGGTCAAGAAAAGACAATGACACGACAATCGGAAATCACCGAAAAGTTTTCAACCGGTGTTGAGCCAGCAATCCAAAAATCACTGTTTCGAACGAAAAAATGTTAAAGATGGGTTAGGCGTTTCGGCTGCGCGACTTAATGTAAGTGTCAAAGGCAACCGCCGCCACGATGATAATGCCGATCACGATTTGTTGCCAAAACGGCTTGACGTTCAACATCACCAACCCGTTGAGCAGAACCCCAATCAAAAGTGCCCCCGCCGCCGTACCAAAGATCGAGCCGATACCACCAAACAGACTGGTGCCCCCGATCACCGCCGATGCGATAACGCGCAACTCAAATCCAACACCTGCTACAGCTTCGGCCGAGTTCAGTCGTGCCGAAAGGACAAAGCCTGCGATCCCGGCGCAAAAACCAGTGATCGTGTAGACACTTGCAATGACGAACTTGACGTTAATACCGGAGAGACGCGCAGCTTCGGCATTGGCTCCGACGGCGTAGACGCTGCGCCCGTAGCGCGTGTAGTTGAGAACGTACCAAGCGATCAGTGTGCCCGAAACAAAGAGGAATACAGGCACTGGAACGCCAAAGATATCGCCCCTGCCCCACCAACGATAGGAATCTTCAAACCCGCTGATCGGTCCTCCATCGCCCACAAGAAGCGTGATGCCTCGGAACAGCGACATGCCCCCCCCCCCAACGTGACCACAAAAGGGGGCACATTGGCAAACACGGGCGCTACTCCCTGTAGGGCACCCGCCAGCGTGCCGAAAATAAGTGCAGCCAGGAACGCCCAACCCCACCAGACCTGTGGCGCTTGAGATGTCGAAAAAAACTCTGTCTGGCCTCCAGTAACAATAGCAGCACCTATTATACCGGCGGCTGCCAGGGTCGAACCAACAGACAAGTCAATCCCCGCCGTCAGAATGACAAAGGTCATTCCAATTGCCAGCATGCCAAAAATTGAGACTTCGGTTAAGGTCCGTTGACAATTATCGTGCGGCCACCACGCCGGCCATCAGGTCAATCCCGGCTGCGAAGCTTGCGCGGGTCTTGTCGGAACGCGTGGCGAGACTGTGGGCCTCCTTGATTGTCGCGAAGACAGTCTCAATCCGATGCCGTTCCTGATCGGCGTCGCGGTCAAAGTCGCGTGGCGTGCTGCGGTTTGACTTCGGCGGGATCACCGCCGTGGCTCCGCGTTCCGCCCCTGTCTCCAGCACCCCATCCGCGTCAAAGGCCTTGTCGCCCATCAACATCTCACAGGTGAGATCGTCCCGGAGTTCAGGTCCAGCCTTGAGATCATGGGTCTGACCCGGCAGAACCCCAAACCGGATCCGATGTCCGACAGCATCGGTGAGGGCCACGACCTGGCGGGTCAATCCCCCTT
>JAPOTI010000126.1 GCA_026709265.1 Paracoccaceae bacterium | reverse complement strand
GGACTTTCAGAAATCAGGAACCAATGGTGACTGGAAAACAAGTTAACGCTTATGGGGTGACATCCGGGCCGGCACAATCCCCGGCCATGACCTCTTTCAGCTGGTCGCTGGCCGCCCACAGATCCTGCGGCTCATAGCTCTCCCACAACTCTTCGAGCGCACCTTCCTCCATGAAGCCACATTCGGTGCGGATGATCGACATGCGAGAGTACCGCAAAGTGTGGGGCTCTCCAATTGACCTCGGGAGGTGGTCTCTCACTACCGCGTTGTAACCTCGACATGGGCAGTCAACATCAGGACTTGCTCTGTGGCTGCATTGTCGGTCGTCCCTTCAGGTCAAGATCTTCAACCGGCCGGCCAGGATCGAGCGGGTATCCAGATCGGGAGGGTTCCAGGAATGTGATAGCCTCATAGTAGTCATCCAGGGCAATGAAGACACCGTTGGCTTCCGCCCATTCCCGCATTTGCCGTTTGCAGGAATGCCGCCAGGATAGAACCTCAATGCCCCAGCCCCAATTGTGCAGGAGCTCGAGGGTGGTGTGAAACCCGCGCCCTGCACTGTAGCCAGTCCCATCGCCGGTCAGCACCACGGCTGTGCCGGGGGTGCCGGGGTTCCGCAAGACATTCTCCATCATGCGCTGTTGCAACCAGCCGTCCGGAACCTGTTGCTCGCCCCGCCCGAAGTCGCCGCGGTCAAACAGCTGGACCTCCACGCCCGCGTTCTCCATACGGTTCCACAGGTTTTGCATCTGCGGCGGAATTGATCCCGCGGCGATCGCCATCTTCATCGTCCGATCTGCATGCGCAAGCCGAAGTAGGTTGTCGAAATGGATCCGCACCCGATAGGATGCCCCAGGTGTGCCGTTCCTCTCGTCCGCGAGCCGCTGCGCCTCGTGAAAGATGTTCGAGTTGTCCCAATAGACGAAAACATTATCCATCACTACTGTCCTCCATGCCGTCCCAACCCGCGGGGTCGGACGACATATAGAGATCTGGCCTGCGATGGGCAAGGACATGTACCTGCTCACACCTTATGAGATGCGCCCCCTGCAGCACGGTGCACGCTAAAAGACGGCACTCCAACCGGGATCGTCTTCGGAAGGCGACGACGCTAGCGGGATAGGTCAAAACCAATATGCGGGTTCTTTGTTGGAGGTTGGTTCAATTGATCAAGGGCAGCAGTCCCGGCGACAGTGACTTGATAGATCACCCCGCTTTTGTACGCGAGAAGCCCCAAATCCACAAGATGTTCGATGATGGGGGAGTGATTCCCATATGGCTGGGTTTGGACCACAATTGATTCCTGATCAGTTGCTTTCGGCGAATCATCAGGCGGCCCTGGCGCGGGGCGTGCGATTGTCGTTGGCCGAGAGGTGGGCGTGTCGCCGTCTGCGGGTCAGTTGGGCCCAGACGTTGTCAAAGCGTCCTGATTTGAGCCGGGCACGGAAGGTGAGAACACCCTGGCCCACGCCCGCCCACGTCATGGTGATCCTCTGTCAGGATCGCCTTGTGTGTGTCGGACCCCGCCGTGCTCCTGATGCTCTCCGTGCCAGTAGCGGCATCGGCCGCGGCCTTGAGATATGGGAGTGGTTCTCACCCTGTTTGTCGTAAATTCTCACCCAGATTGACGCGCTATAGGGATCTGCGTGGCTTCCGTCGTCGTCGGAATCGAGGTGTCTCCCTGTCCCGCGCCGCGCGGGCAAATTCAATATGTCTGGCAGACGACTCGGCGGTGATGGGAATGCCCTTCGCTCTGATGGCCACACCCAGGGCGGCCCTGTCCTGATCTGTCCAATGGGAACCGGCCGCCGCGGGGATGGAAAATTCAATAGAGGCGTGGAGTTCTTCCAGACCCAGACAGATGACACCCCGCATCCGCCAGGTCTTTTTGTCCACGGCCATCGCCTCGTGTTCGTCAAAGGACAGGAATTGATCCCGCGTCTTCATCTCCGCGTCGCCAACACAGACAACGACAGGACGCAACCGCGAACGGTCGGTGATCCCGAGTTTCACAAGGGCCCTGGCGTGGCCCTCGTTTTGCCAGAGCGGGTTGTAGAAAGAGAATCTCCTTGACACACCCCCGGTCTTCCGAGACCCGCGACGCGGCGCAGTGGTTTGCGTCCATTGCCGGTCACCGGGGCGTCCAAACACCCAGCTATTCATGTCTTTTGTCTCAATCAGGAACATCACGGCCGACGCGATCAGAATATGGTCGATTTGCGTTGTTCCCTGACCCGATGGCAGCATGATGTTGTCGATCAACAACCAATCACGGTAGCGGCGACTCAATTCAGCACTGACACGACGTTCCCCATGATTGACCGGTGGCGGCGATGCGGGGACAGGTTGTGAGGGGCGCGTGGGGGATACACGCGGGGGTGAAAGGATCTGGCGACGCGTCCCCCACAACAGAAGGAGGAGGAGACCCCCGACAAGGACACCGATGATGATGAAATCGGAAGGATCCGTGGCGCGGACCGAATCGGGGTCTGTCCCTTTTCCGAATGCAACGGGGTGGCTGTCGGAGATGTTTCGGGAGTGGGCGGCGGGATGTGGACAACAATCTCCTGACCGATCCGGATCAGATCCGGATTCCTGATCGCGTTCCAGCGCTGCAAATCCTCCACGCGCACGCCATGCTGCGCCGCCATCCTGGACAACGACTCCCCCGGCTGGATCGTGATGACAATCGGATCACGCATGATCAACCCGGCATCCCATTGTCAGGGCCCGTCCATCCCGGAGGGCCGCGGTGAAGGTTCGCAAACCGGTTCGGTGGGG
>JAPOTI010000122.1 GCA_026709265.1 Paracoccaceae bacterium | reverse complement strand
AAAAGGCCGTTGACTGCCTCTACGAAGGTAGCTGATAACGGGGGCAAGTAGTTACCTCCGAAGTATCGTATTGAGAACGCAGAAGAATATACGTCTCTTGGGATGGAATGACTGGTCTCCTTCAAGCGATTTATTGTCTTGTGAATGCTGTCGCCAAACAATTTTGCAAACTTCCAACTTCCTCTTGACAGTTCTTGACCTCAGAAGCAATAAGCCCTAAGCGCAGTGACCATACGCCTTTATGAGTAAGAACCCACGCGACGACGGCACGCGGTCTGTGCGACCGACGGTTGACACTCTCGCCAGCGCGGCTGGCAAGATTGCCCGGCGCGGACCTGCGCCTGTGCATCTTTGGAACCCGCCTTTTTGTGGTCAGCTTGATATTCGAATCGCCCGCGACGGTACCTGGTATTATCTCGGCACACCTATCGGCAGGCAAAGGCTGGTCAAACTGTTCTCATCGATCATCAGAAAAGACAACGACCGGTATTATTTGGTCACACCCGTGGAAAAGGTCGGGATCTGTGTTGAGGATGTGCCTTTTATCGCTATCGATTTTGACATCAAGGGCTGTGGCCGCGGCCAATCGGTGACTTTCCTGACAAATGTCGATGAGCAAGCGATCGCCTCTGCCATGCGACCCGTGCGTGTCGAGCGGGCAGCGCAAACTGGTGAAGTGTCACCTTATGTGACGGTGAGAGCCAATCTCGAAGCACGTATTGACCGCAAGAGCTTCTTTCGTCTTGTCGACATCTGTTGCCATGAAGACCGAGATGGCAAAAGCTGGTTTGGACTCTGGTCAGAAAACACGTTCTTTCCGTTCATTCCCTCCGCAGAAATCGGTTAGACGGAACTTCATTCCTGAAATCCGCCGTGAGTTTCACACAACGCATTGAGAATATGTGGTTATTGCGTGCGCGTGTGTCATTCTGTGCGGGATGTATGTTGCCCTGTATGGATTCGGCATACCCCTCAGCGTCAATACTCGGGGATGTCCCGGAGTGTGTTGAAACTCGTTTGAGCGGCGTTGCTGACCAATCTGTCCAAGATACCGCCACCCCTCGTTGATACGATACGCGCCGCCATCAAGGGCAGGGTGATGTTCCCGTCAATCGACGCAGCTGTCACCATCCGGCGTATCCTGCCCCATGGCCATGTGGCGGCGGGCCTCGGAACATTGCGATCGCTGGACATGGTCCGCATTTTCGGGCGCAAGGTGGAGCGGATGCGCGATCTGGTGATTGCGGCGATTGTCACCCGCGTCACTGATCCGGTCCCTCCAAACTGGCCACCGCGCGGACGCTCTCGCCGGACACAGCGGCCAGTAGTCTGGCCCTGGGGCGGGGTGATATGTATCCGGCAACGAGATGCTAGCCATGCTGGGCTGGCTTCTGAGGTGCCAGAAATGGATTGAAAAGAGCTTGGCCAACCGCCATCTCGGCGGTGGCATGCTGATCCTTTATGATGTGACATCGCGCTCTGTTGAGAGACGCGACTGTCCCGGTCGCGGTGGAGGTCTTTGCCGACAATACAGCGGATCCGCCCTCATCCTGTTCGAAGACGACGACAGAGAGGATGCCCGCACTCAGCGAACCTCACCGGTTGAACCGGCATAAGTCTCCGACAGCGCCAAAGCCAAGGCCGAGACCCAACAGACCCAGGATGGCCTACCCGTTCACAGCACGGCAACGCTGACCTTGCCACCCTCACCCTCAACGTGTTCACGCCACCCACAACAATCCCGCCCACACCTTCACCATGATGGCAACACCCACCAAGCTGCAAGGCCGCGCCTTCGAACTGCTGGAGATCGATCCAGACAAGCATGTGGCCATGTCAATGACAGGTTGAGTCAGTCCAAACTGAACACCAGACCCTTGTATTTATAGGCCAACAGGGACAATTGTCATCAAATCAACCTATGAAGTTCAAGCTAATGTGCGCCTGCCCAGTTATCAGCGAAACCAGCGTCAACGGTGAGTTTAGGGGAAATCTGTGCCGCCGGACGGTCGGCATTGGTCATCACATCACTGACCACCCGAATGACATCCTCAACGACATCTTCACGCACCTCAAACAGCAATTCATCATGCACTTGCAAAAGCATCCTGGCGGGCATGCCAGCGATGGCAGCAGGAATCCGTATCATGGCTCTGCGGATAATGTCAGCGGCGGCCCCCTGAATCGGTGCGTTGATCGCACTGCGTTCTGCCGCGCCGCGCCGCGGGGGTTTTTCATTGATATGAGGCGTGTGAACCTTACGGCCGAAAATCGTCGTGACAAACTGATCACGCCGTGCCCTCTCGAGTGTTGAGTCCATATAACTGCGAATCCCTGGAAACTGGGCAAAATATCGGTCGATGAACTCGTCGGCTTCCGATCTGGAAATCTTTAGATCACGCGCCAGACCAAAACCCGAAATCCCGTAAATCACGCCAAAATTGATGGCCTTGGCACGGCGACGAATCATCGGGTCCATTCCGTCAATCGGGACACCAAATATTTGCGAAGCCGTCATGGCATGGATGTCGTGTCCCAGATGGAAGGCGTCCTTCAACGCAGTAATGTCGGCAACATGGGCCAGTATACGCAATTCGATCTGACTATAATCCAGCGACAAGAGAACGTTGCCGTCCTCAGCTATGAAAGCCTCGCGGATTCGCCTTCCCTCTTCTGTTCGAACCGGAATATTCTGGAGGTTGGGATCTGTTGACGCGAGACGACCTGTCAGTGCACCTGAAATCAGATAAGACGTGTGAATGCGGCCTGTCCCGGGATGAATCTTGTCGAGCAGTGAATCCGCATAAGTCGATTTTAACTTGGCGATTTTTCGATATTCGAGGACGAGGGACGGTAATTCATAACCGTCTGCTGCCAGCGCTTCCAGTATGGGTGCCCCCGTGGCAAAACCTCCCCGGCTCAACTGTTTGGAATGGGGAAATTTGAGCTTTTCGAACAGAATCTGTCCCAATTGTTTGGGGCTGGCCACATTGAATTCCTCACCCGCCAACGAATGAATGGCCGCCTCGAGTTCACCAATTTGTGCAGCAAAGGATTGCGACAGGCGTGAGAGTTGTCCCCGGTCGACCTTGATTCCTGCCCGTTCCATGTCAAGTAACACACTGACGAGTGGCCGCTCTTCTGTCTCGTAGACGCGTGTCACTGCTGCCCGGTGCATTTTCGGGCGTAAATTCTGCCAGAGTCGAAAAGTGATATCCGCATCCTCGGCGGCATATTTGACAGCCTCCCTGATCGGTACCTGGTCAAAACTCTTTTGTGATCTGCCGGTCCCAATCAGATCTTTAAGCGGTGTCGGTTGGTAATCCAGATAACGTTTGGATAGCGCGTCCATCGAATGGCCATGGAGCCCGGCATTCAGCGCATATGACATCAACATCGTATCATCGAAGGGTACCAGGCGAATGCCATAACGTGCCAGAATCTTGGCATCGAATTTCACATTCTGGCCGATTTTCAGGATCGAGGGATCTTCCAGCATCGGTTTCAGGCGCGCGAGGGCTTCGTCGGGATCAAGTTGACTGATCGGCATGCCATCTGCTTGATCGAGGAGCATCATCTCCTCAGTATGGCGCAAAGGAATATAACAGGCACGATTGGGGCCAACCGACAGACTCACGCCAACGAGATTGGCCTGCATTTCGTCCAGACCATCGGTTTCCGTGTCAACCGCAACATGGCCATAAGTCCGCGCCAACGCAATCCAGTGCTCCAACCGCTCAAACGACGTGACTGACTCGTAAGCGTCGAACTCAATCTCGATCCCGGTTGCATTCATGTTATCCGGAGGGACCGATTCCGGGGGATTAACCGATAGATACGCGGCGGCGCGCCGCACAATGGTCCTGAATTCCTGTTGCTGCAAAAACTTCAACAACTGTTCGGCATCGGGCAACCTGACCTCGAGATCATTGAAACTGATGTCGATGGGGACATCATCGGCCAAGGTGACCAGTCTGCGTGACAATCGGATGGCATCGGCATTGTCGATCAGGGATTGCCGCCGTTTGGGCTGCCTGATCTCCTCGCATCGCTCGAGCAACTCGTCCAGGTTGCCGAATTCCTGGATCAGCAGTGCCGCCGTCTTGATTCCGATTCCCGGAGCCCCCGGTACATTGTCAGTACTGTCGCCAGCCAGCGACTGCACGTCGATAACCTGTTCGGGTTCGACAAAAAACTTTTCGTACACCTCTTTACGACCGATGTCCTTTGATTTCATGGGATCGAACATGGTGACACCACCACCAACCAGCTGCATCAAGTCTTTGTCGGATGACAGAATGGTGACTTCACCGCCAAGGTCACGCGCCCGTGCCGCCAATGTTGCGATGATATCGTCCGCCTCATAACCTTCCAGTTCCAGGCAGGGAAAATTGAATGAACGAACGGCGTCACGCGACATCGCCAATTGCGGCACCAGATCTTCTGGCACTGGCGGCCGATTGGCCTTGTATTCACTATAAATCCGGTTGCGAAAGGTCTTGCCGGGATGGTCGAAGATCACCGCTGCGTGAGTCGGTGGCCTGTCTTTTTCCCGATCCTGCAAGGTGCGCAGCAGCATATTGCAAAAAAAGTGAATGGCCCCGACTGGCACCCCATCGCTGCGATAGCGGTTTCTTTCCGGCAGAGACCGTTCCGACATGAAAAATGCCCGAAAGACATATCCTGAACCGTCAATCAGTTGCAGATGACAGCCATGACCGAAATTTTCCATGGCAGTCAAATGCACGGCTGAGTCGGTGGCCATGCCAGCGCTTCAACCATCGGCCGAGTCTTTGAACACAAACCGCTTGTCGCAGTATCCGCACTCGATCCAACCCGGATCTCGTGGAATGACATACCAGACTTTCGGATGGCCGAGGGCGCCACCACCGCCGTCACAGGAGACCTTGGGATTGGTGACGAACTCGACTTCCGGGGCATCATGTGAAGAGTCCATACCCAGTTTCTCCCTCACGCGTTTGTTGCCGCCAGAATTGGTCCGAGCCGACGACCGCCCACAACATGCACATGGAAATGCGGGACCTCCTGTCCCCCATCCATACCGGCATTTGAAATCAGGCGGTAACCTCCCCCACCCGAACCAGGGTCAATGCCCATTAGCCGCACAACCTCACCGACAGAATGGACAAAGTCTGCCATTTCTTCGACTGAAGCCTCTTTCGAGAAATGCTCAAAACATATATAGGCCCCCTTGGGGATGACCAGCACATGATCCGGTGCCAGTGGCGCAATGTCACGGAAAGCCAGGCTATGGTCTGTTTCAAGGACCTTGTCGCAGGGCAGTTCACCACGCAGAATTTTTGCGAAAATATTGTCCTGATCATAAGAAATCGACATCGCACATTCCTTCACAACCATCGATTGCTGATTTCCATAAACGCCCCTTCGGCGCAACCCATCTTCTGGCGCTGACAAGCCGGTCAGGCCGGACCTCTGCGACTTTCATCTCACTGTTCAATCCCACCCGCCCAGGACGGATATGAGTCTTCAAACCCGACCCGACCTCGAGACAAGCGCCCGTGACCTGTCCCCTCCATTCAAATCAGCCCGTATGCACGGAATCTTGTCATCAGATCGGCATCGCAGCGGGCCGACATTTGACTGACAATTTCCGCTGCCGCGGCACAACCCAATTCCGCACAACGGGTTAAATCCATGTCGCGAATCAGGCCGAACAGGAAGCCAGCTGCAAACAGATCACCCGCCCCGGTGGCATCAACAAGCTGCACGTCATATGCCGGAACTGACATGCGTTGGTTGCCGCGGGCCACTATCGCGCCATCTTGGGCCAGCGTGCAGGCGACAATATCCACCAGATCCGAAGTTTCATTGAGTGCCAAATCAAGATCGTCCGTTTGCGCCATTGCCAGCAATTCGGCGCGGTTGCAAAAGAGCAGATCGATTCCCTCTTCGATCAGGTCAAGAAAACCCGCACGATGGCGAAACACGCAAAACGGATCAGACAGTGTGAGAGCTGACTTGACACCCGCGCGGCGGCAGGAGTGAACCGCCTTGTGAAAAGCTTCCTGACCCTCAGCGCCGTCAAAACGATAACCTTCCAGATAAACCCAGTCGGAATTTTCGATCATCGCTTCATCGATATCATCCGGTCCGAGATGCTCGGCGGCTCCAAGATAGGTGTTCATCGACCTCTCGCCATCAGGTGTGACCAAAATTGTACACCGCCCGGTCTCAAATCCAACGCTGGCGGGCGCAGGCTGCGTCGGACATATGGCATTGAGGCGCGCAAAATCTGCGGTAAAGACGCGACCGAGATCATCCTCCTTCGTCTTGCCAATGAAGGCCGTCCGCATTCCCATGCCTGCCAGGCTGGCAACAGTATTGGCCGCCGAACCACCACAGGCACGATCAGCGTGTTCAATGAGGCCATAAAGCTCCGCGGCGCGGTCAAGGTTCACCAGTTGCATGATCCCTTTCTCGATCCCATGGCATACGAGAAAATCCTCTTCCACATGAGTCAGAATATCAACCAGCGCATTACCTATGCCAACGACATCGAGATTCCGGCTCATGCAGGCAACGCTGGAGCCGAATCAATGGTTTTGTCCTTGAAGTCGCACAGATCACTGATGAGGCAAGACCCACAATCGGGACGGCGGGCTTTACAGACATAGCGACCATGGAGGATCAACCAGTGATGTGCATGGGTCTGGAACTCTACCGGCACATTGTCTTCAATCGCACGCTCAACGTCCTCTACATTTTTTCCGGGTACCAGCCCGCTGCGGTTGCCGACACGAAAAATATGGGTGTCGACGGCCTGTGCGGGATGACTGAACCAGATATTCAGAACCACGTTGGCTGTCTTTCGACCGACACCGGGAAGTGACTGCAGGGCGGCCCGCGATGAAGGAACCTGGCCATCATATTCCTCGATGAGGATGCGCGACAATCTCATCACGTTGCGGGCCTTGGTACGGAACAGCCCAATCGTCCGGATATGCCCGATCAGTTTCTCTTCACCGAGTGCCAGCATGGCCTGCGGGGAATCAACGATACGAAACAAGGATTCAGTCGCCTTGTTGACGCCCGCATCCGTCGCCTGCGCCGACATGACGACGGCAATCAGTAACGTGTAGGCGTTCACATGGTGCAGCTCGCCCTGCGGTGCGTCCGTCTGGGTCTGAAAGCGGGAAAAAGCTTCGTGAATCCGATGATAATTTTCCGATATCATCACTTTGGCTGACCCCAGGAAAGCCCGTTATACATGATTCTTGATCCCATCATTTGTCGTTGCCAGCGACTCTGCCACCATCGGAATGCTGATTGCGCATGATTCGGGTCGACATCGTAACACGTTCCATTCATCTGACGGGTGGAAGGACATACCATGAACCCGAAAAATGACAGAATCTATCATTACAATGTGATTGCCCGTTCACTCAAGATCATTGACACCGCAGGAAGGGACATGTCGCTGGCTGAATTGGCGCAGCAACTGGACATGAGCCCGGCGCATTTTCAACGGGTCTTTTCCCGTTGGGCAGGTGTCTCACCCCAACGTTATCAGCAGTATCTCAAGTTGAACCGTGCCAAAGAACTGTTGCGCAACCAGGCCAATCTGCTCGAGACCGCGAACGCTCTCGGCCTGTCAGGTTCAGGACGACTCCATGATTTACTGTTGCGTTGGGAAGCGATGAGTCCTGGAGAATATGCACGCGGCGGTGCCGGGTTGCGAATCAACTGGGGTTGGTTTGACAGCCCATTTGGTGACATGCTGGCGATGGGTACCGCACGCGGTCTTTGTGGGCTCGCATTTGGCAACGAAGTCGGTCATGACAGAACGTTCAACGGACTCGCGCAACAGTGGCCTCGCGCCCAGCTGGTAAAGGATCCAGAATTTGTGCGTGACTGGGTCAATTCTGCCCTTGCACAGCAAGGGACAATTCAATTGCACGTAATGGGTGGACCATTTCACATCAAGGTCTGGGAAGCTCTGCTGGATATACCGGGCGGCAGAGTCAGTACCTACTCCGATCTTGCGCAACATGCGGGTGTCCCCAAAGCCTGTCGCGCTGTCGGGACAGCAATCGGGCGCAATCCCATCAGTTGGCTAATTCCCTGCCACAGGATCTTGCGCAAGTCCGGGGAATTGGGTGGCTATCGTTGGGGTCTTACGGTCAAGCGCGCCATGCTGGAATGGGAATCCGTCCGTCATGACCCGAGTCTCGTCAATTCCGATCATCAGACGATGTGAAGGCCGTGCCTGCCAACTGTATTATCGTGATCGTCAGTCTCATCAACTGCGCAGACGCAGCATCAGGCGCACCAAACTGTCAACCGATCTTTTCACGGATTTCATTGAGAGACTGTGCGTTCAAGCGACGGTGGTCACTATCGGACAGCCGCGTCGCGATTTCCTTGCCAGCGATTTCTATTGCCTGGTTGATCGCTTCGCTTCGGACAGCTTGCAGGGCCGCTTTTTCAGCTGATTCCACTTGTTCGCGTGCCGCCGCCAACCGCCTCTCACCAACATCACGGATTCGCGCTTCCGCCATCTCAATATGGAGGTGCGCATCGTCCCGGGCCTGAGCGACAATTTGCTCCGCATGTTTTACTGATTCCTCCGCTTCGCGACGTGCTGCCTCGAGCGATTGGGCTGACTCCGCGCGCAGGGATGCAGCGCGATCAATCTGGGTGCGAATCTCCCCAATCTGGACGTCAATCAGTTTTCCGGCAAATTGTGGTGCCTTGAAATAAATGATGATTCCGATAAAGATCACAAGTGCGATGGCGACAACAAGATCGGTATTGTAAAGCGAGAAAAAAGGGCCCGATGCCGCCATTCCGGGCGATGCTGCAATCATTATCAGTAAGGCCAATCGGCAAGTCATCCGCGCGCACTCCCTGCCCCTTCGGCACTTTTCGTGGTTCCGGACGAGAGTATGAGTTCTACGATATCCGGCACCGAAGACGAGACGATTTCCTGGATCTGCGCGGGCGCAGCCGCACGAATGGCAGCAATCTTATGTTCTGATTCGTTCCCCATTGCCGCGATTTCACCCGCAACACGTGCGGTCTCGGCCTCTTGGAGTTCACGAATGCGCATCCGTGCTTCGGTACCTCTCTCTTCTGCCTTCGATCGCGCTTCTGCCAGGGTCTGCTGGGTTTTCTCTCGCAGAGTTTCGCTTTCGGCAGCAGCCCACTCCGCTTCATCAAGATCCTCACGAATGCGATCCTTCCGGGCAATCTGAATGGACTCGATTCGTGGCAGAGCCACACGGCTGATAAATACAAACAGAATCCCGAAGAAGATAATCAACCAGAAAATCTGGTTGGGGAACGCCGTGATATCAAGTTGAGGTATACCCGGCTGTCCGGCGGCGGAATCCACCTTGACGTCACTCATTCACGATACCCGGCATATCCATGACCCGAGAGCTGGCATGCTCACAGAGCGAACATCAGAAGCAATGCAACCAGGAAAGAGAAAATTCCGAATGCTTCTGCAAACGCAATTCCAATGAACAGCATGGCCGTCTGCGACGCAGCTGCTGACGGATTGCGCAAGGCACCCGACAGATAATTCCCGGCAACATTGCCAACACCAATCGCTGCCCCTCCCATGCCAATACAGGCCAGGCCGGCACCAATGAGATTTCCCAGATTCGACAGATCGCCTTCCACTTCAATACTCCTTAACGAGGTTTGAAAATCTGATCCTAATGACTCGGATGCAGCGCATCACGAAGATAAACACATGTCAGGATCGTAAAGACATATGCTTGAATAATTGCCACGAGCAGTTCCAATGCATAGATTGCCGAAATGGCGACAATCGGGACAAATGCACCGAATCCCAGAATCCCGGCGAAAGCGGCAAACACCTTGATCATGGCATGTCCTGCCATCATGTTTCCGGCAAGCCTGATGGAATGACTCACGGGGCGGACAAAATAAGACATCACTTCAATCACCGCGAGAACCGGACGCAGGGGGAGCGGTGCTGCAGAAATCCAGAACAGTTTCAAGAAGCCCAGCCGATGTTTGTAGAATCCCAACAATGTGACCGACACGAATACAGTCAGGGCCAAAGTTGCCGTCACCGCAATATGCGAGGTGGTCGTGAAACTCATCGGGATCAAACCAAGCAGGTTGGACAAGAGGATGAACATGAAAATCGTGAGAATAATTGGAAAAAACTTCAATGCATCACGACCGGCTACGGTCTCCACCATATTCCTGACAAACCCGTAAACCAGTTCGACAAACATCTGCCCGCGGCCTGGCACCTCCGCACGCCGCATTGTCCCCAATAGAAAAAATGCGGCCACTGCGATGACCGTCAAAAACATCCATAATGTCACATTGCTGGGCGTATACCACAACAGTTGCGCCTCGCCGAATAGCGGCGATATGACAAACTGATCCATCGGTTTGACGACCAGCCCCTGACCTTCAGCTGCCACTCTTGCCCCTCATCCGCAAATTCGCATACATCTCAGTTGCACGACCGCTCCTCCTGTTGTCGCCTGAATTCACGCGCTGAACGCATCATCAGATTTACCCCGGCGGCAAATCCCAGTAATGTGAATGCAGCAAGCAGGATTGGAAGGTAACCAATCAAACTGCCAAGCCCATATCCAATTGCAGCGCCAACGCCAATCCCCGCCACAAGGTCAATTGCCATTCGCCACGCCAATTGTGCACCCTCGGCTGGATGCGGCGCAATGGCTTGTGGCCTCAATTCTTCCTTTGCAGTTGCGATCCGTGACTGGATCGTCCCGCTCATTTCAGACTTCTTGGGATGCGGCATCAGTTCCGTTTCAAGACATACGGACGCGCGGTGGATACTCAGACTGCCAACCTCTGTCAAGACTTCACGCGTCACCAACGAGGACGAACGCGAACCTCCCCGCGCTCATCATTTCATGGGGGCTTGTCACACAACAGCGGTGAGAAACATATTCCCGCATCGACGCCCCATCTGTGATCACTTTCCTCTCGACTTTCCCAAATGGTTCATAATAGGAAAAATTCCATGGTCGCAATGGAACATGTTTTCGATGAAATGACGGGAACTGGCAACAGTCCGTTACCGTCTTACCAGGCTTATCGCGCGTGGTTTGATGGAGAAAACCTGAGCGATTTGCGGCGCAAATCGCGCGACGCCGAGGATTTTTTTCGCCGCACCGGGATTACCTTTAATGTCTATGGCGATCACGAAGCCGAGGAAAGGCTGATTCCATTCGACATTGTGCCCCGAATCATCTCAGCGTGGGAATGGTCACGTCTGACACGCGGGATCGAACAGCGCGTACGGGCAATCAATGCCTTTCTCCATGATATTTACCATCGCCAGGAGATTCTGCGGGCCGGGCGCATTCCGATAGAACTGGTTGCTGCAAATCCCGCATTCCTTCCACAAATGATCGGCGCGGCTCCACCCAAGAAAATTTATACGCATATTGTCGGAATCGACATCGTTCGCACCGCACAGGATGAATTTTTTGTTCTCGAAGACAATGCCCGCACACCGTCTGGTGTTTCCTATATGCTCGAGAATCGGGAAACGATGCTGCAGATGTTTCCGGAACTGTTCAGCCGTATTCGGGTCAAACCGGTGCAGGATTACCCGATCAATCTGCGCCGTTCACTCGCTGCTAGCGCACCCGCAGATTGCGATGACGACTGCACCGTCGCGGTTCTCACACCTGGTTTACATAATTCGGCATATTTCGAACATGCGTTCCTGGCCGATCATATGGGTGTTGAATTGGTTGAAGGCTGTGATCTCAGGATTATCGATGGAAAGGTCGCGATGCGGACCACCGAGGGCTACAAACCCATCGATGTTCTCTATCGCCGCGTCGATGACAGTTTCCTTGATCCCCTCAGCTTCAATCCTGACAGTCTGCTTGGCGTGCCGGGGATCATGGGAATTTATTTGGCAGGGAGGATCACCATTGCCAATGCACCGGGGACCGGAATCGCGGATGACAAGGCGATTTACAGCTATATGCCGGAAATCGTCGAATTCTATACCGGGGAAAAGTCCCTCCTCAAGAATGTGCCCACCTGGCGTTGCTCGGAACCCGATGCACTGGCCTATGTGCTTGAACATCTTGATGAATTGGTGGTGAAGGAAGTTCATGGTTCCGGCGGGTATGGCATGCATGTCGGCCCTGCTTCTTCAAGACGGGAACGCACAAAATTCGCCGCCAAACTCAAGGCCCGTCCCAAAAAATACATTGCCCAGCCCACGCTCGCCTTGTCCACCGTTCCTATCCTGACACAAAAGGGGCTTGCACCCCGTCATGTCGATCTCAGGCCCTATGTGCTGGTATCACCTGACAAGATCACCGTCACCCCTGGTGGCCTGACCCGGGTTGCCCTGAAACGCGGCTCACTGGTCGTCAATTCCAGCCAGGGAGGAGGCACCAAGGATACATGGGTGCTGGAAGACTAGACGATGCTCGGAAGAACGGCTGACGGCCTGTTTTGGATGTTTCGTTACCTCGAGAGATCCGAAAACACAGCGCGACTCATCGAAA
The DNA here is from genome assembly GCA_026709265.1 of Paracoccaceae bacterium. Lineage (GTDB taxonomy): Bacteria > Pseudomonadota > Alphaproteobacteria > Rhodobacterales > Rhodobacteraceae > JAPOXR01. Next base: position 12,921 of record JAPOTI010000122.1, on the reverse strand, counting down.
CCGGTTTTCGGATCGGCCTCACGCGCAGGACCGGTGAAAATGAAGAATGGCAGAGTGTATTGCAAACCGCTGCCGTGGACGATCTCTATTACCGTCATTATACGCAGCTCGAAGCCAGTAAAGTCATTGATTTTCTACTCAGGGACGCAAACAATCCATCTTCTGTCATGTCGTCTATTGCCACCGCGCGCCGCAATGCACGTCGCGTACGCACCGCGATTACCGGTGAAGTCTGGGGCGCTATCAACGATACATTCCTTTACCTTAAACAGGCGCTCAAACGCCCGGTCTCCACGCGCGATTTGCCCGTGTTGTTGTCAACCATCCGCCAGCAATCGCAACTGGTTCGCGGTGCAACCCATGGTTCAATGTTGCGCAATGATCTCTTTGATTTTTGCCGTCTTGGAACATTTCTTGAACGCGCTGACAACACCGCACGCATTCTCGATGTGAAATATTACGTTCTGCTTCCCTCGATCAGTCAAATCGGCTCCAATCTTGACAATATTCAATGGGAAACCATCCTTCGTTCCGTCGGCGGACAGCGCGCCTATAGAACTGTTGACCGTGGAGACCCCTGTCCCAAGGGAATTGCGAATTTTCTTATCTTTGACGGCAGAATGCCGCGCAGCCTGATGTTTTCAACAAGCAAGATTGCCACCAACATGCACTTTCTCGAAAAAGTTTACGGGATTCGCCTGACCTCTCATGATCATGCCGATCAATTGATCGCGCGGCTTGAGAATGGCAATATTGAACGCGTGTTCGAAGAGGGTCTGCATGAGTTTATCTCTGACTTTCTACGCGATACTGCGCGCCTCGGCACACAAATTGAGAGCGACTATCGCTTCCGGGAGTAATCTTGTGCATCTGACAATTGAACATTCCACGACATACGAGTTTGAGGATACGCCGGATTACGGGCTTCAGCAGGTCCGTCTGAAACCCAAGGATTCGCCAAGCCAGCGAGTCGAGAATTGGGAATTGTCAGTGACCGGAGGAGAGTTTCAGGCGGAGTTCAACGACCATTATCGCAATGCCGTCACACTTCTTTCGATCGACGCCCATGCCGAGTCCATTACGGTTCGTTGTCAGGGTTTCGTCGAAACCACTGACACTTCGGGCGTTCTCGGCAAACATCGCGGCCTTGTCCCCTTGTGGTACTTCAAGCAACCGACCGATTTAACCCGAGCAGGATCCGAACTGCGCGGTCTGACGCGAGGTCTGCGCGAGACGGCGGCCGAACCCATTGCCTGTTTGCACGAACTCTCGCGACGGGTCGCTGACACAGTTGTTTACCAGACCGGTACGACTGATATCCAGACCACTGCCGAAGATGCGGTGCAGCGTGGCCATGGCGTGTGTCAGGACCATGCCCATATCTTCATCGGCGCCGCTCGCCATCTGCGATTTCCTGCCCGCTATGTATCCGGATACCTGATGGCCACAGCCGACCAACCTCAATATGCTGGCCACGCCTGGGCCGAGATTTATGTTGAATCGCTGGGATGGGTCGGCTTTGATGTCTCCAATCGGGTATCTCCTGACGCGCGATATGTACGTGTCGCCACTGGCCTTGATTATCGTGACGCCGCGCCCATCTCCGGTCTGCGTTTTGGCAGGGGCGGTGAAGCCATGTCCGTTGAAATTTGTGTGCAGCAATAGTGATGTCTTCGGCAATGAATTGGCAGGCTGCAGTTCATGTCTGGCTTCACGATGAGGTGACTGTTTCGCCTCCGGAGTTGCTGCGTCAGGCAATGATGGTCAGACGCACAATTGAGGCGCGGCGACATTGACCTATTGCGTGGGGCTGAAACTTCGGCGCGGATTGGTGCTGATGTCCGACACCCGGACCAATGCCGGCGTCGACAATATCAGTACTTTCAAGAAGCTGTTTGTCTGGGAGAGTCCCGGTGAGCGGTCGGTCACCATCCTCACGGCGGGCAATTTGGCGACGACGCAGTCGGTGATCAGTATTTTGGACCAGCACACCAAAGACCAGGACGCGGAAAGTGCCAGGACTATTCTGACCGCATCCTCAATGTTTACCGTGGCACAATTGATCGGCGCGGTCCTGCGTGACGTCATTGCCCGTCATTCACAGGAGACCGTCGTCAAAGCAGAATGCCCGTTTTCCGCCACGCTCATTGTTGGTGGCCAGGTGAAAGGTGAGGAACCGCGATTGTTCCTGATCTATCCCGAAGGCAATTTTGCCGAGGCGGCCGAGGATACGCCCTATTTCCAGACCGGCGAAACCAAGTATGGAAGACCGATTCTGGTGCGCGCCTTTGATCCCGACATGAGTTTTGAAGACGCCGCGAAACTGCTCATGGTGAGCTTTGATTCAACGATAAAGGCCAATCTCTCGGTTGGTCTGCCGTTAGACATGCATATCTACCGGACAGGCAGCTTGCGCACCGGGATTTGTCGCCGAATTACCCCCGACGACAGTTACTTTGAAATGATTTCCACATCCTGGGGAGAATCCTTGCGACAAGCGGTCGCAGCTCTGCCCCCATACATGCTGGACTGACACGCCGGTCTGTGTCAGTCGGTGTCATGCCGTAGCAAGATCAACATGGCCGCCGCCGCCGCCGCAATACCGGCGATGACCGCAAAACGGGGAAACCCGTGTCCCAGAGTGGCTTCCCAGACAATGACCCAACTCGGCGTGAGATATGTATACGCCATGACTTTTGCGGAAGGCAGCCGCATCGCCGCATAATTGACCGCGACAAAGGTGAGTGCTGTTGAAACGACGGTGAGATAGCCAATTGTCATCCAGACGATCGCCGGTAAAGACACCCAATCAATCGCGGCAACTTCTTTCCGTCCATAGATCAGCATCAGCACCGCACCGGCAATCATCGTTCCAAGGACGAAAACAATTGGTGATTCGCCACGATTGAAGAGGCGTTGCAATGGCGTTGAGAGCCCATGACAGATGCAGCCAATCAAGAATATCGCTTCACCGGTGCCCATACGAAATGCCAGCAGCGATTCCAGGTCGGCACCAAATATGACCCAGGCTGCACCCGCCGCCCCGAGAGCGAGGGCAAATGTGCTGTGCGGCGCGATCACCTGGCGCAACAGGACATAACCAGCGATACCGGACAGGATGGGTGTGAGCGTGAATACGACGCTAATCGAAACAGGAGATGCGGTCTTGAGCCCTTCAAACATGAGCACAAAATAGGCGGCCATGAGTCCACCGATGATCGCATAGCGCCATGGTTGAGCCGCGTCTTTCCATTTCAACCCGACAGAAAATGCCGCGAACATTCCCATCAATGGCACCGCCAGGACAAACCGGGCGACCGTCACTGCAACAGGATCAATTTGATTGGCAATCAGTGAACCAAGACTGAATGATCCCGCAATTCCCAACGAGAAACCGAACATGACGAGATGGCCGCGCGCGGCCTGGCTAAGTTTGATCATTGAGCTCATATATGGCTGGTTCTGAGTTCATCGTTTCCTCAATCTGCAAATTTTATTCCCCCGCATTGCCAGCGTCGCGCTCATGGTGTCTGCCAATGCGTTTCCGTACACCGCCCTGGCACAACAAGCGACAGCGACTCGACAAAGTCCTGAGGCAGGTCCAGCCGAGATGATGCCATCTCAACTTGACGCGCAGGCGACAAACAATTAACCACGCCCCTTGCAGATTTTCGTCTCTGCTCCAGATCATATATGTTATGCGCTTGACCAACGCGCACCAATGAAATCGCCGTACAGAAAATCTGTTCGTTGGCGAAGAGATGACAAAGACCGCGCACGGCTTAGGGATCCCATGCAAGATGTTTGATAATCTTTCCGACCGCCTATCGCGTGTCTTTGGTGGACTTCAGCGCCAGGGAACACTCACTGAACAAGAAGTGGAATCGGCCATGCGCGAGGTGCGTATCGCGCTGCTCGAAGCTGATGTCGCTCTTCCGGTGGTCAAGTCATTTATCCGTTCGGCGAGCAGACGCGCAACCGGCAGTGCCGTTCTGCGTTCAATTTCTCCCGGGGACCTGGTGATCAAAATTGTCCATGACGAGTTGATCGGATTGCTCAAAGGTGATGATGATTCTGATGCTGACCTCAGGATCAATAATCCACCGGCAACAATCCTTGTCGTGGGTTTGCAAGGTTCAGGAAAGACGACATCCACCGCCAAGATTGCGAAATTCCTCAGTGACCGGAATCAGAAGAAGGTCTTGATGGCATCGTTGGATACCCGCCGGCCTGCTGCGATGGAACAGCTGCAATTGCTGGGTGAGCAGGCCGAAATTGACACGTTGCCGATTTTTGCGGGCCTGTCTGCAACCGAAATCACGGAGCGCGCCGTCCGCCGCTGTGAAATCGGTGGTTATGATATTCTTCTCCTCGACACCGCAGGCCGGATGCATATCGATCAGGAATTGATGAATGAGGTGGTGGAGATCCGCGACATTGCACAGCCACGGGAGACGTTGCTGGTTCTTGATGGATTGACCGGTCAGGATGCAGTCAATACGGCAGGTGAATTCGACTCCCAGATTGGCGTCTCTGGAGTCGTTCTGACCAGAATGGAAGGTGACGGTCGCGGCGGTGCTGCCCTGAGCATGCGTGCGGTGACCGGACAACCGATTCGATTTGTCGGCACCGGGGAGAAAATCGAGAATATCGAAAGATTCGACCCGGAGCGCGTCGCAGGGCGTATCCTCGGCATGGGTGATATTGTCGCTTTGGTGGAAAAGGCGGCGGCGACAATTGAAAGGGAATCCGCTGAGCGCGCCGCAAAACGTCTGCAGAAGGGAATCTTCAATCTGAATGACTTTCGCCGTCAGCTTGAATCGGTGGAGAAGATGGGGGGTATGCAGTCAGTGATGTCCAGCCTTCCCGGAATGGGCAAATTTGCGGCAAAACTTGATCAGTCGGGAATGGACGAAAACATGCTGCGTCGCTCGATTGCCATTATCAATTCGATGACCCGGCAGGAAAGGGTCAATCCCTCTCTGCTGCAAGCCAGTCGACGTCGCCGTATTGCCATGGGTGCAGGTGTGACAGTGTCAGATGTCAATCAGTTGATCAAAACCTACAAGCAACTTGCGCAGGCAATGAAATTATTTGCAAAAAAAGGTCGAGGAGGAATAGCATCCCTGCTTGCGGGTGCCGGAATCATGCCAGGTCGCATGCCCGGAATGCCGTCACCAGACATGATGCCAGCCGATGCGTTGAAGGACGGTAATTTTGCTGCAGAAATGCAAAAACTCAACTCCCTGATAGGAAAGCGCTAAAGGCCGAACTGTGACAATGAAGTCTGCAACATGTAAACAGTCAGGAGACAGAGAAAACTCGCAGAAGATCTCCGGGCCGGACATCGGCAGGGACGCCGATTCCCTTCTCGCCAGATATCGCAAACAGATTGATGAGGTTGATGCACGTCTGATCACTGTGCTTGGCCAGCGATTTGAACTGACCCAGTCAGTCGGGCAACTGAAGTCTGAGGCTGATCTGCCGCCCTCCGATCCACAGCGCGAGGCCAGACAGGTCAGGCAGTTGCGGGTGCTTGGCGAAAAAACCGGAGTCGATCCGGATTTTATCGAGAGATTATTCAATCTCATCTTTCAGGAAGTGGTCACACATCACAAACGGCTGAGACGCTGACAAACGACATTTGCTGTGGCTTTTGTCACCCCCGTAGAAACAGACAGAGTTCAAGGAAACAGACGAAAATGGCAATGAAAATTCGACTTGCACGCGGTGGCTCCAAGAAACGTCCGATGTACCGCATCGTGGCGGCAGATTCGCGGCGTGCACGCGACGGACGATTCATCGAGAAACTTGGAACCTATAATCCGTTGCTTCCCAAGGACAACGAACAGCGCGTGCACATGGACATGGATCGCGTTCATCACTGGCTTCAACAGGGCGCAAAACCGACTGATCGGGTGGCGCGAATGCTCGAAGCCGCCGGCGTGCTTGAAGCACGTCAGCGAAATAATCCGAAGAAGGCCGTGCCACGCGCCAAGGAGTAGCCGTTGCCACCGCTTGTTGCGGCTTGATACCGCCCTGCCCGGCTTCCCACTCTGATCTGGCATCACGTGACCCACCAAAACCGCAGGCCCGATTTGGCATCTCTTGTCTGTGTCGGTGCCATTTCCGGTGCCCATGGTGTGTCCGGACGTCTGCGAATCAAGAGTTTCTGCCAGACGGCCACGGATATCTTTCGCTATCAACCCTTCTATGATGCGGCGGGACAACGTGAGTATATTTTCAGTTTTGTCGGATCAAAGGGCGCCCAACTTATCGCTGAAATGCAGGATGTTGCAACGCGCCAACAGGCGCAGGAACTCAAGGGAACACGCCTGTTTGCCGCGCGCCATCGTTTTCCCGCGACAGAGCCGGATGAATATTACCATACCGACCTTATTGGGTTGACTGTGGTTGATGGTGGTGGACAGGTTCTGGGATATGTCCACAATGTCGTCAATTTTGGAGCGAGTGACGTGCTGGAGGTTGTTGGCGATGAAAAAAGACAGATACAGATCCCGTTTACCAGATCGGCGGTACCCATCGTCGATCTGAGCACCCGGCGAGTCGTGGTCGACTGGAACGAAGACGCCGCGTGACCCAGCCCACTTCCGTTGCGCCCTGGTGCGCCAAGGTCATCACCCTTTTTCCAGAACTGTTTCCTGGCCCCCTCGCTGCTTCACGCGTGGGAAAGGCGTTGCAGGCCGGTCTTTGGCAACTGGAAACCATCAACCTGCGCAATTTTGGTCACGGAATCCATCGTCTGGTCGATGATCGCCCGCTTGGCGGAGGACCGGGCATGGTCTTCCGACCTGATGTGGTTGCATCCGCTCTTGATTCAACCTTGTCCGATCGTCAGGATGATCGCAATCTGTGGCCGCTCATCTGTTTGACGCCGCGTGGACGACCCTTGCATCAAAACGATGTTCACCAATGGTCACAGGCACGTGGCGTGACTTTGTTATGCGGAAGATTTGAAGGCATCGACGAACGCGTGATACAGAAATATCGGTTTGATGAGGTCTCACTCGGTGATTTTGTCCTTTCAGGCGGAGAAATAGCTGCGTATGCCTTGATTGATTCCGTGGTACGCCTTATACCGGATGTTCTGGGGAACGCAGAATCATTGAAAGAGGAATCCCACTCCAAAAGTCTGCTTGAATGGCCGCAATATACCCGGCCTCGGGTATGGCAAGGATTGCCGGTCCCGGATATCCTGTTATCGGGTCACCATACCGAGATAGCCAAATGGCGGGAATTGGAAGCACAGCGCGCCACGCAGCGACGCCGCCCCGACTTATGGCAGGCGTATCAGGCGGACTCAGAGGCATCGACAGATAAGTGATGCAGCAGGAATGTTTCAGAGAAATGTGAGCGAGAAATTGCAATGAACATGATTGAACAGATTGAATCGGAACAGATTGCCGAATTGGGACACGACATTCCTGACTTCAAGGCCGGTGACACGATACGGGTTGGTTTCAAGGTCACCGAGGGCAACCGGACACGAATACAGAATTATGAGGGCGTCTGTATTGCCCGCAAGGGCGGCAATGGAATCGCCGGTTCATTCACTGTGCGTAAAATTTCGTTCGGCGAAGGCGTGGAGCGAGTCTTTCCCCTCCATTCTACCAACATCGAGTCGATCTCCATTATTCGGCGCGGTCATGTCCGAAGAGCCAAACTCTATTATCTCCGCAGTCGGCGGGGCAAGTCGGCCCGGATCGCGGAAAAGACCAATTACCGTCCGCAGCAGGACAAGGATAAGGGCCACGACTCATGAAATCTGATATCCATCCTGATTATCACGACATTTCCGTCAAGTTGACCAATGGTGACATTGTCGAGATGAAATCAACTTACGGAAAACCGGGTGACACATTGACGCTCGATATTGATCCCTCGGTGCATCCGGCATGGACCGGGGGCGGGACACATCTGGTTGATACAGGTGGACGAGTCTCACGATTCAAGAAAAAATATGACGGGTTCGGATTTTAGCACGATCCACGAATCTGCGCAGGGCCTTGTGCACTGCCGACAGCCATCAGTTCCATGATGCAGGTCAATAGAATTTTTCGGGAAGATGCATGGCGCGCTGAGAGGGATTCGAACCCCCGGCCCCTTGATTCGTAGTCAAGTGCTCTATCCACTGAGCTACCAGCGCACGCCTCTCTAGCGAATACGCTTTCGGCGTGCAACCCGCGGCTTTTTTCGCGGGAGAGTTTCCCATATGGCGGATTTTGACCATGATTGATTCCTGACCGGAGGCTTCCGGCAAATCAGGCAATTGTGGCGAGAGGGGTGCGATTGTCTTTGGCTGAGCGATAGGCGTTGTCACCGGGCGCGGTGTCATTGATCAATCCGTAGCGAAACCCGTCGGAAACCGGGGTTTTCTGGCAGGCACTGCTTCACATCGCAGAGAGGCCCGTGACACCGTCCACGAACAGAATCTCTTAATTTGAGCCCATCCCAAGATCGCTTTCCAACCGGATTGGCCTGTCCAAGAGCCTGAGTATCTCACGATTGAGCCTTTCGTTGGATTCTTGAAGGTCTGTTTCCAGCTGATCCAGGGACGCCTGAAGTGCGCGGCGGTCTTTTGCGGCCTCCTGCTGGAAGATCTCGAACTTGCGATCTATGCGATTGCTGAAGAGAAACACAACTCCGATGACTCCCATCAGGCTTGTGATCGCTGTCCAATTGAATGCGCCCAACCATTTCACTCTTCAGACGATTCTCTGCCCGCGTCTTCCCACCGGGCAGTCAAATCCTGATATTGCCGATCCATCATTGGTTTGGGAATTGCTGTCTTCTGAATGGGTCACCTGTCTGCACGACTGCGCGATGTGGGAAAGGCGACGGTAGTCAACATTCCACAACTGCAAATCATGCGTTTCAACTTTGGCCCGCTTGGGATTCATCCGCACAATTCTGCCTGTGTGTAAGGTTCCCTTGACGATAAAACCCACCGCGTCGCCTGTTTGGTATTGCGTGCGGGACCGTGCCGCTTCCTGAACTGCCCCGGCACTCTCAGGAGCACAGGCTTTCGGTACCGCATTCAACCGGACGGCAATCTGCTTCCATAACGGACCATGACCCGCTGCAGGGCCGGCCATGACATGTGCAATCTCATGCAATATTGTATCGGTGACTTCCGCTCTCCGGCCAAAGATGGCGTGCCGCAATGAAACCCCGATCAATCGATTCTTGTAATCGCAGACGCCGAGGCGTCTGCGTGTGCTGACAAAGCGAAACCTCCATCCCGACAATCCATATTGGTTCATCAATTCATATGCGCGCTGTGTCACTGCCCACAAGGAGGATACCCGCCAATGACGGCTGGTTTCAATCGATTCATCGAGATGATTGAGTGACACATAATTGACCCGCCATGTCCCTGCATCGTCGCCGACAATGCGCGCCGTTCTGGGGTTGAGCTTATCCACGATCCCCGTGCGACACCGTTTCCCATGATGAAATACAACCCGATCCCCAATATCAAAGAAAATCTGTAGATCCTTGATTTCCAATACATCCAGACGGGTCATTTCGGGATTTCCAAAAAGCATTTGTGCCAACCGATTCTGCCCTTCTGATTCCACCATGGAACCGCTTGGGTTGTACGGGTTGATGAGCATTGGATTTGCTTATCCGTGCGCCGCCGTGGCTTCATCGCAAATGTCGGTGGCGCTGCAACTTGTCGGGCGAAAGACCGTCGTGAAAACCATGCTCATATCACCCATTGACCGGGCGCAGTCTCAAAACCGCTGGACGAGCCGAACCGCTCGCTTCACCCACAAATTGCCAAAAAGGCGCTTGGCGAAATAGGCACCAGCAGCGCGTTTGCTGGCCTCGCCCATCGTCGGATACGGCGCGATGGTCGCGGCGAATGCGCCCAATTTCAATCGATTGGCAATTGCCATGGACCATAAATGTATCTGTTCGCCGGCACCGGAACCGACAATCGACGCACCAACCGGTCGCCCTTTGAAGATGACCGCTCTAACGGCACCTTTACCGTTACCTTCCGCCAGGGCCCGGTCGTTTTCGTCGTAGCCGAAAGACACGATTTCAATTCCCGCGCCATACTTCCTTCGCGCGTCGTCCTCACTCAATCCCACCTCGGCAATTTCCGGGTCTGTATAGGTCGCCGCAGGAATGTGATCATGACGCACCTTCGACTTGAGGCCAAAAAGTGCCGACTTCAACACCACCGACGCGTGATATCCCGCCACATGGGTGAACTGAAAACCCCCGGTCACATCCCCGATCGCATAGACTCTGCGATTGGTCGTCTTGAGCGATTCATCAACCGTGATTGCCGGACCGCTTGTTGCAATCCCTGCCGCTCCCAGATTGAGTTTGTCGATATTGGGTTTTCGCCCCACGGCGACCAGCAATTTTGTTCCTGTGACCGTCAATCCTTCCGCGCCATGAACAGTCACACTCCCGGAATCTCCCTCAACCCGCTCGGCGGCAACACCTTCGTGAATCACCACACCTTCATCGCGAAGCTGTTGCAGGACAATATCTGCATGTTCAGGATGGGAGCGTCCGAGTGCCTTGATTCCTTCAATGACTGTCACGAGACAACCCAAACGACGATGGGCCTGGGCCAGTTCCATACCGATGGGACCACCCCCAATAATCACCAGATGTTCGGGTTTCTCACGCAACTCGAAGATCGTCTCATTGGTCTCATAAGGCACGTCGCTGAGCCCGGGAATAGGCGGCACCAGCGGTGATGAACCGGTCGCGATGATGAAACGACGGGCAGAAATTCTATGATCCCCGGCTATCACCTCCCGCGACGAAACAAATTCACCATAGTGAGAGATAACATGGACACCCAGACCTTCAAATCTCTCGATACTGTCATGCGGCGCAATCTGGGCAATGACCGAAAAGACATGATCCTTCGCGCGTGCGAAGTCGATATCCGGTGTCACAGGTGTGACGCCGAATGCCGCACCACTGGTCATGGCATAAGCATGTTTTGCCGCCCCGATCAGGGCCTTGGATGGTACACATCCGTAATTCAGACAATCACCGCCCATCTTGCCCCCTTCGAGCAAGACCACCTTGGCACCCATCTGCACCGCACCGGCGGCAGCTGACAAACCGCCTGAACCCGCGCCAAGTATACACAAATCAGTCTTGATCGAATCCATATCTTCAATCCTTCCTTCGGCGGATGGCCTTGATGACAATCGGTAAAAGAGCCAGCGCACAAAGAGCCAGAAGAGGCCCGAGGATTTCTCTTTGCCAGATGATGCCAAGATTGGGCGTCGCACCCGACTCGATGACTTCTCCGAGACCGGTGCCAACCCAGGTATAGACAGCGGTACCAGGAATAATCCCAAGCACAGTCGTCATAATGAAGTTCCGTAAACGAACACCCACGAGGGCCGGGATCAAATTGGCTGCAAAAAACGGCACAACGGGGACAAGGCGCAACAGAAACAACACGCTGATTTCGTTCTCACGCAAGCCATCGCGCATCGACCTGACAGATCCGGATGACGAATCCAGCTTGCTCGACAGGTAATTCCCCAGCCCCAGCCGTGCTGCCAGAAATATGAGAACAGCACCGGTCGATGCCGCCACAATATTGTAGATGACGCCGGGATAGATCCCGAAGAGAAATCCGCCGGTCAAGGTCGCAGCCAGCGCGCCCGGCAATGAAAATGCAACAATCACGATATAACACAGGACGAACAACACCGACATCAGGGAGTAGTTGGCATCCCGCCATGCGTTCAGAGCTTCACGATTTTCGGCCAGTGACTGCCAGGATAACTGATCACGAAACAGGATGAACACAAGAGTTGCAACCACAACAATGACGATGAGCGGCAACATCCGCCGCCAGTCAAGACGGGTCTTGCTGTCTTCCGGATGGGCCATAAGGAACTGCCTTTCCTGACACTGACGGGATCCGAAACGGCAGCAGAATTCTGCTCAAATTACCGCAACCTTCGCCGCCGGTCATTGACAATGAAGAGGATCAACATGTATACGCAAATGCTTTCCGAATGACAATCGATGCGGTCGTCACTTCCGGCCCTCTCAGTTGGAGTCATCGAAATGAAACGAACGTTTCAGCCCAGCAATCGTGTTCGCAAACGTCGCCATGGATTCCGCGCGCGTATGTCCACCAAGGCAGGCAGGCGAATCATCAATCGTCGTCGGCAGCGTGGTCGCAAGGTCATCAGCGCCTGAGCGCTGCTCACCCGATGCGGCATCCCGGTTGGCGGGCCATATTGTGTCTGTCAGCAAGATCAATTGTCTGTAGGCTTCAGCCATCTGCGCGCCATGACCATCGTGACATTGAAACGCCGTCAGGACTTTCTTAAAGCCGCACGCGCCCGCCGCTGCCGACGAACGGCGTTTACATTGTTGGCCAACAAGCGGACTGCAGAAAAGGATGCTGATTGCATGCGCCTGGGTCTGACCTGCTCAAAACGTATCGGTGGAGCCGTGCTCCGCAACCGGGCCAAACGACGTCTCCGCGAAGCGGCACGGATAGCCTTGCCGCAATATGGCCATCTTGGCTGGGACTATGTCTTGATCGGCATTCCCCACCATAGCGTCAACCAGGAATTTTCATCACTCTTGTCGGATCTTTGTGCAGCACTGCGCCGCATTCACGGTCCAACGCAACCTGTATGAGAATCGTCACATGAGTCCACTCGCCTTTGCCCTCTCAGTGCCCATTCACCTCTATCGGATCATTGGCAGTCCATTGGTTGGCATGCATTGCCGTTTTCACCCAACCTGCTCGCAGTATGCTCTGGATGCTTTACACAAACATGGGGGTATTCGCGGATTACAACTCATCTTCCGGCGGATTCTCCGCTGTCATCCATGGGGCGGATCAGGCATTGACGAGGTCCCGGACTGACCTTGGCAATCGAGACA
>JAPOTI010000029.1 GCA_026709265.1 Paracoccaceae bacterium | reverse complement strand
CCCGCGCCTGCGGGCGGCCCGGCATCAGGACGGAATCATGGGGGTGAGCAGTTACCATTTTTTCTCCTTTCGGGGTCATATGCGATTGCCTGCGAGGCCATACACATGCCCTCCATCCTCGTCAGCAACATCCTGGCGACAATCGTTAATCCCTAATTGATGGGAATTCCACCATATTTCGGGTAGCTGGAATGATGCGGGCGCAATGACTTTGAAGCCTGAATGTCCGATTCAATGAGAATATTGTGCGCAATGGTGGCGGCCCCGACAGGATTCGAACCTGTGACCTACCGCTTAGGAGGCGGTCGCTCTATCCTGCTGAGCTACGGGGCCTTCAATCGCAATCGTTGCAGCCGATACGGATCATATGCCATACGCCACTTGGGCGTTGAGATTCCGACTGTGTTGACGATGACAATAGAGTCAACGTTTCATGATCGCCAACGATTCGGCTGCCAATATAGTACCAGAAATGGTCAGGCCGCTTCCTTCACGAGGGCATCCTGTACCATTTTCTCAGTTTTGCCGAGATAAGAGGCAATTTCTGCAATCGCATAACCGGCACCAGCGAGTTGGCGAATAACTGCCTGATGCGTGCGGTAGCGTTCATACAATGCTGTGACATCCTCGGCCCAAATTCCCGCACGCTGCCTGGTACGTTCAATATCGGCCTCAGACGTCTGCAGAAATTCAGCGCTGACCGATGGACGCTGATACAATTCACTCATTGGAATTGATTTGCCGTCCCTTTGCACAATACGGACATGATCACGACCCATCAATCGGGGACGCACCACACCACAAGAGTGAGAGATGACCTGCACTTCATGAACGATGTTCTTGCAATAGTTGGCAACTTTCACTGCCTTGTCGGCCGGGTTGAGCCCCTTTTGCAGACGGGGGTTGTGGGTGGTGATCCCGGTCGGGCAGGTATTCTTGTTGCATTTTAACGATTGAATGCAACCGAGCGAAAACATGAATCCTCGAGCAGATGTTACAAAGTCGGCGCCTGTGGCAATGGCCCAAGCGACCTCCGAAGGGGTGACGAGTTTTCCTGAAGCGATGAGTTTGATGCGATGCCGTAAGGCAAATCTATGGAGGACATCAGAAGTTTGCGGGAGTGACTCCTTGATCGGAAGACCGACATTATCCATCAAGGGCATCGGTGCCGCTCCTGTCCCGCCGTCGCCACTATCGACGGTGATGAAATCAGGTGCGTGTTCGATGCCGCGTGCATGGACTTCTTGACACATGTCTTCCAGCCACCCGAAATTGCCGAACACAGATTTAAATCCCACGGGTTTGCCGGTTACCGAACGGATATGAGAGATCATGTCAAGAAGATCTGAAATGCCGCCCACTTCCGGGTGGCGATTTGGAGATATGGAATCCTGCCCAACTGGAATGCCACGGATTTTTGCGATTTCCTCGGTCACTTTCGTGCCCGGTAGGATGCCGCCTTTACCCGGTTTGGCACCCTGACTCAGCTTGAGTTCAAACATGCGCACCCGTTCGTGGGATGCAACCTCGCACAGTTTTTCATCCGAGAGATTACCAGCTTCATCGCGCACGCCATATTTGGCGGTGCCGATTTGAAAAACGATATCGCAATTGCCGGAAAGATGGTGGGTGGAAAGCCCGCCCTCACCTGTATTGTACCAACATCCGGCCAGTGCCGCACCATGTGAGAGAGCCCGCACCGCTGGCGTCGACAACGCACCATAGCTCATTCCTGAAATGTTGAAGAATGAAGGGGCATTATACGGCATTCGACAATGAGGTCCGATCTGCATGGGAATCATGTCCACAGCATCTTTGTCGAGTGTCGGAAACGGGTAATTTACAAAGATTGCAGTGCCGGGAGGCGAGAGATTCTTGGTCGAACCAAAGGCAACCGTATTGTCATGATTGCCGGTGGCACGATGGACCCATTCGCGCTCAGCCCGATTGAACGGCATCTCTTCGCGATCCATTGCAAAAAAATACTGCCGGAAAAACTCTCCGAGCATGGTGAACAAGTAGCGGAAACGCCCCAGGACAGGGTAATTTCGCCGCACCGCGTCCTTGGTCTGGCTGACATCAAGGAAAAACAGCGCCACGATGCCAGCAGCTGCCAGTCCGGTACAAAATATGAAGAAAGCAGACAGAATCTGCAGACTGGTGATCAGGAAATTTTCAACCAGCATGATACAAGTCTTCCCATTTGTTGCCGTGCCGAACAGTCGAGACAGTATGCAAGAGAGTCCATGACAAGTACAGCCCTCTCATAGCAGCAATTCCCGCTCATTCCGAACTTGTTCGGTTTTGTTCAGGTGTTTTGCCGGCGGTTTTGTTCAGGCACAGCGCCTCCGGGCGGCGGAATCGTCGCGGGGTGAAGGGATGGCCATGTGGGGACGGACTTTGAAGATGACGTTGGCTTGAGGGGGCTCACAGGCGGCGGGGTTCAGGGTTCGGGGAGGATGTCTTTGCGGGCGGGACGCTGCAGGGTCTCAGTCAGTCCGCGCCAGAAGGTCTCCCAGCTGTGGATCTGATCACTCAGCAGCTGGGCGGTCATCGCCCACCACAGATAGGTTTTTCGTGGCCCGGCAGCGGGGTAACCATCAGCAGCGGCGGGGAGGGGATCGGCTTGCGAGCCTGACGATATGTCAGCGGATAAAATGCAGAGCCGGGCGCTGACTTCCTATTGGAGAAATAAATCCATTTATTATCAACAATTTCAATGAGGTAAGTTATGCCATCACAAAAAACTCAACGTAACTACTTGCCCCCGTTATCAGCTACCTTCGTAGAGGCAGTCAACGGCCTTTT
>JAPOTI010000011.1 GCA_026709265.1 Paracoccaceae bacterium | reverse complement strand
CCCGCGCCTGCGGGCGGCCCGGCATCAGGACGGAATCATGGGGGTGAGCAGTTACTGAAAAACTTTGGTTTCATGATGGACCGACAAGGTCATTGGGACATCACGCCTGCCTATGATCTTTGTCATGCTGAAGGCAGTGATTTCACAAGATTCCACCAATTGAGCATCAACAGCAAAACAAGCGACTTTACCGTCGAAGACCTCAAACATCTCGCTAAGTTTGCCCGGTTGCCGCGCAACCGCGAGAAGATAGTTCTGGAGCAAACCGTTGACGCGTTCTCAACATGGCATCAAACAGCAAAAGAGCTGGATATACCACAGACGCTGCAGGAGCACATCTTGCGCACGCTCCGCCTGTCCTGGTCATAGGCTGGAGAAGATATCTGGACAGACTATCGTGGTCACGCCAAGAAAAACTAGGGCCCATTGACAATTGCCTTGCTTCTTGCAGCGCTTGGCGTGTATTTTTGTCGGGATCGCACGCCGAAAAAAAGGGGGATCGGAATCCACAGGAATCGGCCGCTCAAAAGGGGGATTGACCCGCCAGGTCGTGGCCCTCACGGATGCTGTCGGACATCGGATCCGGTTTGGGGTTCTGCCGGGTCAGACCCATGATCTCAAGGCTGGACCTGAACTCCGGGACGATCTCACCTGTGAGATGTTGATGGGCGACAAGGCCTTTGACGCGGATGGGGTGCTGGAGACAGTGGCGGAACGCGGAGCCACGGCGGTGATCCCGCCGAAGTCAAACCGCAGCACACCCCGCGATTTTGACCGCGACGCCGATCAGGAACGGCATCGGATTGAGACTGTCTTCGCGACAATCAAGGAGGCCCACAGTCTCGCCACGCGTTCCGACAAAACCCTTGCAAGCTTCGCAGCCGGGATTCACCTGATGGCCGGCGTGGTGGCCGCACGATCATTGTCAACGGGCCTTAGTTGAGAGGAATGTCAAAAGTGGCGACTGTTCAAATCTCCAATCTGTCAAAGTTTTACGGGACACTGCAAGCCCTTGATGATGTCTCGCTGCATGTTCCCGATGGCGCCTTCACCGTCTTTGTTGGACCGTCAGGATGCGGTAAATCGACCCTGCTTCGCGCCATCGCCGGACTCGAACCTGTCAACAGCGGATCCATTCATATCGGGGACCGTGACGTCACCAATCTTGAACCTTCGGATCGTGACCTCGCGATGGTGTTTCAATCCTATGCCCTCTATCCGCACATGTCGGTGCGCGCGAATATGGAATTTGGCATGAAGGTCAATGGTATCGATCCCCAGGAACGCCACCAACGCGTCGCCGAAGCCGCACGAATCTTGCAACTCAGCGAATTGCTCGACCGCAAACCGGGGCAGCTTTCCGGCGGGCAACGCCAGCGGGTGGCAATCGGCCGCTCAATCGTCAAGAATCCGAAAGTCTTTCTGTTTGACGAACCCCTGTCCAACCTCGATGCCAAACTTCGGGTGCAAATGCGGATCGAACTTGAATCGTTACATGAAGAACTTGGAGCCACGATGATCTATGTGACACACGATCAGGTCGAAGCCATGACCATGGCAGACGAAATCGTGGTGCTGAACGAAGGACGCGTGATGCAGGTCGGCCAACCGATGGATCTCTATCACCAACCGCAATCCGAGTTCGTGGCGGGCTTTATTGGCTCGCCAGCCATGAATATCGTCGACGCAAACTCATCTCTCGGGCAAGAACTGGGAACACAATCCCGTGCCGCGCGAATCGGAATACGCCCCGAACATGTTGAAATCGCAAAAACCGGGCTCGAGACAAAAATCCGTGTCAAGGAGCAACTTGGCGGAGAAAGCTATCTGTACACGACAACCGAGGATGGCGTGGATATCGTGGTCAAGACCGATGGTGATGATTCGCATGCGGTTGGTGAAACCCTGTCGCTGCGATTTCCACTTCATCGTGTCCACTGGTTTGCGACCACCGGCGATGTGTTGCCCTGAACCAACGAGCCCGGTCATGCAAGTGACAGTGACGTGTCCCCCGTTCGGTGAAAGGACCCTCATGAACCCGCGAGTCCATTGACCCGGCAATGCGCCGTTATGCACAAATGGAATCGCTGATCGACGCCGCCGTCGCGCGGTCCAGGGTCATCGATTCCGTCTATTTGGGTCGCGGTGTCCTGACCATGGCGGGTGAGGCCGCCGCAAACCTCACGGCGTCTCGAGACGCTGTCATCATGGCGGATGAAGCTGGCTTTGCAGCGGCAGGGGCACCTGCAATCACTGCCCTTGAAACTTCGGGGTTTACCGTCAGCCGAATAATCAAACCATCTCGCCCGCTGCCCCACGCCTCAGTCGAAGAAGCCGCTGCCTTTTGCGCTGCATTGCGCAACAATCATGACATGCTGCCGATCGCTCTTGGATCCGGTGTTATCAATGACCTGGTCAGATATGCCGCTTTTCATACGGGAAAACGCTTCGTCTCCATTGCCACGGCAGCGTCGATGGACGGCTATGCCAGTGGTGGCGCGCCGCTTGCGCAAAATGGTTTCAAGATTACCATCCCCACCTCACCTCCAGCGGTTATCCTCGCGGATATCGATATCATCGCCGCCGCACCGGCAAAAATGAATGGATGGGGTTACGGCGATCTGGCCGGAAAAATACCTGCGGGTGGCGACTGGATTCTTGCTGATCTTGTGGGCGCTGAGACCATTGATGAATTTGCCTTTGGCCTTGTACAGGATGGTTTGCGTGATTGGCTTGCCAATCCGCGGGGCGTTCGGCGCAGTGATCCTGACACAATTGCAGAGGTAACTGCTCACCCCCATGATTCCGTCCTGATGCCGGGCCGCCCGCAGGC
>JAPOTI010000048.1 GCA_026709265.1 Paracoccaceae bacterium | reverse complement strand
CCCAGCCCACGGCACAGTCAACCGCACCCACTGAAGTTATTTGTGACAAATGACAGGTCTCACCGGCCTCAACAACACCATGCTCAGTCAGGGGGTGAGCAGTTACCTTTTGTCTTTGGTTTCAAACCAAGTTGTTTAGCGAGTCTGGCACTAACGCAAGTCTTTGATGCACCTGTATAGCCAGTCCTTTGACGGATGCTTGTTTAGGCATGCCTGTATGTTCATTGACAGAAGTCGAAACGTTGACGTCAAAAGAATACCAACTTTAGGATCAAATGTTCCGCTAATGCAGGGCATGGGAAAACCACCCTAAATCAACAGTCGCTTCGGTAACTTCTTGAACCGAAAATATGGGAATTATATACTTGGCTACCCATCGTACTATACGTAGTGGTTACGAGTGATTGATAATAGAATATGTAGTGTTTTGGGTAGTTAAGTATATAATCCCCGAAAATATCCCGTCTCTAAATTGTGATTGACCAGCAGTATGGGCATGTCGAAAAGTATCATAGAAGGCTACGCATTTCTTGTTTTTCATCAAAGCCCATCGGTTACGTTCGTCATTGATAATGTCTGGTAGGATTTTTTGAAACGCTTCAAAATTGGCATCAACTTCTGTCTACAAATCTGGCATTTTGGCCTCATTATTCGTCGAATAATAGTTCGTATAATTCCCCAATTTATGCTATCATAATAAGTTCACGCCCCACTCGCCAATCCGTTATCCACCTTCAACATCGAATAAACCCACGCAATCCACGGGGTTATGCCCGGAACTGGGTGACGGTCAGATCGGGCGACTTTCTTCAGTTGTCAGAGTCTGTCTTGAATGCCTGTCCAAAATTCCGGGAACAGGTCCATTCATGAAATGGTATCACGAAGATGCCTTGAGACATTGATCAATGCAAAAATCGTCTTACCTATATCCGATATGGATCAGGATTGATTGAGTTCGGATATCGTGGGGAGTCAGACAAGGACCATGTTTCATAACCAAAGCCCACATGATTGATCGGGAAAGGTCGATGGCAAAACCAATGATTGGCGATTTCAGCAAAGCCGGTCAAGGCCAGCACCGCAAAGGGCTAAATTCAGCGGTGAACCCGATTCCTCTGTCATGAATAATAGATCTGAAAAATGCACCCGATAATATTGGAGACGAGAATATGAACGATATTGTCATTCTGGATGGCACACGCACGGCTATCGGAACCTTTGGCGGTACACTGGCAAATGTGACACCGATCGAAATGGGAACGACCGTGGTCAAGGCGGCCATGGAAAAATCCGGGATCGAACCCAAACAAGTCGGACATGTGGCGTTTGGACATGTCATCAACACCGAACCCCGTGACATGTATCTTTCACGGGTCGCCTCCATGGAGGCAGGAATTCCCGACACCATACCGGCAATGAATGTCAATCGCCTGTGTGGATCAGGAGCCCAGGCGATCGTATCGGTGCTCCAGTCTCTCGCACTGGACGATGCTGATTTCGGTGTCGCCGCCGGTTCCGAAAATATGAGCCGCTCGCCGCATCTGCTGGCTTCGGCAAGGTGGGGACAGAAAATGGGAGACGCCACCGCAGCTGATGCGATGATTGGCGCCCTGACCTGTCCGTTCGGGACAGGGCATATGGGCGTGACCGCCGAAAATGTTGCGGCGGAACACGAGATTTCGCGCCAGCAGCAGGACGATTTTGCCCTGGAAAGTCAACGCCGCGCCGGTCAGGCAATCAAGGAGGGTGTCTTTCGTAGCCAGATCACGCCAGTCGAGGTGCAGGTCCGCCGCGAAACAAGATCGTTCGACACTGACGAATATCCGCAAGAAACAACCATTGAAGGATTGTCGAGCCTGCGTGCTGTCTTTCAGAAAGATGGGACTGTGACTGCAGGAAATGCATCGGGAATCAATGACGGTGCCGCGGCAATTGTGCTGGCCCGCGCCGAAGCCGCCGAAAAAGCAGGGCTGCAACCAAGGGCACGATTTCTCGGATACGCACATGCTGGCGTACGCCCTGAAACCATGGGAATCGGACCCGTGCCGGCTGTCAGAAAACTGCTGGACAAGGTGGGTCTGGGCACCGATGACTTTGACGTGATTGAATCGAACGAGGCTTTTGCCGCCCAGGCATTGGCAGTCAATAAGGAACTCAATCTTGACCCCACGCGCGTGAACCCCAATGGCGGTGCCATTGCACTCGGGCATCCGATTGGTGCGACCGGCGTCATCATTACCGTCAAAGCCCTGTATGAACTCGAACGAATCCGCGGAAAACGCGCATTGGTGACCATGTGCATCGGTGGTGGTCAGGGAATTGCCCTAGCCTTTGAACGCATCCACCACGGGTCAAACGACGAATTCGGATGAACAAAAAACAGGGCAGGCGAACATGACCTGAACCCGATCAGCGAATTCTGAAAGTCGCTCCGGTCCTGATCGGGATCAAACGCGGCCTTGACCCATCATTGGCTGAATTCCCTGCAGGACGTGTCGTCGCTATGGTCACGCACACGCATTCTGGAATCACAGCCCCAGGAACCCTGCGCATTGGCATTGATGATGTGCGACCGCCCGCGCAACCTTTGCCCATACAAACGGCCAAACCACTTCCACTGAAAACAGATCGTGATCACCGGGTGCACTACCGGTATCATGCAGAAGAACGCCAAATTTTCCCTCGTCTTCAGCGGCATTGTGGCCATCTCAGGTCGCAACCTGCCAACTATGGTCGAATCGGAAAACTTTGCCCCATCCATGGCTTCGTCCTGCACCCGCACAGAAGGAATCATGTAACTACTTGCCCCCGTTATCAGCTACCTTCGTAGAGGCAGTCAACGGCCTTTT
>JAPOTI010000001.1 GCA_026709265.1 Paracoccaceae bacterium | reverse complement strand
GGCCCATCGATGCGCGGGCATGATCGGGCCATCCACGGAGACTCTGGACTCATCCCAATCACCGGATCACTCATGGACAATACGTTCACAAAGATTCGCTTGGGTCCCACGCCGGAACCGCGTGACGACACGGGTCCACCGCCCAAAATGCGGCGGGAGATCACGCCAGGATGTGCCTGTCCGGAACCGCCAGAGACCCCCTTCCAGACACAGACGATTGTCCACCGCCGTCCGCCCCGGATCCGTCACCTGGCCCGGACACAGCGGTGCCACCCGCGCCCACATCTCATCCGTCAAAACTGTGCGATCTGCATTCATCCTGTCACCCACCTCGTCGGCTCGTGCCGCCACCTTCGACGTGCAATGCCGACACAAAGACACGCCCAGCGCTCAAGACGCAAGGCAATTGTCAACGGGCCTTAGGCCTTCAACATCGCTGTCTCGGTCGTCAAGTGGATTAGCAATGCCAGTCTTTTCAGACTCTTGTTCCATAACACTTTCAACAGAGGTCAATTTTTTCATCTCCAGTTCAAGACAGGAGGCACGTCCGATGAGTTGGGTGCCCGTGCAACTGTCCGGGTTGTTTGACGCAGTTCTCCGAATTGGCCAAGCCAGATTCCAACGAAGTTCAAGGCTGGCAAAACGATACGCTCCCGCCGCGATGCTTTATCGGCATGCAGGGCATTTTGCAGCAGCGATGCCATCCGCAGTGCGATTCGCGCAGCCAATGCGCATGCGAAGCCAGAAGACTTTCCGTTCAGCCATTCAGCCAGACAGGACGACTCAGAAATCTTTGTCATAAATCGTCCCTCCTCAGATCTTGTCACAGTTTGCGCACATCCACCTGGACTTGTCGCAACACAGGGTCATAATATCAGCACGACAAATCGGCCGATTTAAATTCCAATCTTGCACGAAAGTCGTGTTTCAAACGCTGTTTCAGATCAAATATCTTGCCCTGTACACGTTCGATCTCGGATAGTCTGCCCATTACTTTCTGATAAGAATTACGCATCTCCATTTCGGTCGAAGCTTGTTCAAAATCGTTAATTGCATCCCGCAGTGCCTTGTGTCGGGACCATGGGACTTTCAATCCCTCGCTGGTAACCATGATTCCTGTAACTCGAGGGGATTTTCCACCATGAATGAACTTTTGTTTTGCTCTTTTGGGAATGAGGCCACGAAATTTAATGACTTTCCGAACACCAGAGCGAAAATCCTCATTGATGTCGTCGCCAGAAAACGTGATATCATCCTGCAATACAGTCATCTTCAATTGATTTGATGTCGCTAACTCAGCAAGAGTATCGAACATTGCTTTATGGCAATAGAATGAAAGCAGGGTGCTGACTGGACTGCCTGTCGGAATGTGACCCTTGTGGGTCAGCAATGTTGCCAAAATACCAGCGATGTCGCCACTGCATCCGAAGCAGTCCTTGAAACACAGATACACATGATGCCGTCTGCAAGACGGGTAGAATTTTGCGATGTCAGCTTTGAAATATTGGGAGTTATCCAAATGCGTCTCTGCGTTACTGAGATAACTGCGCTTGAGCTTCCCCGAATGCAGATAGTCAGGTGTCTCAATGCGCGCCAATAGTTTCTGAACCTGGTTGTGCAGTCGCCTCAGGCTACGGACAGGCGTTTCAGTCACACGCTGTTTCCCTTTACTCTCAGCTGTGCCTTCCTTAAATTGTCCGGCTAGATAACTTGTATTGCGAAGGCGACCAACGCGCACCTGAAGCACAGCAGCCAGCCGATGGATACTGGTCACTTTGTAAAGTGGTGACTTGTCAATTGGATACGGCATCAGTCTGCCGCAATCCAATGGATAATCTTTGAAACCTTCCGGCGAATTTTGGCGTTCAGGGTCGGCCGATCACCTTGCTCGGATTCCGCGATAAGGTAGAAAGAAGAAATCGGCATATCGAATACGCGTGAATAGGCGTCGAGGATATCGTTGTGAATGCGCTTCTTATTGTTTTCGATTTCCGAAATGTAAGAAGGCGACACACCGATTTCTTGTGCGAACTCGTTGACGCTCATTCTATGAAATTTTCGAACTGACTTTAGAGCCTTGTACAACATTCCCGATTCCCAAACAAAAAAACAAAAGAGGTAACCAGGGGGTCCGGTTAGTCGTCAAATCCTGCCATCAGACGAAGAATCATAAGCAGAATCTTCAGAACGAAGCGCCAACGCAAAACGTGACGCTTTAACCACCGGAACCACTGCGATAGGTCAGCTTTCGCTGACCAATCAGGGCTTTCAGAACTGTCCTTCATCGTCATTCCCTCCTTTCTCCCGATCGCTGAAGCCCTATTGCTTCAGATCACGAGCCTCGTATGAAAGAAGGTTCGTACTATCGCAGCTTTCCCCGTACCTTAGCCGACAAAACAGCCTCGTTTTTGACGGCTCCGCGCGGCGCGGGCCCACCCGGATGACAGCAGGCACACTGGCCGAAACAATGTTGGGAGAGAATCTCCCGCAAGACTTTCCAGTCTCAGCATCAAACGAGGTTACGAATATCGCTGACAAACTGTATATATGTGCACAAGCAGAAAGTCACAAGTGGAAAATTCGCAAATAGCGAATTTTTATCTTGTTCCTAAACCGGTCATACCCTCGAAAAATTTGCCTTGCCGTTGAAACACATCAATGATGCGTCGCCCCGTCCCTGTCGACCAGCATCTCAGCAATCCGGGTCACCTTGTCCACGCCATCGCCCAGACCTTCCGTAGAGGCGATCATGCGCATCGGTTTATGGCCATCTGGAGACGCTCCTGCGCAGTCGCGGCATTGTCACGTTCGCGGTACTGCCAGGAGAGACAGGCCTCCTTGATTTTCCCCGCAAAGATCCAGCGCTTCGGTCTCACACACGCATCAGCGTTGAGGGCCAGACTGGGATCCAGACCAACGGGATCGAGACCTTCATCGGGACGGACCAGACACCTACCGAGGATCGCGTTCAACTCTTCCCGGGCGCCGGAAGTCAAACATCTCACCCCGCACCCACACATTGGGCTTCTGTGTGGGCACGACCAAATCTTCAACCCGATCACATCATCGCTTTTGATGGGGTGTGATTTCCTGGCGGGAACATGGCTGATTGACGCGCCACAGTTGATTCAGCGAACCTCATCTTCAAGGGCACGAGAACACCAATAGGCGATAATCGCGTTGCTGCAACCCTATAGACGGGTTATGCCCGGATCTGGGTGACGGCAGTTAAAACCGCAACAACATGGTCGTCATTTCTCAATCTGTTCTATAGCGAAATCCCTTGGGAATTTCACATGGGCTGTCTTTACTGCCTTCAACTGTCTGCTGGTTGAGGTGATGGGAATGGTCTGCAAATTGGTTCCTCTGATAACGGCTGTCGCTTTTTTGATATCCGGGCCGTCTCAAGCTGAATGGATCCAGGATTCAATCAACCCACATTGCAGTGAAGAGGCACGCAATCGCGTTGTTGTAACGACAAGACGTCAAATTGAAGACTCGGTGCGACGTGCAGAAGCGGCAATTGAAGCACCGTCGGCAACTGGCGACCTCTCGTGCATGGATGGGTTGATGAACCTGTCTTTGGATTGGTTCGCACCTTCGGGCGGACTCGAAAACCTGTTTGCCGGGTCATTGGACGGTGTCATTGGCAATGGGGCCAATGCAAAGCGAGTCTGTCAATTCGCAGCACGCAAATGGCGCGAAGTCACACGTCCGGTCAAGTCACCACTTGCGATTCTCAGGCGTGGTCTCCCATCACGGCTTCCCAACGCTCTTGATATGGAGCGCATTTCCAACAGCGCAAGTTCCCCAGTGCGGCCACGTGCGCGAACATCAATTCATACCAGGCCATCGACAGGAGGCCGTGAACTCCAATCATCACAGGGAAACCTGGATAACGTGAATAATGATCCTGTCGAAGAAATCTGGGAGTCGCTTTATGGAACAGGAGGTCAATAATGGGGGTGTGTCGTGACCCTTTACCATGGGGCGTGGCTTCTTTCGCTGTCTTTATGCTGATGCTGCCCGGTGCCGTGGATGCGCAGTTTGCCGGTTGCCAGTGTGGATATATTCGTACCCTGCATGGCGATACACGCGACCATGTTTCAGACGAAACAACGCAGGCAGCACAAGACATCATTGAAGCCATGCGTGCGCAGACCCGTCAAACAAGCCAGTATCTTGACCGTCAGGTGGAAGCCGCTGAGAGAATTGCTGATGCAACGGCGCAAAATCAGGCGCATCTTGTGCGTTCACGCGTCCGTGCTGACGCCGAAAGCGGAAAATTTGATCCCAACCCTGATTTCTGTCTTGTTCTCGATACGGCGCTGGCTGCAGACTTACCGCAAAATACGGACATCCCATCGGCGGCGGCGGCCCTGCATGGTGCTGCGTCATGGTCACGTGGTGACGATGAGGCCGTCCGCACCAATGGTCTGCAAATGGCCGCATATCTCGCCCGTGAGCGCGTGGAAATCATCGATGCCGGTGGCAGTCAAGACGCTACCACGGACTGGACGTTACCGCTCAGCCAAGACACTCTGGATCTTGATGACCCACTGGCGCGTCGATCACTGCCCCGACTGATCGCCAATACCGTCGATCCGTTTCCGCCCAAACCACTGTCTGACGAGGATTTGCGAACGCCTGCCGGACTTTCCGAGGCGGTACGGCGACGGGCGGCAGAGGCGCGCAATCAGGCGGCTCTTTCTGCCATCGGCATGTCGTTGGAACTCGCCAGTCCGTCGCTTCCTGCGGGTCCTTATCGCACGATTGCGCAAGGCACTCGGTACAGCGATGACATCCCTGAAGTCATCAGCGAACTGCAGGCATTGGAAATCCGAATTGCTGCTTATTATGCACCTGATGCTGAAACGCTCGAGCGACGCCACTCAAAAAATGAGCGGGCCCTGCTCCAGGACCTGCTCGACCTGCTCGCCCTCAACACACGGATTGCTCATCTGCGGCTGCAGCAGGAAAGACATGATGCGGTGGTGCAGGCAGCGCTCCTCGGCCTCCTCACTGATGGAACGGTATCAAACATGAGCCCGCCGTAAGGATCAATCGCAGGATGATTGATCACGGTGCAGTGCGTTGAAGTGCAGTCATACGGGCAGACCACAACCATTGTACGGACCCTAATCTTCACAAGACGGGTGCAACTTGAATGCATGTGCAGGCGCATCAGGCACGATGGGTGAATTGTCATGACAAATGAGGCCGGTCGTGCGGTCGTGCGGCGGTCTTCGCCATTGCGCGATACTGTCACGCACCCTGACATTTTCACGGTACTGATCCTGCTTTGCGTGATATCCATGCCGCTGATTCCGGCTGCCTGGCTGGTTACGACGCCAGTGGCCATCGTTCTTGTGGTCGTCATGACAAGGTGCAAAGGACGGTTGCCTTTTCGCCTTCCCCTGTCGTGGAAAGGTCATGATTATGGATCGCCTGTCGCCGGCAGTGACAGGTCTTTTCAGCGCGGCCAGGGAATGTTGTTTCTCGGAAATGCGTTCGACAGCGAAGAAGAGGTTTGGATTTCCAACAGTGACGCGCGCCGTCACGCGCTGGTTCTTGCGACAACAGGGGCTGGAAAGGCGCTGCCTGACGACACCCTGGTTCTGACCCCGGATGGCTGGCGTCAGAATGGCGATTTGCGACCGGGTGACCCTGTCATCCACCCGTCGGGACGGGTGCAGACAATTCTGTCGGTGCATCCACAAGGTCACGTGCCGGTTGTGCATTTGACGCTCGCTGATGGGCGCGAGGTGGAATCTTCGCGTGATCATCTGTGGAGAGTCCGGATCCGCGGGACCAGGACGCACATCAATCAAACCGGGCAAACCGGGGTCTGGACGACCGCGGACATTGGCATTGCGCAGCAACTTGGCACCTTTCAGGGGGAGGAGCGGTTGCGTATTTTTCTGCCATTGCCGCAACCGGTGGATGGAATCGCCAACGCACCCAGCCTGACCCGTCAACAGGCGGAAACGGCTGCAGCGCGGGGATTGGATCGATTGCGGGTCATGCCGTCTTTATCGGGCCGTGCCTCCGCGCGAATGTCCTGGTTGGCGGATATTCTCAAGAGGCGCGGTGCCCAGCATCCATCGGGCGATGACAACCCCTGGATCGCCTGCCCCTGCCTCTCCGGCCAGGATGGTTTCCTGCTGCGACAGATCATCTGGTCTCTTGGCGGGATCGCCTTTCAAGTCACGCGGAACAAACAGATCCTTGTCCGTTTTCAGTTGCCCGGACAAGATACACTCGATTCCGGGTTTCGCCCCCCAGATCCATCGTTGCACCGCGATGGAATCGAGGTCATTGGTGCGGCGGGGTCAATTGTGGATACCGAAGCCCAGGGAATACGCTCCCGGCTGCGTCAGTTGCTGCAATCCGAGCGGATCAGTGTCACGTCGGCCGCTCATATTCTCCGGGATCTGCGCCAGTCATCGACAAAATCCATGACCTGCATCCGTACGGACTCGCCCGATGGAATGTTTATTGCCGAGAATTATGTGCCAACGCACAATACTGAATTCCTGCTTGGCCTGGTCTCGCAGGCGTTGATGTGGTCATCCGGGTTTCTGTTCATTGATGGCAAGGGCACGGCCGAGTTTCATGCGAAGGCCTGGTCGATTGTTTCCCGATTTGGTCGTCAGGACGATTATCGCGTGTTGAATTTCACCGACAGTGGCGGCAGCGACATGTCGGCGGGAGGGCCGGAGACACAATCCAACACACTGAACCCGTTTTCGCATGGGAGTGCGGATCAATTGATGAATCTGATTGTCTCCCTGATGGGTGAGTCCGGGAATACCGGCGAGATGTGGCGACATCGTGCGATGGCGCTGGTGACCTCAACCATGAAAGCCCTGGTGGAGATGCGTGATGCCGGGGACATCATGCTGGATGTCCAGGCCATTCGGGACTTTCTGCCCCTGGGCGTCGGCATCCGGGCGAAATTTGTCACGGGTCGGCGCATCACCGAGATTGCACAGATTCCGGATGCGGCGTGGGATGAGATGTGCAGTCGTGGCGGGCTCATTGAACTTTACCTGCGGGCCATTCGCGGTGAGTTTTCGGAGACATCGCGCCTCGCGCTGAAGGGTTTTTTCGACTCCCTGCCGGGTTTCAATCTGCAAAAGGCGATGAATGGTGAGCCGCAGGAGGGCAAGGCCGCCGAGCAATATGGTTTCCTGTCGATGCAGCTCACCAAGCCGCTCGGGTCACTGGGCGATGATTTCGGGCATATCTTTCGCACCCCGATCGGCGAAGTGGACATGGATGACGTGGTCCTGAACCGCCGCGTACTGGTCGTCCTGCTCCCGGCCCTGCAGAAGGCCCCGGAGGAGATGCGCAATTGCGGGCGCATTGTTGTGGCGATGCTGAAGATGATGATGGGACGGGCGGCGGGCAGTCGGCTTGAGGGGGACAAGCGCGAACTTGTTGACAGGCGCCCGACCCGTGCGCCCTCGCCCTTCATCGCGGTGCTGGATGAAGCCGGTTATTATATGGTCAAGGGCATTGATACGATGATGGCCCAGGCGCGCTCGTTGGGTTTCATGATCATCATTGCCGGGCAGGATATGGCCGCGATGCAGTCGGTTTCACCGCAGATTGCCGAGACGGCGGCGGCCAATGCCCGCCTGACGGTTGCCGGGGCCACCGAGGATGCCAAGATGACGTGGAACTTCCTGCGCAGCAAGTTTGCGCAGCATCGCGTCGCGCTCAATTCGGGTCAGGTCGCGAAAACCGGCTGGTGGTCGACCCGTTGGGTGGATCGGCCTGACAAGCAATTTGTGGAAACGGATCGTGTGCCGATTACCGAGCTGCAGAAATTGCGCGAGGGTGAGTTTTATTTCCTGATGGAATCGAAACTGGTCAAGGCGCGGGGATTTTACATCAAGGATTGCTGGGCGCCGTGGCTGGCCGTCAACAAGCTCCTGACGATCCGTGGTCCTTACGATACGCAACTCAAACAGCAGAATGATCAGGAGACCCAGTTCTTTGATGCCCTCACGACAATCGGCAAACTGCTGCTGGACCCCCATGAACTCACCCGCCGCGAGAAGAACTACCCGTTTGATCCCCATGACAGTCTCTATTGTGCGGTGCAGACGACCCAGAGATCACTCACAGAACAATTGCACCAGAATCCATCCCGTCCTCCCGACATGCATGAAGCAACTCTTCGCGGTCTGATCTTTGCCGCACGACATCGGGTGCCAGACCCAGATCATGAAGAATGCGATGACGGTTGAATTGAAGGCTATGACTGAAACTGAATCACAGCATCAGAAAGCTCTCTGAGTCGCCGGAACCCACCTGAACTCTGGCTCAAACTGTCCAGTGAATCGGGCCTTAAGCTTTTGCGCTCAGTATCGACACCGCGTCAGTCTTAGGGGCAAGCGTCCTTTGGCTTTGGCCGTCTCGATAATATCTTGGTCAGGATCCGGGTGTTCGCGCAACTTGCCCTGGAAAATCTTTTTTCTCAAACAAGCCCTCACCGCCAATTCAAGATCTCGGATCGGATCACATCCGAATTTCTTGTAGTACTTTGCATACTTTCTTGAATCATAGACATCTGGAGCTCCGCCATGAATAACCGATGCCTGCAAGCCGAGGATTGCCCGCAACTGTTGCTCTGATGCCATCCCACTGAGGGTTTCGTTCACTCCATCAACAACTGCTTGAGTAGCATTGTTTGAGTCACCGAATATCGCATCAAGCGCCATACAAAGAACCGGGAAACGCTCCTCTGGTGAAAGCGGCCAGGCTCGAAAATAGTACTCCGGCGCTTTCATCTCCCGTACCACATTCCTTTCATCTGTACGCAGCTTATCAGAAAGAATTGTCATCCAACCTGCATCCAAATCGGTAACGTCGATGTCGTGTGGGGTTATGCCCGAATCTGGGTGATGGCCAGATCAGGCGACTTCCTGGAACTGTCTGATTCCGTCCTGGAATTCAACGCCTTTGATGATGTCGGCGAGATGCTCTGACCCGGACGGGCGTCGCCACTTCGATTTGGCGGACATCATCAGCTTATCCACCATGACCCGTGCGGTCTTTCGGCTCAGACAACCGCGTGTCTTCCGGGTGTGGTTCCGCACTGCCCGGAAGACACTCTCCACGGGATTGGGGGTCCGGATCTGTTTCCCATGCTCCGCCGGAAAGTCGGTCAAGGCGAACAGTTCGTCCGTGTTCGGGGTCAACTGACCGACGACCGTGCTGTCTTTGCGCCCGTCGGACTTCACAAAAACATCCAACGCGGCCGCGGTCTGGGTCTCCGCCATCCCGATGTCTTGCAGATCCGATTTGGCCGTGTCATGCCGTGACTTGGGAAGAGCATGGGTGACATGGGCTGTCTTGTGGACCCGGCAGCGCGGCTCCCGGGTGGTGGGGCCGACATCCCGCAGGGCTGTCAGGGCGTCACCGAAATCACCCGTTGAGATCCCTTTCAGATACAGCCAGGGGATCAACTCCTCAACGGACTTCGTCTTGCGGAGATCAGGGGGAACAATCTGGGATGAAAACCGGATCGGATCCGGCCAATGCCAGGCCGCACCCGCCGCCGGCCCCGATCATCAACACGGGCCTCATGGGCACGCAAAAGCGCAGACACCGCGGCTTCAATGGCGACCGGCAACAAATTGCGGGCCCCCTGGCGCAAAACCTCCGTCAGGGCATCCCCTGACGATTCCACTGGACTGTCCAGCAGCGTGCCAGCAGCGTGACTGTATCACTGGTCATGGGCATATCTTCCTCTCCTGTCTGAGAATTGACGACTGTTCATTGCCGTCTTGATATGCCACCTTTCTCCCGCCGTCACCCAGATTCGGGCATAACCCAACCACAAATCTGAACCACGCACAGACCGGGGGTCGGGCACAAAGGATTGCACGGTCATCGTTCACATGCTACCTCACATTTATCTGCGAACTCACAGGAGCGGCAAAATGGGCGGAAGAGGTATTCATGTCACACCACGTGGAAAAAAATGGGCTGTTGTATCCTCAGGATCGTTGAAAGCCCATCGCGTTGTACCGACTCAGGGCAAAGCAGTGGAAATAGCTCTTGATCAGGTAAAGCGGAGCGGCGGCGAACTTTACATTCACGGTCGCAACGGTCGAATTCGGGAGCGTAATACTTACGGCAAAGACCCTTATCCGCCCAAAGGGTGATGCTCAAGTTGCCGGACTCCAACAAATCCGTCTTTATCAACTGTCCGTTTGACAATGATTTCGCACCATTACTGGAAGCAATGCTGTTCTGTATTGTCAGGGCTGGACTTCACCCACGTCTTACCTCTGAACAGATTGAGGCTGGAAAAAACAGACTCGACAAAATTCTGGATCTGATTGCGGCTTGCAAATTCTCTGTTCATGATTTGAGTCGGGCTGTGTCGAAGACTGCCGGTGAAGCCCTTCGAATGAACATGCCATTCGAGTTGGGTCTTGATATGGGCAGAAGACGGGCTCCCGACCATGAAACAGGCGACAAGAAGTTCCTGATATTCGAGTCAAAGCAATATGAACTAAAACGTTGTCTGTCAGATATCAATGGCCTCGATGTCGCCTTTCACGAAGATGATTTTCAATTAGTACTCAAAAAGATGCGGGATTTTCTTGTGGTAGAAGCGGAGTGCCAGCTGCCCGGTTTGACTGAGATGAAGAACGAGTACACGATTTTTCAGGGCTGGATGACTGAAAAGAAAATCCACGAAGGGCATACACAGGAGGAGGTACTTGATCTCCCGACCAAGGAACGGCTGCACGAAATGTCAGAATGGGTTCGGGGTGGAATGCCAAATAATTATGTGTAGAGAATTGAGACTCTCATCGCTTGTGATGGAGACGCGGGCTGATTTGAACTCAGATTATTTGCGACTCACCTCACGTGAGTGCGACTTGGGCGGGGTGAGTGTCTTCCGGAAAACGATCGTTTTTCAAGTGGGCCTGTGAGTGTCCATTAACCCCGCATTGATCACTCACAAACCTGTTGCAGGGTAACTGTTCAGGTTCCTCAACCGGGAGCTGCAGGCTCGAAGGAGGGGATCAGCGGACCGGAGTTGTTTCCGGTTTTGCGATCCGGTTCATAAGCCCGTCCGGCGGGCCGTGTCCAGCACGGTCCGCAGCGCCGCGTGGTTCCGCGCTCCGGCCGCGCTACGGAAGCTGCCGGAGATCTTCTGCTGGACCTTGAGGGGGCGCAGCGCCCGTTCGGCCTCGTTGTTGGTCGCGGGAACGGCGGGATCGCGGGTGAACCGCAGCACCCCTTCCCGGTTGTCCCGCAGCCGCAGGGCGAGGTTGTGACCCCGTCGCCGCTTCCTCCGCCCCCGCTTTCCCGGCGGCACCAGCGGCGGCAGGGACTCGTGCCAGTGAGGCCGTCGGCCACGATGCCGCGTAGCGCCGCCCGATCAGGTCGGCCAGCCGCGCCGGCAGGGGCTTTCCGTCCGACAGCCCGTCGCTTGACGGCGGTTTTCCGCTGTTGGAACTGCTCAGGCCGAGCCGGCGCTCCAGCTCGGCGATGCGTCCGGCCTGGACCGCGACCGTCCCGCGGAGCGCGACAACCAAGTCCCGCAAACCCGCAATCACGGCATCGCGCTCCGCACGGGCCGCCGTCAGGCCGGAGACCCGGTTGGCCAATGTCTCAAGATCGTCGATCGTTCCTGACACGGGATGCCTGCCTACCCTGTCCGCTGCCTGTCACCGCGGCTTCAGCAGTCTTGGTTGACGGGCTTATGGAAGAAGCGCCACACGAGTCTCACACATGTGAGTTGAGTCGCACATAATGTGAGCAGACAGATAGCCTCAATCTCAAACAATCTGAGTTCAAATCAGCCAGAGTCTCAATCAGAAGACATTAGAAACTCATTTCTCTATATCTACGATGCCCCATCCTTGAGATGCTTCAGGTATTCCACAAGGCTGTGAACGCGTGTGGTTGGGTTGTGAGTCCCTGCATTTTTTGCAGCCAACAGACTTTTCTTGGCACGATCAGAAGCGATGTCAATTTTTTCTGCAAGTTGCTCAAAGATACCCTCATTGCCTTTCGAGTAAAGGGGCATATACTTCTTCAGGTCCGTTTCCACTTGCTGGCATGCAGAATTCCCCGACAACGAAGCATAAGGCTTGGTCGTATAAACAAAATGCAGCAGCAGCCAGTACTCAAAGCAGGGAACGGAGTGAATGGCCTCAAAAGTGTCTTTGGGTTTGGCAACTTGAATTTCTTGCAGAGCATTTTGATAGGAAGTGTGGTTGTCTTCATCAAAGACGCAAAAAACCTTATCGAAACCATCGCCTTTTGCTTTTTCATCTTTGTATCGCTGCTTGGCGAGTTCAAAAACCCTGTAGGGGTCTGACCCGCAACCATAGATTTCTATTCTTGCGCTGTTGAGACGGTATCGATCGCTCAGTTCTGTAAAATAGCGGGGCTCGGTTTTTTCACCTTCGCAGACCACCAACACTTTGCGGTACGGCTGCTTGCTCGCTCTCTGCCGTTCAAGGGACTTGATCCCTATTGCCGTTCGTCTATGAACCCGGTTGCCCGTGCCCATCAGTTGCTTTTGTTCAATGGGGTTGTGTAAGGCACTCCACCATATCGACCAGACAAGTAGGCCTGCTCCAGGTTCTCACGGCCTTTTCGAGGGCTAAAGTCAGTCAAAGGGACCATTCTGCTGGCATGGTCGTTATCCTTCTCGCAAAACCATATCTGATCACGTCGAAACAAATCTTGGGTTAGAATTGAGGTTTCATGCGTCGTGAAGATCAACTGTGCATTATTCGGGTTATACTCACTGCTGTTGAACAACTGAACGAGGAATCTCGTCAGGTAGGGATGCAAACTCACGTTCAATTCATCAATAAATACAATGTACCCTTTGTCCAAGCAGTCTATCCAAGGGCCAGAGAGCGCAAAAATCTTTTGTGTGCCGTGCGATTCATCACTAAAATCAAAATGAACTGCACCTCCTTCAGCATCGACACGTGATGTCGTGATTCTCACAAACGTCTGTCCATTTATCTCTTCTTTTTTTTGACCCGACATGTCATCCGGCAACTCTACGTCATCAAACTGTTTCCTCTCGACATCTATATCAGCGACCGCCACATCGGCCGCACGAAGATAGTCTATGATGTGCGATTTCATGCTTCCGTCTTTTTCGCAGAGCGAGGCACTAAATCGCGGGGACCAACCCCCTATACCTGCCATCCGCAACGTTTCCCTGAACCATGTGTAGATTGGCCGAAGCTGTTCGCTATTGAGTTGCACGGCTGTCGAGAGAAACAATGCATTGTCTCGGGTGGAGTTTCTCCATAGTTGCTTTGCGCCCGTAAGACTGTTGCCAATCTGCCATTCGTGTTTGTTGTCTGCCGGATTCCATCTTCGCAATAGCCAATGCTGTGTTCTGCCCTTTGGAAATGCCAGCAACCACTCCTCAACTATTCGATCTTCTGTTGCGGCAAAGCCATACTGATAACGGACACGATCAGCGATGAAGATCACCTCGAATTCACACGGCTTCTTGCGAGATGCTTGGCTCAGCCGGAACGGGGTCACAGGCAGATTATCGCCGGATTGAGATTCTGTTGCCGATTTCAAAACAGTTTTCTGCATCGTCATCAAGGCCTTCAGAAAATTGGTCTTCCCGCCAGCATTCGGTCCATACATCGCTGCAGATCTGAGCAGACTTATCCCTCCCGGTGCGTCAAAGGTGTTTGAAGTTTTCAACTCATCACCCTTCGCCCTCATGAGACTTAAGGTCTGGCGGTCTCGAAAGGAGAGGAAGTTCTTTACGCTAAATTGAATGAGCACTGATTTCCAACCCTAAATTTGGCAATATTGACCAATAATATAATTATATTAGTTCATTCATTGTATTTCAAACCCTTGTACCTGATCGGGAGTGATTCCCATATGGCTGGGTTTGGACCATGGTTGATTCCTGATGCGGATCCTCCCGAAACAGGCGCACCAGATCATCCACGAGGCCCATGCCCTGCAATTGCGTAGCGACCGTCTGCATGGTGTTCGCGACCCGCTGCCGCGCCTGCGCCATGTCCGTATCGGTCTTGGCAACAGAGATGTCAGAGTGTCGAGGAGTCCTCAGAGGCCTCCATGATGGAGGGTTTTCATTCGGGAACACGCGACCTTATCCGGCAGACAAACCCAATGATTCCACCCCTATCTGGTCAAATCCCGCCAAATCATCAGAACGCACGCCATCAGGATTCAGAAAACCACGCGCTTTCAACAGGTTGAAAATTCACAAGCCCGCCATACCAGAACCACTCCCAGTCGTCTTCATGGTGTTGCTTCCTTTCTGGGTTTAAGCACCCCGAGCCTACGGCTCAGGGGAAGCAACGCCACCCTTTCTCAAAGTTTCAACATCAGCCGGGGGCCTTCCCCACGACGAAGCGGGTGAAGGAGTCCCAGAAAATCGGACAGTCAACCAGAGTGTATCCCGAACCGATGATGGGATAAGAGAATGGCGAAACGCCGGAGCTTGACAGACGCGTTTCAAGCGCAGGTCGCGCTTGAAGCTTGGAGACCGAAAAGAATGAACAGCAAAGAGCCGTGATGTGAGGGACGAGAACGCATTCAAGGCGTGGCTGGAACAAGGCGGCGCGCAAACCGAAGCGGGACGCAACACGAGGACCTCTGCCGTTCGAACGATAGAACGGAATCTTGCCGCGCTTGGCATACCCTATGAGACCCTTGAGGACGCCTGGAAGGCCGATCAATTTGCGGGGCTCAGGAAACGTCTGAAGGCGATGCGTGATGACGCGCGTTCCGGAGGCGAGGATTATCGAATCCTGATGCCGGATTCCGAAAAGCCGCAGAGCCGCCTCTCGAATTGGAGCCGCTGGTTGGCGCAATATGGCCGGTTCAGAGCCGGAGAACCGCCGGGCGCCGCGAAGGAGGCCGATCGCATTCGCCGACATGTGCTGGAACAGTACATCGCGCCGGCCCGTGAAAAAGGGACACCCCGTGTCGACGTGCGCGTTCGTGACGTGAATACTGCACTCGACCTGTACCAAGCCTGGCCGAACATTTGCCAGGCCCTGGCGGGGAAGATTTTCCAGGACCTCGCACAGGTCAGCGCTCCGGAGCGGATTGGGGCTGAACAAAGCCCTGCCACGGTGTTTCGCTTCAGCCTGGACACGACAAGCGTGAACCTCAGCGCACTTGAGACACTGCGAAGACGGTTCCTGGAGCTGTGCCCGGATTTCGAAAACTTCGAAAGCCCCGGCGCGGGTTGGGCAAAAGATGAGAAGGATTACAAACTCGTGGCAATCGAACAGGTTCAAGAAGCGATGGCCGCGGATACGCAAGACAAAACACTCGGGAAATCAGTGTTCGAGATCTTGAAGAACGCAGCGGAAGATGGACCGCTCGTTCGCTGGCAAACGGAAGACGCCATCACAAAGAACGCTCCCGACACATCGGAAGATTTCTATGCCACAATCGGGAGACTGCTGCGTACGGATGAACCCGCCGCCACCGCCCTCGACACAGCCTACGACAGTTTCGTTGAACTCCGCGCGCGTGGGGCAACAGCACTGACCTACGGTGAGCGCTTGAACATCGTGTTCTCGGCCTTGGCGATGGGACGTCCGACTGAGGCAGCACCGTTAAAGATCACGCGCATCAATGACGCGTGGGAAGAACTCACCGGCGAGATGCTTTTCCTGGAGTCGCAAGCCAATATGCGGGACGACTATCGGCGCTTCGCAAATGTCTTCACGGATCTTTTCACGATCATGCGGGATCAGTGGGGATGGCGCCCACAAGACTGGCTCGACATCCAAGGCTTTCTTTGGATCGCGTGCGACACGTCCACGCAAAAACCACTGGCGAATGACCCTGACGTCGCGGTCGGTCATATGACTGAAGGAACCCCAAACATGCTTCCTGAAAATCTGATCCTTTTTGGCCCGCCTGGCACCGGCAAGACATTCAGCACGGCGGCCGAGGCGGTCAGGTTATGCGGGGAGCCGGTGCCAGAGGATCGCGGCGATCTGATGACCGTCTATCAAGAACTGCTGGCCGCCGGGCGGATCGCGTTCGTCACGTTTCACCAGTCCATGACCTATGAGGAGTTCGTCGAGGGACGACAGCCGATGACCGGCGCAGACGATGGCGCGGACACGTCCACGGCCGGCTTCCGGTTGGTAACCGTGCCGGGCATTTTTCGGCAGATTGCGGGACGTGCGGAGGGGAGCCGGGGAACGGTTCATTCTGAAACAGGGATTTCGCTCGACGGCCGACGTGTTTTCAAGATGTCGATTGGCGCGACGTCTCGCCCCGATGACGCCCCTCTCTTTGAGGAAGCGATCGAGAAGAATTGCGCGATATTCGGGTACTACGATTTTGATCTTTCGGATCCCCGCCTTGACACGCGCGCGGCGATTCACGCCGCGGCGGAGGCCCGGCGCAACGCAGACCCCGAAGCGTCTGTCTCCCAGCCAGCCACGATGATGACCCATCTTTTTCGGAACCGCCTGAAGGTCGGCGACATCCTCCTCGTGACCAAGGGGAATTTGCGGATCCGCGCGATCGGTGTCGTTGCGGGTGGCTACGCGTTTGCGCCGATTGAAGGACGCCGTTATTATGTCCATCGGCGCGCCGTGAATTGGCTGTGGGTGGATCGGGATGGCATCGATGCCCGCGCTGTTTCCAGAGTGGGCCTCGGTCAGCGAACGATCTATGAAATCGACACGTCCGCGCTCAACGTGCCGGCCCTGGAACGCTACATGAACAGCCCGCAGAATGAGGGGGCTTCAGAACCCGAACCCTTCGTGCTGATTATCGACGAGATCAACCGCGCCAATATTTCCAAGGTTTTCGGCGAACTGATCACGCTCCTGGAACCGGACAAGCGACTCGGCCAACCGAACCAGCTGAAGGTGCGCCTCCCCTATTCCGGGGACGCGTTCGGTGTTCCGTCGAACCTGCACATCGTCGGGACGATGAACACGGCAGATCGCTCGATCGCCTTGCTCGATACAGCGCTGCGGCGGCGGTTCACATTCCGCGAGATGATGCCAAATCCGGCCGTTCTCAACGCCGCCGCAGCCCGCACCGGGATCGACCTGCCCCGCCTTCTGACAATCATCAATGAACGCATCGAGTATCTCTACGATCGTGACCACCAGATCGGCCACGCGTACTTCACCGGCTGCGACACCCGCGCCGACGTGGACGAAGTGATGCGGCACAAGGTGATCCCGCTGCTGGCTGAATACTTCTTCGAAGACTGGGGCAAGATCGCGGCCGTCCTGGGCGATCTGGAGACTCATGACGAACCGATCCAGGGTGGCTTCCTCAACAGATCTGTTCTGAATGCGCCGCCGGGCCTCGACAATGGCGAGGCGATGCCGCGTTTCAGATGGGATGTGCGGCGCGCTGATGATGGCTTCGCGTATGCGCGGCTGCTCGGTTCATGATCCGCCGGACGCTCCGCGAATGGCAGCGCATCGGCTATGGGGACGACCCCACAACCATCCCGCAGGCGGCGGCGGATCGGATTGCGGCCATTGCGGCCCGCTCGAGCTTCGCGGGACGCGGCGGTGAGGGTGTCCTCGAACATGGCCGCAAGGGCCTGCGGGCCCGCGGCGTTGTTGGCGTGATTGCCGCGCCGGGCTGTCAATTGGAGATCCTTCCGAAGATCGAAGGCCGGGGGGATCGCGGATCTTCCGATGATGATCTTCGTCGCCGCCTGATCCACATGCTGGCGGTTGTCCACGATCTGCGGATCGATACGGGATCGCTGGCCCCGCTCGGATGGCAGAAGGACACCCTGCTGGAATTGTTGATCCGGCTTTTTTCCACCCGCCTGATGGAAGCGGTGCGTCTGGGATTGCCGCAACGGTATCGGGAGCATGCGGACGACCGACCGGCCCTCCGTGGCCGGCTCGATGTCACCCGTCAGTTTGCGCGCCATGCGGTCGCTCCGCAGAGGCTGGCCTGTCGATACGATGAACTGTCTCCTGATAGCGCACTGAACCAGGTGATGCGCGCCGCCGTGACGCGCTTGCAGCACGCGGCACAGGCACCCGACAACCAGCGTATCCTGCGCGAGCTGGGCTTTGCCTATGCGGATGTGACCGCGGTGTCCATCCCGGCGTTGCGATGGGACCAGATCACCCTGGATCGGACAAATCAGCGGTGGAGTGAGCTTCTGTCGTTGGCCCGGCTCCTCCTCACAGACCGGTATCAGCAAACCACGGCTGGAGCTCTGGATGGTCATGCGCTCTTGTTCGAGATGAATGCCCTGTTCGAACACTACGTCGCCAGACTGGTCACCCGTGCCCTGGCCGGCCG
Source organism: Paracoccaceae bacterium (assembly GCA_026709265.1). Taxonomy (GTDB): domain Bacteria; phylum Pseudomonadota; class Alphaproteobacteria; order Rhodobacterales; family Rhodobacteraceae; genus JAPOXR01. The sequence continues at coordinate 8,144 of JAPOTI010000001.1, read as the reverse complement.
TGGCACCCGTATCGCAACGCAGGGGGGCCACCGAGACTGCCTGTTCGAGGACGGGACCGGACGATTTCGGACCCGGCCGGATGTCATCATCCGGCAGGGGAATCGAACCATCCTCATCATCGACACGAAATGGAAACGGATGACCCCGCGCATCGACGACCCGAAGCAGGGCGTCAGCCAGGCCGATGTGTATCAACTGATGGCCTATAGCCAACTCTACCGCTGCCCGAACGTCATGCTTCTCTATCCACACCACGGCGATCTGCCGCCCCAGCCGATTCGGACCCGCTACGCGATCGCAAGCGACGACGCCGAAGAGACCCTCCACGTTGCGACTCTGGATGTCGCCGACACGGCGCGCGCGAATGTCGAAACATTGCGACAGTTGCTGGGGCAGACCTTCCCAGCGGACATCGCCGTCTGAGCTGTTTTCCGGTGATGCGCACGCGGCATCAATTTGCATCGTTGGAGGATGCCTGCCGTCCGACCTGCCGCCACGTCCTCTTCAAAGTCCATCGCCAGATCGCCAGATCATCACCCCGCGACGGTTGCGCCGCCCGGATGTGCTGTGCCGGACCAAAACAACCCAACATATGGCCCCGTCAGACCGACTGAATCGAGAATTAGCGGGAATTGCTGAGTCATTCTCCTTCATCTCTTCATGCAATCGGTTGTAGAGCAATTTCCGTATCTCACCCAATGACTTGCCACGGATGCTGCGGATAATTGTGAAAATTGCGTATTGCATCGTGGAATAGCTGTTCAGCTTGTAATTCCAAAGCCGCAGATTCAGCCAACTATCGATAAAATCAGCAATGACAGTGATTTTGGTTTTGACGGTGTCTGCGTCATCTTCAACCGCAATGCCCGACAGGATCAGGATTATACCCAAATCTGGGTGATAGCCAGATCAAGCGACCTCCTTTAGTTGCTTATTTCCTTTGAAGAATTTAATTCTCTAGATGATTTCGGCTTCGCGCTTAGAGCTGAACAGTCACCGCCAGTTCTTCCTCGTAAACATAATCAGTTTGCACACCATGAAGCGCTCGGTTTTCCGGCTCAAAAAGCCGCGCATCTTTGAAATCCAGTTTCACATCAACACGAAGACGTTTTGAATTTCATTTTATGTCCTCCGGACTCAATTACGGAAACGCTGTCGACAAGCTGACCCAATACAAAGATGAGGCGTTCAATCTCGAATTATTGGTCCCAAGTCACTGCTGAGATAAGTATATAATTCCCTTTTTTGATCAACGTTTCTCAACAGCGTAGCCCCCATAACACCACGCTATTTATCTGGACCATAAGGTTTTCTACCCCCAACTAAACTTGTCAATCTAGGGAACACTAATGTAGCTTGATCGTTGCCAAGAGCAGCGCCATTAGAATGATTTCAACTTCCCATACAATGAAAAATCCAGAGAAACGCCCATCGACGCTTGAAACAGCTGAACGCTCGATTGCAAATTTACGTAGCAAACCAAACGCACCGCCATTTATCGGCCTTATACCGATGGATGAAGCTCAACATCGGGAAGCCGTTTCAGCCGTACGTTTCTTCTTGAGGGGTCATACCTCAAGACTGCGTAGTTTGTTCGATTGTTTTCCTAATCTTGGTACTTGGCTTGTCACAAACTCATTGAGCAGGGGATACGGGAGTGCTGACAACCATGCAGTCTATCGGCACATTGCACACACTTTGGAAATCCCACTGGCTGAGCAGCAGGACAGAAAAATCCTGTACGAGAGCTTTTGCCTTGCCTGCCAGAGGTTTGGCCTACCAACCCGAGGCTTTGACCGCTTTGTTGATGTTTACCTACTGCATGCTGGCGTCAGCGAGGCTCAAATTGAACATGTTGTCGAGGCTTTCCGAAGGCAGGAGTCTGCGTTTGGGCCACCACCAGTCGAAGCAACCGCTTTGTTGAATCGTTGGGAAGATGATGCCCTATTGTTTCTTCCAGAAACGCTGACCGTGCTTCGCCGACCAATCGAATGGGATGAGACTGCCTGGCACGCATCTCTTTACGCTCGTATCCTCCGTGACTCGGCAGACTTCAAACCGGAAATCGAATTTGAAAAACGCTTCAAAGAGGAGTTCGACGAATCAGGTGGCAGACCCAATAGTACAACCTCTCCACCACGACCTCGCATCATCTGGCGATCTGACGGCCTTTCACTGAGACTCCCCCATAGCGACGGAAGGATTCAGCTTTGGCTTGATAAAGCCTCGCGTCCGCTGCGGCTACGTGGGGGAGAAGACTGGACATTGCCGCAGCCTTGGCCACGAAGCGTTCGTTGGAAAATCGCAGAGCATGAAGGTAAGTTTGATGTGGTCACCAATTACACATGCACCTTGTTTGACAAAATTACAGGCCATCAATTGAAAGAAATCCGGCCTGATCAAGGTGAAGCTGTGATCGACTCGACGAATGTTGTCATAATTGCACGTTTTCCCTTTTCAATCGACGAAAAGTCAGCCTTCCCGGCTGAAGCCGAAAGCTTCGTCAGCTTTGCGACACCGCGACACCGACCCGTACGCCTGAATTTCGGCGAGCATATTGTTGTCCTCAGGGCAAAGCCGAAAAGACGCCTCTCCATTTCAGGTGGCGAAGTTGCGGATGGTCCACGGGGCAAACTCTATGGGCCTACCGCACACATCGTGGTCGAAACAGGTTTGGGAAAGTCTGGAGCACGCTTACTTCGGTTGAAAATAGGAGACCAGTCAAAAGTCGTTCAGATCAACATTAATGAGGGCGGACTCGGAGAAGTGTCATTACAAAGTCTCCTGGTAAACTTTGAAGACTATGGGGTTTCTGATCCTACCCGTGTCAAGATGGAACTGATGGCCCCGACTGAGCAAGGCGAAACAGGTTTTGGTTCTGGGATTGAACTTTCGGTTTGGGCCTGGCCAGCGTTTATCGGAAGGGACGAGCACGTATTTCATTGTGCACAACCGATAAACAACCTTGTGCGAGAGAAATGTGCTCACGTCAAGCAAACTGACAAAGGTGAGCTCGTCCTTGATCGCACCGGCGGATACATTGTGGCACGCGCAGTATTCGAAATTAATGACGAGCATGTCCCATTTGACATGGCGTGGCCCGATGTCACGGTGACACGTCGCCGCTCCGACGGAAGTGAGTCCCTTCTTCCATTCGGCAGCCGGATATCTGCAAGTGAAGATGACCGTTTCGACACCATCACTATCAGATGTCCCGACACAAAAGCCGGATTGATTGTGCGAGGGCGACACGAAGTCCATCCCTTCCATCAAGGCTTGACCCGCAACCTTGCATTCCGAGACTTGCTGAAGCCTGAAATGGACAATCGTATTATGCTTAAACGCAGCAACGGCGTGAAAATCATGCTGTTTGAATTGGTGAAAGTTTTCTCCCCGCAGGCATACAAAGTTGTACCAAGTGGCCACAATATCAGGTTGCAGCTAAAATTTAGTGAACTGGTGGATGCAGTAGCCGCCGAAGTCGAGGATGAAAAAGGATGCGTTGTTCGCGCCGAAGCAGCGCTTCGACACCGACCAGTAGAGGCCAGACGTCCCGACTGGTTCCATGCCGAAATTTGCACAAGAGATCCTTACCGTTTTGACGTGGATTTTGAAACATACTGGTTGGACGATGGCCCAAGGTTGGCGCGCTTATTTGTCCGGCCAGACGGGAAAGAAGATTGGAGACCACTCCGCAATGAGCAGGGTCAGAGTTTTGCGGTCGCATTAATGCAGATCAAGTCGTCACAGATAGTGTTTTCTGACAACCTCTCACGCAGATTTCAGTCACTATGCCTTTGGCTTTCCGACTGCTATGATTCTGAATCCTGGCCGTTGTTGCAAAAGACTTTGGTTCCTCGCTGGCAACATATAGGAAAAGAACTCATCACTCAGTCAGGCGGAGAAGGCGCAGTGATCGGAGCCGCTGCTTTGCCACCACCCGATCATGCCCCCTCAAAATGGGTTCCCGCAATGCACCCGTTGCAGTTCATTCCAAACCTTTATGCAGCTTCGCCATACGCCTTCTCGAGACTTGCGACCGCGATTGGTTCAGGCATTGCTGAAATGTCCGCGATCTCCATGCTCAACACGGCAAGACTGCGAGACCAGTCCAATCTTCATCAGACCGTATACCTTGCGTTCAGTAACATTCACGAGGCAGAAAAAAGCGGAAAGCCTTTGAAGGGTTTCGAAACTGCCCGTTTCTTTCGCAATTTGCCGCTGGTTGATGATGACCCGTCAGCAGGATGGTTTTGGCGCGGTACGCCGTTGCTCGGTCCTGATCATTGGCGTGCGGCCTTTCATCACTTCAATGAACAGCTGGAAAATGCTGCACTTTTCGTTGACGATGATATCAGCAATCCCCTTATTGAGAGCCGTCAGCGGAAACTTCAGCGACTGATTTATGCTGCCTGGTTTCTAGAAGATCCCGTTTTACGCCCTCCAGCTCCAAAGCGAAGCCCTGAAGCGGATGAGCCAGAACAAGTAGATCTTTGGGCAGCGGCACTCATTTCCGGATTTGCGCGTGAAAGTCGAAAGGGTGACGTCAATAATTTTGTCAAGTTGCTTTCAAAGCATGCAAAATTGACAACGGCCGAGTGTCTATCGAGCATTGCACTCGTGCTTCGCCTTGCTCCAAGGCTGTTCGCGTTTCATCTCCTGCTGTGGCAAATTGCAAAGGATCGCCCATGACCGAACTTGATCCTTTACGATTCAAGGAGAACCTAAGTAAAACGCTATCGCGGTATATAACAACCGCTACCGCCGTCTCATCCGCGCGGGCACCGCGGCTTGCACGCGCCGTAGTGGAGGAATGCGAAAAGGCGGCGCTTGTACGGGGACCTTTTGTCGAAAGTCTTCCTGACTTTGAGAAATCCTCAAGTCTGGAGGAACTCGTATCGCAGAAAGCTCTCCATCCAGATTGGTCTGCACTGCGAAACAGTGAGGACGGCAAAACCCTCTGGCAGCGAAAACTCCACCTTCACCAAACTGCCGCGATCATGCGCAATGAGAATTTCCTGGTCGCCACTGGGACAGGGTCAGGAAAAACAGAAGCGTTTCTTTACCCTCTCATTGACAGTCTTTTTGTTCAAGGCAAATTTGAACGGGGCGGGGTTCGCGCGATTCTGGTCTATCCACTCAATGCGCTTGCGGACGATCAACTACATCGGATTTCACGACTGCTCTTCAAAGACCTTGATGACCCCGGAATTACACTCGGCCGATTCACTGGCCAAGTTCGTTCGAATGCGACACGGGAGGATGAAGAAGCACGATTAATTTCGACCCCGTCATTCCAGATTAATTTTCCTGATGCGCACAAAGTACCACTAAACTGGAAACTGGCGAGAAGCGAAATGCTCAAGAACCCGCCACATATCCTCGTCACCAACTACGCTATGCTTGAACATATTCTGTTGCTTCCACGCAACCGGGAATTGTTGAGCGACGCTGACATCCAATGGCTTGTTCTCGATGAAATCCACACATATTCCGGTGCCCAAGCCATGGAAGTCGCATTCCTACTCCGAAAGCTGAAAGCTCGGATCGGAATACCCAATGGCAAGGTTCGATGTGTCGGTACCTCCGCCAGTCTCGACCCCACCCGGAAAGATGAACTTGCAAATTTTGCAGCGGATTTATTTGGTGAACCGTTCGCCAGCGGTGATGGTGCGGTGATTGTCGGTGAAAGGCAGATTCATTCTATGCTCACCGACAGGAGAGAGTTGACAACACCTCAAGCGATCGACTGGATCAAGGCGGGAGCAGAGTTGTCGAAGCTTCGTAGCCAAGAATTCCTGTCGTCGGACAACACGGATTACATGGTCGAGGACTGGAATGAATCCATGCGGGCTACCAAATTGGATGCATTCGTATTGGATGCACAAATGCCGTTTGGCGAATCCTTGATGAATCGGCTGGCTCATCTGCATGCTGTTCGAACTGTAGCAAAGGCTCTCAATAATCGTGCAATGCAATTCACTGAACTGGCCAAAATGACATTCCCATCGGAACCGAAGGGAGAAGCTCATGCAGCCTTGACGGCATTGATTTCTCTTGGCGTCTTGGCACGCCCCGCTTTGCCGGGTGCGTTTCCACTGTTGCCCGCACGATTCCATCTCGCCGCATCAGGTGTTCAGGGTGTGGCTCTTCGTCTGTCCGTTCAGGAACAAGAACATTGGTCTGAATTCCGCCTCTCCCGCAGTGGTACACATATTGATGGAGCTCCTGCGTATCCCTTGCTGGTCTGCCGCAACTGTGGCGAACCCTATATTGAGGGATGGGATGACGGAATTGCGCTCCACCCACGCCCAGAAATCAATCCTTCAGCCAAAAGAAGGGTCTTGAGATTGATCAGTGCCGGTAAGGCCATCACCGAAATTGACTCGGATGAAGACGACGCCGTTGACGATGATCAACCCCAGCTGACATTTTTTACCGAGACAGGTGAATTGGCGGGCGACAATGACAAAACCGCACTTTCGCTTTCCGAAGCACCGATGCAAGAAGACCCGGAAGAGCGTCGCAGCTATGTCAAGCGATGTTTGTCATGCGGAGCGACAGGCAGACGCCTCGCCGAGCCCGTGACGTCGATCCGCCCTGGCGATGACGCGTTGGCTGCTGTTTCAGCCCAGGCACTGCTTGAAGCGCTCCCAACACTTCCCAAGGCGACTACCAATCTGCCAATGCAAGGGCGTAATCTTCTTGTTTTCGCCGACAACAGACAGGATGCGGCTTTCTTTGCGCCGTTGTTCGAGCGCACTTCGCGTGATCAGGCCATCCGGGCAGCAATGTTTCATACATTAAGGCAGAACACAGAGGACAAACTCGACTTCAAGAGCCTGAGCAACGGGGTCTGGAACTTTCTCCATCGTTCCGGCTTCCAACTCTATGATCGTCGTAACCCGGAAGCATTGCACGGAACTGCTGCGAAAGACCGTCTTATGAGTTTGATTGCTGCTGAATTGTGCACCAGCCCGCGGCGGTTGTCTCTTGAGTCCCTTGGACTCATTGAAGTGCAATACAATAACAGCGACTTGATTGCACAGCGCGTGGCGGCATCGGTGCCACCTGAATTTCAGCGCTTCATTCCAGCGCTCGTTGTGTTTTTGCTTGACTTGGTTCGACAGTCTCGAGCCATCAACTCACTCGAAACTATTGACCTGACTGATGAATCGATTTGGGGAGAGGGTCGCGCAAGCTCGAGTATTTCCTATGCGTTAACGCGAACAGGTACAAAACGCCAGCGCACCCTGGTCCCTGCACGGGGACACTCCAATCGACCCACTTGGGTGCTGACAGAGCGAATAGGGATGGAGCGAGAGCAGGCAGAAGATCTGCTTGACAAGTTTTGGGGCGAGGCGCGGCTGCCAAGACACGATGTGCTGAAACCATCAAGCCCTGGTCATGTACTGAATCTAGCCGCATTGAGACTTACAGCAAAAGCTCAAAATACACTTTGGCGCTGCGACAAATGCGGCACGACAAGCCAGCTAGATTTTCAGGGACTCTGTACGGCTTGGCGCTGTGACGGGCATATGTCTGCCTTGTCCGATGAGAAACGCGCAGAAATCAGAAAACGAAATCACTACATTGTTCGTTATGAGGGACAACCCCTGAGCGGAATTGCGCGTGAACATACTGCCGCTATTTCGACTGTCGAACGTTCTGAAATTGAGGAACGTTTCAAGCAAGGCAAAGTCAATCTGCTCAGTTGTACGACGACCATGGAAATGGGTGTCGATCTCGGTGATCTGGAGGCGGTATTTTGCCGCAACGTACCGCCCAGCATCGCCAATTACCAACAGCGTGCTGGCCGAGCCGGACGCCGTGCGCAGGCCGCTCCCATCGCTTTGATGATGGCGAGATCGGGAAGGTATGATCAGGCACATTTTAATGATCTGCGGGGTTACCTCGAAAACCTTCCACCTGCCCCATATCTGACACTCGACAATCCCAGTTTTTTCCGCCGACATCAGGTATCCTGCCTTCTCGCCGGTTGGCTGGAACATCAGCTCCGAGGGCATGACCGGACGGGAGCACCGCGCCTCAAAGATATCCTTGGCGGGAGTCTGCAAAAAGACCATGGTAACTGCTCACCCCCATGATTCCGTCCTGATGCCGGGCCGCCCGCAGGCGCGGG
>JAPOTI010000010.1 GCA_026709265.1 Paracoccaceae bacterium | reverse complement strand
GACCAACACTCTCATGATGTGTCAGGGGTCCGCAAGGGGTCAAGGAAAGACAATGACACGACAAGCGGAAATCACCAAAAAGTTTTCAACCGGTGTTGGCCGGTAATCCAGAAATCACCGAAAAATCACCGTTGCGAACGAAAAAATGTTAAAGATGGGTTAAAGAGTTCAATGCCGACATTGATGGGACTAACGCCAAGCTGATGGAGGCGCTCTATGCCAGTTAAGGTGATTGAATCAGGAATTTTGACGACGATCCAGGATTTAGGCCGCCCGGGATATTATCATTTGGGAATTCCTGTTGGTGGTGCGATGGACCGTCTCGCCTTGCGTTCTGCAAACGCACTTGTTGGAAATCCCGAAGATGCCGCCGGTCTCGAATTCGCATTTATGGGGCCTGTTATGGAATTTACTGAAGATGCATCCTTTGCTGTTTGTGGGGCTGATATTCCGGCAAAGGTCAACGACGTGGAACAACCGGGCTGGACAGTGATCGATGTTCGATCAGGAGATATTCTCTCATTCGGTTTTTTACGTTCCAGAGCGCGTGGCTATATTGCTTTTTCCGGGGGTATTGATACGCCACAATCATTGGGAAGTCGTGCAACTTATGCGATTGGTGCATTGGGCGGATATGAAGGTCGCGCGTTGCAACCTAACGATATACTTCCTCTTGGACCTGAAAAAACAGGCGGACGTGCAGGCAAGTCCATTCCATCGAACCTCCGACGTGCGACTTCAGCTAGCACGAAACTTCGAATGATTCCGGGGTTGTATTGGCATCGAATAGTCAAAAAATCCCAACTCAATTTTTTTGAAGACGTGTGGACAGTCGCAAACGAGGCCGATCGTATGGGTTATCGTTTCCACGGGGGCAGAGAGATGAAATTCGTAGAGCGTGAACAACCTTTTGGCGCTGGCTCAGATCCATCAAATATAACCGATGCCTGTTACCCTTATGGATCTGTACAAGTTCCGAGTGGAACAGAACCTATTGTCCTTCATCGCGATGCCGTTTCGGGAGGAGGGTATTTCATGATCGGAACAGTCATCTCCGCCGACATGGACCTGATTGCGCAGTTGCAACCACATACAAAGGTCCGTTTTGCAGAAGTTGACATGGCAGCTGCCTTGAATGCCCGCGCCAGCCGTAAAGCAATGCTCAGTGAGATACGTGAAGTTTTAAAATGAAGCAATAAAACCAGTATGGGCAATCTCATTCACAGGAATGAAGATAAAACCGCAGGGAATAACAGAAATTGCTTCGCATCGATCACTGCAACCTTCGGGCAAATGATCGCCCAAGAAGTACGAGAAGTGGAATAAACCATGCCATCGCAAAAACACACTTGCACCGCCGAGGCAAATGTATTGATCGACAATGAACATGTCCGGGTTACCCGATGGTCCTTTGGCGGTGAAGGTGACAATACCGGTTGGCATCGCCATGCTTACGATTACGTTGTAGTGCCTTTGTTTGATGGCAAACTTGAAATTGAAAATCCGCGTGGGCAATTCTCTGTAGCTGAACTGCGAAATGGAGAGCCATATTATCGCCCAAGTGGCGTCGAACATGATGTCATCAATGCCAACCCGTTTTCCTGTGCGTTCATTGAAATTGAATTGAAATAATCGTCGTCAGGATTATTGGCTGCTGAGTTGCCATCCTGTTGGAAATGCGGGGGCAGCGTTGTGCGTTACTGATCCACCAAAATGGGTTTTTCTGCGCTCGCCATGTTCTGCGTCAGAATCTCCTGCACTTTTCCCGGTCCAATCACCAAATCTCACCGCATGGGATCCGCATTCGCCGTTATTTCAGCGCCCGTGCCAGAAATGCCTGTGTCGCGGGATGGCGGGGCGCAGAGAACAATGTTGTTGGCGGTGCCTCCTCAAGAATCCTTTTGCTGTCAAGAAAACAGACTTTGTCGGCAGCTTCGCGCGCAAACGCCATTTCGTGGGTCGCCAACACCATCGTCATCCCGCTGTCCTTCAGCAGCCGCAAAACATCCAGAACCTCACCCACGAGCTGAGGATCGAGAGCCGATGTAATTTCATCAAACAACATCAATTCCGGTTTCATCGCCAGGGCGCGAACAATCGCGACGCGCTGCTGTTGCCCTCCTGACAGCTGATCCGGGTAATGGTCCATATGGCCGTCGAGGCCAAAACGCTGGAACAGCGCACTGACTTCATCTCGCAACTCGTCACGCGACCGGCGATAAACGCGGCGCGGTGCCAGCATCACATTGTCCGCTGCCGTCATATGGGGAAAAAGGTTATAGGCCTGAAAGACAATTCCTATCCGCCTGCGCACATATTTGGGATCAAGACCGGGGACCGCAATATCCTCGCCGTCGAGGAAAATCTCTCCCTCGTCAATGGATTCGAGCAGGTTGATGCAGCGCAACAATGTCGACTTACCCGATCCGGATGCCCCGATCAGACAGACCAACTGACCTGTTTCAACCTCAAGATTCACACCATCGCAAACCGTGTCATCACCAAATGTCTTGACGACATTGCGCAGCTCAAGTTTTGCCATCAACTGCGCTCACGATTCTGCCGTGCCAACAGGTGGTCAGTGTATCGCGTGGCAGGAATTGTGATGCAGAGAAAGATGGCGGCCGCGCCCATATAGGGAGTAAAATTGGCGAGCAGCGACTTGTAGACGCCTGCCTGTCGAAAAATCTCAACCGGACCGATGAATGAAAGCAGGGCGACATCTTTCTGAAGAGCAATCAACATGTTCATCTGCGCCGGAATAACGCGCCGAATGGCTTGTGGGAGGATCACGAAACGCAGGCTGTCGTGATCGCTGAGGCCGAGTGACAGAGCAGCGGCACGCTGGCTTGCATGCACCGATTCAATACCCGCCCGGAAATTCTCTGCAACATAGGCGGAGTACGTCAGAATCAACGCAAGTGATCCCCAGATATAGGGTGAATTCCAGGGGCGCGGGAGCTGTCACTGGCCCACACTTGACACTGTATCTCTGTTGCGATAACCTGATTCGCAT
>JAPOTI010000031.1 GCA_026709265.1 Paracoccaceae bacterium | reverse complement strand
ATGCGAATCAGGTTATCGCAACAGAGATACAGTGTCAAGTGTGGGCCAGTGACAGGCGCGGGACTGTGCCACGGAGAGGAATGGCCTGGCCAGGACGGATCGCGGGGATGCGGAGATCGGGGCCGAGAGGGGCCGGGTGGTCCCCAACCTCAGACCCGTCACACCCCAGGACACGATCCGGCAAGAGCGCGGAGACCTGCGGGTGATGCGGGAGCGGTTGATTGATATCCGCACATCTCTCTATACCGCGTCTGAGGAAGGTTCAAGTTCGCACCTCAGATTGCAAGGGGCTTGCGTAATTTGCTACATAATTCCCCTTGTTTTTCCATGAGTCCTATGCTTGAGCTCAGTGGTGAGATGCCCCTGTTAAAGCTGGTCAGCACGGCAATCGGAACGGCACAATTCCGCCGCAAGACCCAATCAAGCGTTTGTTGTTCAGGGTATCCGTATTTCATGGTTGACCTGAGCCAAAATTACCGTCTCGAAGAATCTCGGGCAGTTTTGACAGGAGCGTTCCGAAGCGCCCCTCATAGTGCGTAGGAACGCGCATCTCATGCACTGCCGTTTCCATGGTGAGATCACGGCTCAACATCTTCTGGAAAACCGGGCGGGCCGCTGCTTTCTTCTCCGGGCCTTCTGACAGCAGTAACTTTGCCCGCAGGGCCTCGAATGAGTAACCGCGTCCGACGCGGTTGGTGGTGCGGATCAGGTTGTTCAGGTTCTCTGTGTAGGCGTTGGTTGCGCAACAATCGAAGTAGGCGAAGATTTCGTCACGCCAGTTCCGCCATGCCCGTTCAAAATCGCCAAATGTGCCCTTCATCTCTTGCGGGATGGAAGCTCGCCATTCTTCATAAGCAGCGTTCGCATCTTCGCGCGTCTTGGCATCATAGATGCGATAACCTGCTTCCTTGATTTCATAGGCCATTGCCAATGCCGGATATTTCTCCAACCAGCTGGATAGCATCATGTGTTCTTTGTCATTGAGCTGGTGCTTGCGCTTGAGGATCAGGAAACGGTCGTTCACCAACCCACGGCGTACAGCAGGCGTCAGATCGGCACGTAGCACCTTCCTGACGGCCTCACAGGCCGCGTTCAGCATCCGAACCACGTGGAATTTGTCCACAACGACTGTGGCATCGGGGAGAACCGCTGCGGCGGCGTCTCGATAGGGACGCCACATATCTATTGTCACCAGCTCGATACTCTTGCGGTTATTGAGTCGTGAAAGCCTCTCAGCAACGGTCTGCTCGTTTCGGTTTTCCAGAATGTCGAAGACCGTCAGTTTCTCGACGTTTGTGAGAACACAGCGCGGCTTGATAAGATGGATTTCGTCAATACCCAGCCATCGTGGCGTGACAAAGCGCATGGCCTCATATTTGCGCAGGACATATTCCGCAAAGACAAGGCGGATCGTGCCTTCGGTAACGCCGACGTCTTCGGCAACACTGGAGTTTGTCCGTCTCACAGTCTGCTCACCAATCCACTGGACGAGTCTGTCGGTCATTCGGTGTTTTTTGTCCATGTGCGGCAGGTCTTCATAGAAGGTCTTGCCACAGTGCTTGCAGTGCCAACGCCGGGTCTCAACATGGATAGCAGAGCATTTCCCAAGGCGCGGCAGGTCTTTCATGACCTGCTCACGTCGACCAAATCCGACAACACCATATTTGCCGCAATGCTGACAGTGTGTCGTTTCGTCGGAGAGCCTGGTGTAGATGTGGAAATCGTGATCTTCTTCGACTACGCGGATCAGCTCAAAATCATCCAGTTGCAGAAGGTCCATGCACGGTCATGGCAGCCAAGGCCTGCCAAGCCTCTTCAAAAGACATGAAATTCGACAGGTAGCATTTCCAATTCTCCTGTTACATTGACGGCCCAGAGTTGGACGTAGGTTTCGGTGTTGGCGCATTCTTCGGTTGGCAATCGATCAGGAAACGGATCATTTCTGTCGCGTCCTTACTCGTGTAGAACCGCACCATCTTTTCGTTGAACTCTGTCGCCCGTGCTGCTGGAACTGAAATAGCATCCATTCCGTTCGACATGAGGATTCCATTCATCATGAAGCGCGATGTGCGCTTGTTTCCGTCGAAGTAGAACTGTTGCAATGCCCCGAACAGGAAGAAAGCCATCCCGCGCTCGCGAGGATCGTGAACCTCTGCTTCGAGAGCTTGCACAGCATTGTCAAACAGCCTCTTGAGATTTTCTGCGCCGGGTTCGGTCAGGTGGAAAGGCACAAATTCACCTTCGTAGCCAAGACCGACGCGGGGCGTTATGTCCGTAAACTCGCCTTCACCTCGGAAACACCCCCACTCCAAGGGTTCTTCATGAGCGACAAGAGCATGGAGGCGATCAAAGGTTGTCTTGTCGAGCCGGAACGATCCCGTTTTGACCAGAGAAAACAGTTCCTTTGCGGCGGCGGCAAGATTAAGAACCTGCCGTTCATCAGTCAGCTTGTGTCCGCCGACTGTCACCCCATCCAGAAGAGTCTTGACCTCGGGATAGGTGAAGGGGTTCCCTTCGAGTGAACTCGCATCAAATACGAATTGTGCCAGTATCTGCTTGTAGAGAAAGACTACGCGATCAACGGATGCGGGCACACCATCCGGGACCGCAGAACGATTCCACTTGAACCCCAGGATTTCGAAAAGGTGCATCTGCCTGCCTTCACTCAAAACAACCACATATTACGAATATAGATACACTTGCATTGCGAGCGATTCAATCATGAAGTACGGAGACCCGTTGTTGGTGTGCGCAGCCCCTGTCACTGGTCCACACTGTGACACCGTATCTTTGTTGAGGTCATCTGATTCGCATGCAGACAGGCATGCGACAATTCAGTGCTGATACGATGACGTGGCTGGCGGATGTGCGGCTGAGGCAGGTCTGGGCCGTTACCAGCTGGCGGCAGCGCTGTGTGCGCGGGCGGCCAGGTGTGAACCGGATCGACCCGCGCTCGACTTTTTCAATGAAGATGAACTCACTGCCATGTCTATTGACATGAAACACCCATACAAATTCACCGACACCCGTGCCCCGCCTTTCGATGACCTCACCATTCGCCAGGCCACCATTGATGTCGGCCGCACTGTCGGGTTCATCCCGACGAGGCGCCAACCGCTCCCTGGAACCGAGAAGATCAGGAAAGGAATGACAGACATGCTGATGACCGCCGCTGCCTACAGGTCATTCAAGCGGCAGCAGTCGATGACGGTGTCAACTGTGATGTTGTATTGTCGTTTGAATGATCTGTAGGCAGCAGCAGCGGCGGCCTATATTTGGGACTTATATACTTGACGGCCCCAAAGAGGCCGCACTCGCATTTCCACCACAACCGCGTTCCGATCATTGCCTGTTCGGACAACCTCGAATTCATGCGCGACCTGCCAGAAGAAGATCATCCTTGGGTTCACCTCCTGAAATGCCCGCCCCGCTGTGGCCAGCCCGATTGTGCGGAGATGCGGAACGCAGCGGCGTGCCCGACCGGTGTTTGGCTTGTTCCGGGATTCCCCGCCGCTGAGGTTGGGACAATCTGGTCGGAAGACGATGAACATTGCGGCTGTCCCGTCCATGAGCGGAATGAAATGGACATGCTGAATCCGTGCATCGTCAGGCGCAGCTTCTGGGACAGACGAAGCGGGTTTGGGGTGGGCGTCAGATTCTGCGTCGCAGATTCTGACGGGCGGCGGAAGCCTGCCCGCTCAAGTCCCGCGATCCGCGATGAGTTAATCTCAGCGCTAACAACATGTTACGTGTTCAGATTTTCCAATTGGAGTTGGACAAAACGGCCTGCCACGTTCTTAAAACGCCGCCAATGTTCTTGATGCCCCGCTTCATATCTAATAGAATCTTGGTTTGAGGAACAGACGAGTGGGGTCCCCACATCAAGGCCTATCACACCAACAAAGCCAAGATGAGGGGCGGCATTGGAGCCAGTATTGTTGGCAAACTGATCTGCAATGCCTGCCGGATGCCGCAGAAGGTGCTGGTTCGGGAAATCTGCCTGACACCGACACAACAAATTGACTGAGAAGAGGCGCATGGCTCAACCAGATCATGTTGCACCAATTGCGATGCCTGCCGCTCTCCGGTTTGACCTGTCGGGGCGATGCGCTTACCACCACCATGACAAAGCAGGATGCGCAGAGGACAGTGATGGGTGTCATTGGATCCGGGAGCGTCAGAGTCGGCAGAGGCAGGACGCTGCAGCGCCGCTCGCGATAGAACCGGAGTTTGATAGTGCGCGCGTTCCTGAAAAATTATCAGGTTTGAACAGAAACGCAGTGATTTGCAAATGAATGCGACAATATTTTGAGGAATACCGGCGTGCGCTCACTGCTTGGATCACGCATCATTCTCGCGACCGGGAATGATGGCAAAATTCGCGAATACAGGCAGCTCCTGACGCACCATGACATCGCCATGAAGACAACGGGTGAACTCGGTATTTCTGACCCGCCGGAAACTGAAACCAGTTTTGCAGGCAATGCCCGTATCAAGGCTGTCAACGCAATGCGAGCCAGCAACATGATCGCACTGGCTGAAGATAGCGGACTGGAAGTTGAAGCCCTGCAAGATGCGCCGGGTGTCGCAACGGCCAGCTGGGCGACAGACTCAAGTGGCAGAAATTACCAAAAGGCGCTCAATCGAGTCTGGCAGGAACTCGCAGACAGTGACAGCAATGCACCTTATCGCGCCCGGTTTCGTGCAGTCATTTGCGTGACATGGCCGGATGGAGGCGAGGAATTATTTGCAGGAAGGGTCAATGGCATTATTGTCTGGCCGCCACGCGGCGCAGGCGGATTTGGCTACGATCCGATCTTTGTCCCCGACGGAAGCGACAGGACATTCGCTGAAATGACTGCAGACGAGAAATCCTCGTATAGCCACAGGGCAAAAGCGGTGAATCATCTCGTCGCACAGTGCCTCCAAGACCATGAATGAGATCACGATCCCTCTCGGGATCTATCTGCATTGGCCGTTCTGTGAAGCGCGTTGCCCCTATTGCGACTTCAATGCCTATGCCACCACTGACTTTGATGTCGATGAATGGTCACGCTGCTATGGCATCGAACTGGATCGATTGGCGCGTGAGACTGCTGAGCGCACCTGTCAAACTGTGTTTTTTGGCGGTGGGACCCCAAGTCTCATGCCACCTGAATTGGTCGCCTCGGTGCTCGATCGCATTGACAGAAACTGGGGTTTTGCAAACGATGCAGAAATCACGCTGGAAGCGAATCCGTCCTCATCTGATGCTGAAAGATTTGCGGGATATGCGGCGGCGGGTGTGAATCGCCTGTCGATTGGTATCCAATCCCTACGCAACACGGATCTTGTCCGACTCGGTCGCCTGCATTCGACATGCGAGGCGCGGCGTGCAGTTGAAACGGCTGCCAGCCACTTTGCACGCCTGAGCATTGATCTGATGTTCGGGAGGCAGAATCAAACGCTGGTGGAATGGCGACAAGAACTCACCGAAACAATCCAACTTGGAACTGAGCATTTGTCCTTGTACCAACTGACCGTTGAGTCTGGAACCATGTTCGGCGCACGATTGGCTGCAGACCGGCTGCCGGGACTTCCAGACCAGAATTTGGCAGTTGACCTGCATGCAGCAGCAATGGAAATCTGTGGACAGAATGGCCTTGACCGTTACGAGATATCAAATTTCGCCCGTCCGGGCGCACAGTGTCGGCACAATCTTCTCTACTGGCGAGGTCATGATTATCTGGGAATAGGGCCGGGTGCCCATGGAAGGATGACCATCGATGGGCAACGTGCGGCAACCGAAACGATCCTGGCCCCTGCCGAATGGCTGAGCGCAGTATCTGAACGAGGAACCGGTGAGTCACGCCGCAGCTGGCTGTCACCTGATGAGCAGGCAAGTGAATATCTCATGATGTCGCTGCGTCTTGCCGAGGGTGCTGATCGCCTGCGGCTGCGCCAACTCACATCACATGTCCCCAATCAGGAACAACTTGATCTGTTGTGTGAACTGGGCCAGATTGAAATTGCCAATGAGAGACTCGTCGCCACCACCGGTGGCTCACTCGTCTTGAACAGCCTGATTTCGGCTCTTTTGTCGCCACCAATCCGACAACCGGCAACGATCTGATCATCCCGAAGAACATCAAAAGGTTCGGCAAGATGGTTACTACATGACATAATCGTCAATTCGGTATCAGCCATGCCGCGCAGTCGATGACATTTCACCCCGGACAATGGCCCCAATCGCTGCCGATGAGAAATTGCGCTTTATTCACCGCGCCATCGGCAGTATGTTGATGCGGTTGGTGGCGATACCTGGTCTGACAACTGTTTGTCCTGGCACAACCGTCCGGCAATTGGTTTCGTGGTGTCACTTTTCGACAATTCAAAAGTGAAAACAGTTGTTTGATCGAGGAAAACAAGTGGCCAGATTGCCAGACCAGCCGACTGCCCTTGATCTGCCACCAGTGGATCCCCTTCCTGAGGAGATCCAGAAATATTTTGCCGTCTGCCAGGAGAAACTGGGGCTTCTCCCGAATGTTCTTGCCGCCTACGCATTTGACATCGACAAACTGAACGCCTTCACAGCCATGTATAATGACCTGATGCTGGGCGACAGCGGGCTTTCAAAACTTGATCGGGAAATGATCGCCGTTGTCGTTTCGTCAATCAATCGCTGCTACTATTGCCTGGTGGCACATGGTGCGGCTGTTCGCGAACTCTCATCTGACCCGGAATTGGGTGAAAAACTTGTCATGAATCATCGTGTTTGCAAGCTTGATCAACGCCAGCGCACCATGCTGGATTTTGCCGAGAAGATGACCCGGGAAAGTGAGAAAATCAGCGAGAGTGATCGGTCCGCGTTGCGCGATGCGGGTTTCACCGACCGCGATATTTGGGACATCGCCGCGGTTGTCGGCTTTTTTAACATGACCAACAGGGTGGCATCAGCAACCGGAATGATTCCCAATTCCGAATACCATTCGATGGCAAGGTGAATAACCTCGTTGCCATCAGTGCAGTCTTTGCGGTGCTGGTCGCAGGTCCGGCATGTGCTCTGGGCGAAATCTTGGTCCCCTGGCCGCTGGAAGAAACCTATCGCGAGAGTGATGAGACCGGCCGCTACCGTTTGCCCATTGGACCATATCGCAACGACCGGGTGCCAATCCGTACGATTGAAGGAAGTCATGAGCGTGTCGGTTTCAGGATCACGAGCGATGATTCAGTCACTGAACTCACACAGGGATTCAGGGATGCACTCCAACAACAGAACTTTAGGGAACTGTTCCATTGCGATGACCGCGGATGTGGTGGATTTGACTTCCGCAAGGAACTTGATGTCATTCCGGGGCCTGAAATCTATATTGACCTCGGTAACTTCCAGTTCGTGGCGGCAATTCGAACGGGCGATGTTTCGGAGTATGCCGCTATTCTGGTCAGCCGCAATGCATCATATGGTTTTGTCCAAATTGATACCATCAACAGCGAGAAACTGGTACCGAGTGTGAGTGCAGCGACCGCTCTGCCAAGTTCGACTGAGCCTGTCAAAAACAAGTTGGAAAGTGAAGGCCATGCCGTTCTCGAACGACTTGAATTCGCATCGGGCGCGCCGGATCTCAGTTCAGTGCCATTTGCACAGATCCAGGAGCTTGCCGACTATATGAAGAACAATACCGAAGCCTGTATTTTGCTGGTTGGCCATACCGACTCAAAAGGATCACTTGAATCCAATGTGGAACTGTCACGTATGCGTGCCACCGCCGTCGCGACACGCTTGATTGAAGGCTATGGTATTGATCCGTCGCGGCTCTCTTCTGATGGGATCGGATTTCTTGCACCGCGTGCCAGCAACAGAACCGAAGAAGGCCGCCAACGCAACCGCCGCGTCGATGCCGTTCTCATCGACTGTCCGTGACCGCAAAGGATCGCTAAAGATTTGTGCAATCCTGCCATGGAGTTCCCTTTCATTGCTCCTTTCATGCTGTCTCCGTTTGACCCGTCGGGACTCGACCCAAATGAAACACCGAATTGATATCTTAATGACTCGATCAGAACGGTTGGCAGACAGTTTAGTGGCTGGCAGGCCGGCATTTCAGTCTGGCTCTTGCATATTTCTCACATCCAGCTTCCATCATGTGATGTCGGTTTCAGCCTGAATGACCCGACTGATTAACAGTATCGGCAACATCGTGTCGGAATTCGATGTCGCAGTACTTGATCAGTATGGCGTACTTCACAATGGGGTCTCCGCATATGAAGGCGCCGCGCAAGCGGTGGATCAACTCTCACCTGCCGGCAAACATGTCGTTATTCTATCGAATTCAGGCAAACGATCCGATTTCAATCGACGTCGTGTGGAGGAGATGGGATTCAGACTGAACCCGTCTGTCATTGTGGAAACATCCGGGGAGGCTGCCTGGAGAGATCTTCATACCGGCAGGTCAGGCTTTCCGACACCTGTATGCCTCTTTCCTATCGAGAGTCAGGTCGGGGATGCCCGGAACTGGGCAACAGACAGTGACAGAATCAGGATCGTGACTTCCCTCAACAAGGCCTCAGCCCTGCTGCTGATGGGGATTCCGCCCGACGGAACCGGCGGCAATGTCCAAAAAATTCTTGCGCAGTCCCGGCCGGCTGAACTGCCGCTGATTTGCATCAACCCTGACCGCACAGCGACAAGCGGGGATGGGCTCACACTGGCCCCGGGTGTGCTGGCTGACCAATATGCGGCCGGCGGCGGAACAGTCATCTGGTACGGAAAACCTCATCGCACCGTCTTTGACCGCGTGCGCCAGCGTTTTGCCGACATTCCGGCAGGTCGCTTTCTCATGGTTGGGGATTCCCTCACCCACGACATTATGGGAGGCAAGAGCGCAGGATTTGCCACATGTTTTGTTCGTGCGGGAATTCACTCTCCTTCGTTTCAGAGTGTGAACGCATGCCAGGATGTTCACGAGCGCATTGAAAGTCTCTGCGGGGAACTCCAGATGCCGCATCCCGATTATTCACTTGACAGATTGAGATGACAGCGTGCCATCATTACCCGACATACCCCGGGAGTTTCTTTCTCTGTCGCAGCGAATTGGAAGCGATCATCTGCTCGTACAAGGGGGCGGAGGCAATACGTCATTCAAGCAGGACGGCGTATTGTGGATCAAGGCTTCAGGGACAGAACTGTCCCGTGCCGGTACCGATGACATCTTCGTTGCGGTGGATGAATCGCGTGCGTTGGCTGAACTTGACGGCACTGGTGACGGGACCTGTCGGGAAGCCGTGATCGGTTCCAGATCCAACAACCTGCCATCGATTGAAACGACATTTCATGCTCTGCTGCCACATCGTTTCGTTTTTCATTACCACTCTGTGCGCTCACTGGTCCATTCAATCGCCATAGAAGGGCGGCAAACCCTCAACGACAAGCTCGCGGGGCTGAATTGGGTTTCGGTGCCCTATATCCGCCCCGGGATTCCGTTGTCCAAAGAGATTCGCCGGGCGTTTCTGGAAACCAATGCTGATATCTTCGTGTTGGAAAATCATGGTTTGATTGTCGCCGGTTCTGATTGCCCCCGAATCGCCGAAACAATTGCTGAACTGGAAAACCGTCTCGACATGCCAACGCGCAATGTCGATGCCGAGACTGGTACGCCGCTTTCACTGCAGGGTTGGAAACCTTGCCCGCGGGCCGCCAGTCTCGCCAATGACAATCTCAGCCGTGTGCGGGCGGCGGCGGGGAGCTACTATCCTGACCATGTTGTGTTTCTCGGACCGGGAATTGATGTCGTGACAATTGAACAATTGACACCCCGGTCAGACTGTTATGGCCCGGCCATGGTGATCCCATCGGTGTCTTCCTACTTGCGTGAAGAGGCCCCGCGCGCAGCAGAATCGATGTTGATTTGCCTCAATGACATTCTCGTGCGCATACCCGATGGATGGAAACTGCAACCCCTCAGTCCGGAAGCGGAAGCGGAACTTCTCGGCTGGGATGCCGAGGCCCATCGCAAGCGCATGGCGACGCAGAGCTGATCATGCCGTTATTTCTCGGAATCGACATCGGCACGTCCGGAGTCAGAACTTCGGTCATCAATGCACAGAAACGGGAAGTGGCGGCGGCGCGGGTTGAAATGAAGGCACCTGACAAGGTTGACGGACGCGCCGTCCAGGATCCGTGGATCTGGGACCGCGCGGTGAATGATTGTCTTGAACAACAGACGGGCGGTTGGGTCGCCTCATCAGTGGTTGATTGCAGATGCTAATTTGCTTATATTTCCTGCATTCCTAAAAATGCAATATTTTTAACCTGGAGAAATCTGATGGCAGGCCCGCTTATCGGTACACGAATTAAGGCCTTGCGGCAGGAACAGGAACTCTCGCAGGACCACGTGGCAAGTCTGTTGGGGTTCAAGAACCGGCAGACCATTTCGGCTATCGAGACCGGTGAACGGCAAGTGACGGCAACGGAACTCCTGCTGGCCGTCAAAAAGCTGAACGTGCCGCTTGACTATTTCACTGATCCCTTTCGTCTGGATGGCGAAGGGCTGTTCTCCTGGCGGCAGAGGGGCGTCGGGCCATCCGAGCTTAAGGAATACGAACGGGTTGCGAGGCAGTGGGTCGGCGGGTATCGAACGATGAGTGCGCAAGTCGGGCGGCGGCCGCCGCTCATGCGACGGGCGCTCGGACTCACTAGGCAATCGAGATTGGAAGAGGCGGTGGAGGCCGGCGAGCGGTTCGCGGCCGAATTCGAGCTGGGAGATGTACCAGCGCGTCAACTCGTGACGATCATGGAGGAACGACTCGGAATTCTCGTGCTTATGGTCGATGCCATTAAGGGCATTTCCGGCGCAGCGTGCCGTCTGCCTGAACTGGACACGGTGCTGATAGCCCGGAATGAAGTCCAAGGGCGGCGGAACTTCGACCTGGCGCATGAACTGTTTCATATCCTGACGTGGGATGTGATGCCCCCAGAACATGTAGAAGATCCCCACGATTTCGGGGGCAATCGGGTGGAACGGCTCGCCAACAATTTTGCGGCGGCAGTGTTGATGCCGAAGGCAGTGGTGGACTCCTTCGGTGATTGGGGACATTCGGACGATGAAGGCTTGATCACGCAACTGAATGCTGCCGCAGACGATTTGAATGTGACTTCGTCGGCGTTGAGGTGGCGGCTGGTCACGCTTCAGCATTTGACCGGGACGCGAGCGCGGTCAATTCCAGAACTTGCTTTGCGGAATAATGGTCGTGAGAAGGCCAAGGAGGCACGACCAACTTTATTTTCGCGGCCTTTTGCGGAGGTTGTAGCACTGGCGATCGAACGGGGGCATGTATCGGTTCGGCGCACGACGAAGTTGCTCGGAGTTTCCCTTGAGGGTCTGGAGGAGTTGTTTTCGGCTTACGGTCTCGACTGTACGATCGACCTGTGAGTCGATCAATCGACTGTCAGACACCTGTTCTCCTGGACACGAATGCAATCATTGAGGCACATCGAATCGGTGCATGGCGAGCACTGGCCGGCGGGCTTCGCATAGAGACTGTTGAAGAATGCGTGACGGAAACACAGACGGGCTTTCAAAGGCGGCGCTTGGACCAAATGATCGTCGCGAGCGACCTCCGGGCATCATTGGCGGATGTACATGATGTTGGCTCCAGGGAGCACGCAGAACTGGCAGTTCGGATTGAGGAGATCGCTCTGGACCGGGGAGAAGAGGCTCTCTGGTCACATGCATTGAACCGGCAAGGCGACTGGTTGCTATGCGGACCTGATCGAGCGAGCTTGCGATGCGGCATCAGACTTGGTTTTCGGGAACGGATCGTTTCTCTTGAGACATTGCTCAAAGGAGTGGGACATCGCCCGAAGATCATCCTCAAGAATCACTATCGGGAGAAGTGGCTTGAGAAAACCCTCGTGGAGTTCGTCCTTGCGGACAGAAGCAGTGATTTATAGAATCGCAGTCAGGAACCGTGAGTTCAGTGAGCAAATGCCGGTGAAATGAGTGCTGTGGCGTCGGCTGTCTCTCTATTTGGAAGGATTTGGTTTCTGTTAGACCGGGTTCAACGATGGTGCGGATCACATCGAAACCGTCCCGGTGGGTTTCTGCGACGGCGGCGACCTGATCACATGGGCATTTGAAAATACTATCCTTATCGATGGACCAGATGAGATATTTCGTCATCTTGAACCTGTCGATCACCTGGTCGGCCCGTTCGCCGATCCCGGCATCGGTCGTGAGACCCCACTGGCCTGCACGCCTGCCGCCAGTCTCGCCAATGACAATGTCAGCTGGGCGCAGGCGGCGCGGGAAGTGACGATCCTGACCCAGTCGTGTTTCTCGGGCCGAGAATCGATGTTGATTTGCCTCAATGACATTCTCGTGCGCATACCCGATGGATGGAAACTGCAACCCCTCAGTCTGGAAGCGGAACTTCTCGGCTGGGATGCCGAGGCCCATCGCAAGCGCATGGTGACGCAGAGCTGATCATGCCGTTATTTCTCGGAATCGACATCGGCACGTCTGGAGTCAGAACTTCGGTCATCAATGCACAGAAACGGGAAGTGGCGGCAGCGCGGGTTGAAATGAAGGCACCTGACAAGGTCGACGGACGCGCCGTCCAGGATCCTTGGATCTGGGACCGCGCGGTGAATGATTGTCTTGAACAACAGGCAGGGCGGCTCGCCGATGCAGGCCTGTCGATACGCGATATCGTTGCATTGGCGGTCGACGGGACCTCGGGAACGCTGATGCTTGCCGACAAGAATCTCGATCCCGTGACCTTGGGTCTGATGTACAATTCCGGAAATTTTTTCAGCGAGGCTGAAGTCATCGCACAGGTCGCACCATCAGATAGCATTGCTCTGGGACCATCTTCGGCGCTTGCGCGGTTGCTGTTCGCCCAAAAACTGCCCGATGCCAAACATGCTGCATTTGTGTTCCATCAAGCTGATTGGATTGCCGCGAAGCTCTTGGGACAGGGCGGTTCTTCTGACGAAAACAATGTCCTGAAACTCGGTTATGACCTCCAATCAACTTGCTGGCCTGAATGGCTTGGGCAAACGGGCGTACGCACTGAATTGTTGCCTGCGGTTCACCCGGTCGGGGACACTCTCGGTCGAATCAACCCCCTGATGGCAACACGTTACGGTTTCAGCCAGAATACACATATTGTCGCGGGTACGACCGATGGGAATGCCGCTTTCCTGGCTTCGGGAGCTTCTGAGATTGGCGAAGCTTCAACGTCCCTGGGCACCACCCTGGCCATCAAATTGATTTCGCACCAACCTGTGACCTGCCCGAAACGCGGTGTCTACAGCCACCGTCTCTTTGGCCGCTGGCTTGCTGGCGGTGCGTCCAATACCGGTGGCGGTGCACTTTTGTCGCACTTTTCCCGTGAGGAGATCAAAACACTGCAATCTCAGTTGTGTCCCTTTGATGATACGGGTCTCGACTATTACCCGCTTGCCGGAATTGGAGAGAGATTTCCCATCAATGATCCGCATCTCCAGTCACGAGTCACACCAAGGCCGGAAAGTGATGCAAGATTTTTGCAGGGATTGCTGGAAGGAATTGCGCGGGTCGAACGCAGCGCTTACGATACTCTCTGCGAGTTGGGCGGCCCGCCTGTGCGTTCTGTTACCACCACCGGAGGCGGAGCGCTCAGCGATTCCTGGACGAAAATCCGTCAGCGTATACTGAATTGTCCTGTATCGGTGGCGCGTGCTGATGCCGCATTCGGAACGGCTCTGGTTGCACATAGATCGAGCCATTGAGAGCGAATGGAACCACGGGTGACAGCCTCAACGTCATCTGGAACGAACCCATCTCAGCCTTTTATGGTAAGCCCGGCGTTGCCCCTGCTACCGCAAAAACACAGGCACCAACATTGTGGATTATGGGGCGCAAATGGTCGCTTCACTGTCCGCTATATACACTTCACGACAGGCGTAACCATCTGCCAGGCAACATGCACTCCCGAGCCGGCGGGCGGTGCCCTGACCGAACGGGAGTCGGACCCGCTGGACAGCAATCATCCTATCCTCCAATCCAGGGCTTTGGCCTGCGTAATGCATCCCAAATGCGTGGTTGAAAATCGATGCGGCTTCATGATCTGTCCGGCCGGACTCCGTGATTTTGAATGAGGCCTATCTTTGCTGAAAAGCAGCGCTGGGCCTGCTGCGCCAAAAACAGACCTTGCAATTACCGCTTTCAGGACCTACATGAAGCCTTGACATCGGCGGTGCGGCGTCCAAACCCGTAACTTCCATCAGAATCGATTGGACGGGCCGCAGCCCGTTTTTTTATGGAAGCCTTATGCCAGATCTTGTTGCCGTAACAACAACTGAATTGCGGATTGCTGAAATCGTTGAGCCCGAACTGATCCGAATGGGGTATGATCTGGTACGTGTGCGTATAGGCGGTGGTCGAACGACACAATTGCAGATCATGGCTGAACGGAAAGATGGCGGGATGGAGATTGATGACTGCGCAGAGCTGTCAAAGACCGTGTCAGGGCTTCTGGATGTGGAAAACCCGATCGCGGATGCCTATCGGCTGGAAGTGTCATCCCCCGGGATTGATCGCCCGCTGACCCGACTCGGCGACTTTGTCGCCTGGAAAGGCCATCTCGCGAAGATTGACCTTGCGGAACCTATTGAAGGGCGGCGCAGATTTAAGGGAACAATTGTCGATGTCAGGGGCAGCAGGATTGACGTGCGCAGTGGTCATATCGACATTACGTTCGACTTTGAGTCGGTCGCCAATGCAAGACTCGTGATCACCGATGACCTGTTACATGCAACCGGACCCATAAGAGACCAACAGGAAACTGGAGAAAGAGAACAGCCATGACGATAGCGGGAGCAAACAAGCTCGAACTGGTGCAGATTGCCGAATCCGTTGCTCAGGAAAAAATGATTGACCGATCATTGGTTATTGAGGCCATTGAAGATTCGCTCGGCAAGGCCGCCCGTATGAAATATGGTATTGACCGCGACATCCGCGTGAGCGTCGACCCCGATACCGGCGACCAGACCGTCATGCGCGTCCATACCGTCGTCGAAGAGGTCGAAGACAACAATATTGAAATCTCGGTTGAAGACGCCCGCAAGCAAAACCCCGACGCACAGATTGGCGATGAAATCAAAGAACCTCTCGAACCGTTTGACATGAACCGGATTCTCGCAACCACGTCAAAGCAGGTTCTGCTGCAGAAAGTCAGGGAAGCCGAGCGCGAGCGGCAATATGAAGAATTCAAGGATCGCGTTGGAACGGTGATCGTCGGCACCGTCAAACGCGAAGAATTCGGCAATATTATTGTTGATCTCACACGCGGCGAAGCCATCCTCCGTCGTGATCAGAAAATTGGCCGCGAAAGCTACGGTAACGGCGAACGGTTACGGGCCTACATTACCGAAGTGCGCAAGGAGACTCGCGGACCGCAGATCTTTTTGTCACGCTCTGCCAATGAATTTATGGTTGAGTTGTTTCGTAGCGAAGTTCCTGAAATCTACGACAATCTGATTGAAATCCGCCGCGTCGCACGCGACCCCGGGTCGCGGGCAAAAATTGCCGTCGCATCGAAGGAAACCAGCGTTGACCCCGTCGGGGCCTGTGTTGGCATGCGCGGTTCCCGCGTGCAGGCCGTGGTGAATGAACTTCAGGGTGAGCGTATCGACGTCATCCCGTGGACCGATAATCCGGTAGATTTTATTGTCAGTTCGCTTCAGCCAGCGCGAGTCTCCAAGGTCATGCTCGACGAAAACGGAATTCCGACACAAGTGGTTGTTCCCGATGAACAATTGTCACTGGCGATCGGACGGCGCGGGCAAAATGTCCGCTTGGCCTGCGAATTGACTGGTTTTGACATCACCATCATCACCGAAACCAAGGAGATGGAGAACCGCCAAGCGGAATTCGCCAAGATGACAGAGGATTTGATGTCTGCCCTGGAAATCGATGAAGTCTTTGCCCAGCATCTGGTCGCCGAAGGATTTGATCAGGTGGAGGCATTGGCGACCAGCAGCCTCGAAGAACTGGCCGGGCTCGATGGAATCGATAACGAGATCGCAGAAACATTGAAATCGCGAGCGCAGGAGTTTGTTGATGAAGAAAACGAGGAGTTGATGCGCCAGGCACGCGAGTATGGACTTGAAGATGATCTGGCAGAATTTGCCTATCTCTCTCCACGGATGCTGTTTGCGCTGGCCAGCGCCGAGGGCGACAAAAAGGTCACCAGTCTGAGCGAGTTTGCCTCCTGCGACATGTATGAACTGGTCGGCGAATATATCGTCGTCAACAACCGGAAAAGGTGGGAAAAGGGCCTTCTTGAGGATTGCGACATCACCCTGGAAGAAGCCCGACAACTGATTATTCGCGCGCGGCTTGCTGCGGGTCTGTTGCAGCCGGAGGAGGCAGAAGAACTCCTCAGGAAGGATGAAGACCCGACCCAGATATTTGAAGTGGCCTAGGGGCGGGGAGCAAAGGAATTGGGAAGGGCTGGCCGGAAAAATCGCCCGGAAATTCCAGAGCGGCGCTGTATCGCGACACGCACCTCCATGCCCAAAACCGCGCTGGTTCGATTTGTGGTCAGTCCCGATGGTCTGATGACACCCGATCTTGCGGAGAAACTTCCGGGCCGGGGTTATTGGGTCTCCTCCGATCACCAATCACTGGAAAAGGTCGTGCAAAAGAAACTCTTCGCGCGGGCGGTCGGCAAAAGCGTCAAGATTCCGGAAAACCTGGCGGTCAACGTCGAAACAGGATTGATCACCAGGCTTTCCGGGCTCATCGCTCTGGCACGCAAATCCGGTGGTGCCGTCGGTGGCTTCGAGAAAGTTCAGGAAGCCATCCTTGCAAAACGGGTCGGCTTGCTGCTACATGCAAATGATGGTTCGCAACGGCAACAGGCGAAATTGAGTCGTCTTGTGGAGTTGCCGGAAACTTGTATTTGCCTCACGTCTACAGAATTGGGTTTGGCATTCGGGCGCGATTCTGTCATACACGCAGCAATTTTCAAAGGTGCTTTGGCCGCCAAGATCTCTCGTGAGAGCATTCGACTCACGAAATTGCGAGGCATCTCGCGACCGCAACATAAACCATTGTCCTTGGAACCCGCCATGACGTGATTGAGACCGAGAAGGAACATACCGCAATGGAAAAGAAAACTCTCAGTCTGAATCTTGGAGCAAAGTCCGGTGGCCGGGTTGTCCCGCGATCCGGTATCGGAAAAAAAGGCAAAAACCTCACCGAGGTCGTGGTTGACCAGCAGCCGCAACGAAGACGCACTGTACCTCCGCGGCAGAATTTCACACCCCAAAAGCCGAAGGAGGTGGAAACCCAGTCGGCTGAATCCACCGAAATGCAGCGCGAAGACAAGAAACGTGCGGCTCTTCATGCTTTTGAGGAAAAAGAACGCCTGAGACAGGTCAAAATTGCTGCACAACAGCGGGAAGCCGCCTCAGAAGCGCGGCGGCGTGAGAGCGAAATCCAGGAAGCAGCACGGCGGGAACAGGATAACGCTGCAGAAATCGCTGCTGAACCCATTGTCGTCCAGCCCGCGGAGGATATCGGTGCTGCTTTAAATGAAACCGGGAAGTCGCGAACGGCGGCGGGCAAGCGCAGTGAAAAGAAGCAGCGGCGGGACAGTGAGCAGCGTCCGAGCGGACGGACACAGAATGAACGGCGGCGGCGCGCGAAAATTGACGTCGATGCCGCCCTCAGCGACGAGGTTCGTCAGCGTTCGCATTCGGCTTTCTTGCGCAGTCAGGAACGCAAGCGGCGTAAAGCAAAGGAAGATATACAGGTTCGCGAAAAAGTCGTCCGTGAGGTCCAATTACCCGAGTCGATCGTCGTGCAGGAACTTGCCAATCGGATGGCCGAAAGAGTGTCCGACGTGGTCAAGATGTTGATGAAAAACGGTGTCATGGTCAATCAGAACCAGACTATTGATGCGGATACTGCTGAATTGATCATCGGTGAGTTTGGTCACAAGACGTCGCGCGTGTCGGAAGCGGATGTGGAGGATGTTCTCGTCACTACGGAAGATTCCGCTGAAGCTCTCAAGCCGCGCTCGGCGGTTGTCTCGGTCATGGGCCACGTTGATCATGGCAAAACTTCGCTTCTCGATTCGATCAGAAAAACCAATGTTGCCGGTGGCGAGGCCGGCGGAATTACCCAGCATATCGGGGCTTACCAGGTTGACACTGCAGCCGGAGCGTCTCTGACATTTCTGGATACGCCGGGTCACGCTGCCTTTACCGATATGCGTGCACGGGGTGCTCAAGTCACCGATATTGTGGTTCTTGTCGTGGCGGCAGATGATGCCGTGATGCCACAGACAGTTGAGGCAATCAATCATGCGCGGGCGGCCGATGTTCCAATCATTGTCGCCATCAACAAGATCGATCTTCCCGGCGCAGACCCTGAAAAGGTGCGCAATGATCTCTTGCGCCATAATGTCATCGTCGAACAGCGTTCAGGTGATGTGCTGGATGTGGAAGTTTCGGCGGTCAGTGGAGAAGGTGTCGATAAGCTGCTTGAAACGATTGCGCTGCAGGCAGAACTCCTTGAGCTCAAAGCAAATCCTGAACGACCGGCTATCGGGGTCGTGATCGAGTCCCGGCTTGATACGGGTCGTGGGTCGGTTGCCACCATCCTCGTACAAAAGGGAACGCTGAAGAAAACCGTTGCATTTGTGGTTGGTGATCATTGGGGGAAAGTGCGCACTCTGCAGGACTGGAACGGCAAACTGATTGACGCTGCCGGACCATCTGTCCCGGTTGAGGTGACAGGCCTGCATGGCACGCCAGTTGCTGGCGACATTCTCAATGTCGTCGAAAACGAAGGTCAAGCCAAAGAAATCTTCAATTATCGACAGTCGAAGGCCAAGAGCAAACGCCTTGCAACCGGAACCTCTCTACCGCTTGAAGAGTTGATGGAGCTTCATGGCAGTGGCGGCAATGCAAATGAAGTCAGCAATCTGGGACTGGTTATCAAGGGGGATGTGCAAGGATCTGTCGAGGCCATTGTCCAGGCTGTCGAAAAGATCGGCAATGAGGAAGTCACTGTCCGGGTTCTACATTCAGGTGTTGGGGCCATCACGGAGACAGATATCAGTCTTGCTGAAGCCTCAAATGCGCGGGTCATCGGTTTTAATGTTCGCGCCAATGCGCCGGCGCGCAATGCTGCTGCACAAAAGGGAACAGATATCCGCTATTATTCGGTCATTTATACCTTGCTCGATGATGTTCGGGCTGCAGCCTCGAACCTGTTGCGTGCCGAGATCAAGGAAACGTCCATTGGCACTGCAGAAATTCTTGAGACCTTCAAGATCACGGGCATCGGGATGGTGGCCGGCTGTCGCGTCGTGGAAGGTACGGTCAGACGTTATGCCGGTGTCCGATTGCTGCGAGATGACACTGTCATTCACGAAGGGCGACTCAAGACTCTGAAAAGATTCAAGGATGAAGTCAGCGAAGTGGTTTCGGGCCAGGAATGTGGCATGGCGTTTGAAAACTATGCCAATATCCGCAAGGGTGACTTCATCGAGGTTTTTGAACAGGAAGAGATTCAACGCAGTTTGTGAACAGGCTGATCGTCGCCGAATGGACCACAATAGCAAAACAGAGGACGCGTGTTCTATCTCTGATCAAAGGCAGCGCCTTGGGCACACAAGAATTCGATTCAACTGATTCAGGGTTTCGCTGAGAATCGTGTCAAATTGCACGCTGATATACAACTTTACTGTACCTGATTGCATCGCAAGCACCGCGTATGGTTCGATAAGACGTGAGTTGAAGGCATGGCGATGGCGAGCATAACGGTCCGCAATCTCGACGACGACGTGAAGACTGATCTGCGCCAGCGCGCGGCCGACAACGGCCGGTCCATGGAAGAGGAAGTGCGACTGATCCTCCGCAAGGCGGTCGGTCGGGCTGATGCGCCTGCCAAGGGCCTTGGGACGGCGATCCACAAACTGTTCAAGCCCTTTCGGCGGCGTTGATCTGGAGCTGCCTCCGCGAGAGCCGATGCGTGAACCGCCGCGTTTCGACTGAGATGGCCGTGTTCCTGCCCGACACATACGTGGTGTTCGAACTGATGCGCGATGCGGCGGATCCGAATGTCCTGTCCTGGATGGACGAGCTGCCGACGCAGGATTAGTTCATCGCGGCGGTCACGGAAGCGGAGATTCGCACCGGCGTCACTATTCTTCTGGAGGGCGCGCGCCGTCGGGGTCTGGCGGACGCCGCCGACCGAACGCTCGGCAACCTGTTCACTGGTCGGGATCTTCCGTTCGACAGCAACGCGGCATGGGATTATGCCGAGATTTTTGCCGCTACCGCGCGGTCGGACGCCCAATATCGCAGGCAGACTGTCAGATCGCGGCCATCGCGCGCGCAGGGCATGACGATGGCGACACGCAACGAGCGAGACTTCATGGACACTGGCGTCGACGTGATTGATCCGTGATCAGCCGCATGAGATTTTCTTCTCGGCGGCTTCCCGTCCAATCAGAACATGCGAAAGTTGCGCGACAAGAACAATGGGCATGTTGGGTTCAGGCCATACATGACCTGAACGGAATTTCTTAGATAGGATTGATTATAATCCCCCCAATTTAACACGATTCTCAGCGAAACCCTGATTCCGAGATCTCCACTCATAACGTCTGAGATTCCCTCAGCTTTTAGCCACGTTGTCGTCGTAACCGACGCAATAAAACATAGTAGGCCCCCGCGCCTCCATGTTTCTGATGGGCCGGACAATAATACAGAATCATGTTGCGATAGAAGCCGTCTTCAATCCATTTTGGCACCATCTGCTTGAGAATACCCTGGCCGCTGGCCGCGCCGCTTCTCAATCCTTTTCCGGTAATGACGAGCAGGAGTCGCTTCTCGTCGGCAACTGCACTGGAAAAGAACTGGTTCAACGCCTGCTTTGCTGCGTCAGCCGTCAATCCATGTAGATCTATCTTGCGCTCGGGCTTGATCTTGCCGCCGTGAATCCGTCGCAGCATCTTGGCATCCAATGCACCAAGCGAAGACCGTCCTGATTGCGCCCTGTTGCCAGACACCGATGCGGTGCCGCGTCGCCTGACGGTTGACGACGGTTGGTCCGATTGTGCACAAAGCTGATCAGAACCGAGAAACGATTCCCAGTCTTTCACTTCCTGTTCCTGCAATTGACGCTGTGACAGGCGAGGATGCGTCCTGCCTCGACTTGCTGCCGGGTTATCTCCGGCCGATACGGACCTGTCGAAACGTCTTTCGGATCTGTCGCCCTGGCCGAGCGCGTCCCGGCGACCGACAAGATCGAACCATTCCGTGATTTCATCCGCGCGAAGCTGGCGGCCACGATGACGCTGGTCTTTCCTGGTTTGTGTGTCTGGCTTTTGCGAACCCGCCAAGGTCGCATCACCCGTCTGTTGCCATCAATATCCAGTTCGGGTTCGACGTACCCAACTCACGGCCGAAGGTCCAGACATCGCGTTGTCTTCGCACAGCCTTGTCATCACCTTCAATAACGTTATCGTCATCGTCAACGGCATATGAGATCAGTTCACCAACGAATTCGACAGTGACTTCTGCGTTCGTTCCGTTCAACAGCTTGGCTTCACTGATCTTGACCTCACGCAACCCAACAAAACGCGCGATTTGGATCACGCCATTGGTCTCCCGCTCCGCGACCGTATCTTCAAAGGACTCGTAGACTTCATCGATGATGAATGGTCTGACCTCCTCCAGTTTACCTTCAACGAAAGCTACCAGGATCATTTCATATGCGCGGCCAGCCCCCTCAATGAAGTCCGAAACACTAAAGCTGTTGTCGACTTCCTTCATTTGCGCCAGGGCGCGTCCATTCTCCGAGTCGGCTTCAACAAATTTGGTGATATCGCGATCGACTCTCACCTCCTGAGCCTCTTGCGTGGGCTCAAACCCAGTGGTGCGAGTCTTTGACGGAGGGCCTTCAAAACCGTCACGAGTCCCCAAAGTGTTGCGCAGCTTGAGAATCAGAAAAACCGCTACAGCTGCAAGTGCAATGAGTTGCAAAAGCGAATTTCCCATCAGACTCTCCAGATAAATTCGAACCGTGCTATGTTGAAACCTGCTTCCCATTTAGTGTCTTCAAGAGTTTTCGTCTAGCTCTCTCATGCGTGAAAAGCGATCACCGACATAAATTCCGACCAAACGTTCGCAAAGATCACCTTTCAGATTGTTCTTTCTGGTGATTCATGATGCCGTCTTCTGTTCAACATTTCGAGGTTTGCCTATGGTCAAAATAACGCGTATCCCGTCACTGATGACACCCGACAAAACGAACAGGGGAGTGCACCCGATGCTCATGACCACCACGTCCCATGTCGAGGGGCAGAAAATCCACGAATATCACGGAATCGTCGTCGGAGAGGCGATACTTGGAGCCAATGTGTTCAAGGACATTTTCGCAGGAATTACCGACATCATCGGCGGTCGATCGGGAAGCTACGAAAAAGAACTCGGCAAGGCCCGCGAAATCGCGATTGAAGACATGATTAGTGGGAATTGCTGGCCGACAGGCACACCCCTTGACGCTGCTATATAGTAGGTTTACTCTCTGCTACTGCGTCATCAAGGGACATAAAATTCAACATGGCGAAACTTGGTTTCTTCATCGAGTTTGTCGAGTTGCAGACAAGCTGGCCCATTACAGCCTATTCTGATCTTGCGCCGCGCACCTGCAAGACACTCTGGAACGCACTTGAAAACCCTGTTTCGGAGACCGCATTTCATGCCATGTTCGCTGGACCGGAGATCATGGTGGGCTTGCCAGAGGTAGCGCAGAATTTCAATCCGGCGGCGATTCCCAACGAAAACCAGACCTGTTTTCCTGCTCCTGGGGAGTGTTTATGGTATTTTCAGGGCAAAGGTGCCATGCACGGGTTGCCTGACGAGTTATGGGAGATTGGAATCTTCTACGATACGGGTGGGCGGACGTTTGGTCCTTTGGGCTGGACTCCGGTTAACATATTTGGCCGGGTTTCGGAAAATCTCGATGGCTTCACTGAAGCATGCCGTTCCATCCGGCTCGAAGGTGCCAAGTCAATCCGATTTGGCCGGCTCGACTGAATTCATAAATCAATAGGTTGGAGGAACTCATGCTCAACAGACGTCATTTCTTGAGAAACACAACGCTGGCTGTCTCAGCCCTCGCCGCACCATCGATCTTGCGGGCGCAGAATAACAAGCTGGTAATCAATTCGTTTGGTGGCGCCTATGAAGAGATCCACCGAAGGCTCGTGATCACTCCTTTCGAGGAGATGACTGGCATTAAGGTCGAAGTGGTCACTGCTTACTCGGCGGATACACTATCGCAACTGCGCGCGCAGCAAGAGGCACCTCAGTTCGATGTCGCGCATTTTTCGGGTGGTCTGGAAACAACAGCGGCACTCGAAGGTTTGCTGTCTCCCATTGAGCCTTCGGAACTTCGCAATCATGACCAGATGTATGAATTTGCGGTGTCGGGAATCTCTAAGGGCGTGGGTCCGACCTATTCCACGGCTGTCATCGGATTGTTGTATGAAACCAATCAGATCAACCCGATACCTACAAGCTGGAATGACCTCTTGCGCGAAGGAATCGGGGAGCATGTGCTGGTGACTGATGCTGCGAGCAACACGTATGGTCTACTCAGTCTTCTCATGATGAATCATTCCTTGGGTGGCACGATGGATGATCTTACCCCCGGGTTTGAGTTTGTGAGTAAGCTGCTCGAAAACGGTGCAGTCGTTGTGTCTAAGTCACCCGAAATTCAACAGAATTTTGCGCAGGGATCATCTTGGATGGCAGCGTATGCGCAAGACTATGCCTACACCTTGACCAAGGCAGGATTACCAGTGAGGTTCGTGCAACCACAGGAAGGCGCAGCCTTCGCTCCGATCACAGTTAACTTGGTCGCCAATCGACCGAACCGCGAAATGGCGTTAAAATTTATTGATCTCTCAATCCGCGCTGAGGCCTCGGAAGGCTGGGCCGAAGCTTTGCGCTATTCACCAACCAACAGAACTGTAACTCTTTCTGGTGAGGTCGCTGAGCAGGTAGTTTATGGCGAGGAGGCGGCAAGGAACCTTGTTGGTTTCGACCCAGTGGTTATTTCCGACAAGCGTGCCGATTGGAACGAGGAGTGGAAGCGGCTTCTCGTTAGGTAAAGCAGTTCCGCCATCTTGATATGGGCTGATGGCGGCGATCGACTCTGTTCGAGCCCAGACAAGGCAGGAATCGCTGTTTCTGCTTGTGCCGGGGGTTCTTGTACTACTGATTGCCTTCTTGTTCCCGGTGGGAACAATATTAATCACAAGCGTTGTTGATTGGACCGAGGATGGAGTCTTCGTTCTAACCACCTCGCATTTTGAAAAATTCTTCGTCGATGACTACTATTTGAAAGTCGCATGGCGGACCTTGCGGCTGGCTCTTGTCATAACTCTGGCAACCGCAATCTTCGGCGTACCGCTCGCATACATCATGCAACGAGCACATCCGACACTCCGCTTCATTATCCTGCTGATGGTGATCCTGCCGCTGATGACATCTGTCGTAATCCGGACCTTCGGCTGGCTTGTGGTGCTTGGAAATGGTGGATTACTGGCCACGCTAGTTGCTCCACTTGGTTTTACTGGCCGCTCCGCTGTGTTGATGCACACCGAAGCTGGCATCGTAATCGCCATGGTGCAAGTATTGCTGCCCTTCATGGTGTTGACTGTATTGGGCGTCTTGCAAGGGATTGGGCGGGAACTCGAAGAAGCTGGCCGAACCATGGGGGCCGGATTCTGGCAGGTACTGAGAGTTATAGTTCTACCCCTCGCCGTGCCTGGTATCGTCTCCGGTAGCCTGATCGTGTTTGCGCTTTCGCTGTCCTCATTTATCACACCGAGCCTTGTGGGCGGTGTGCGGCTTCCGGTAATGGCAGGCAGCATCTACCAGTCGATCGGAGGTTCGTTTGACTGGCCGTTTGCGGCGGCACAATCGGTACTGCTGCTGGCCGCCACCCTGCTCCTGATCATCCCCTACGCACGATTGGTGCGAACATCTCAATGACCGGACTCGCACCTCCGGCCTCCGCTCACCTTATGGCTGGCGCTCTGGTTATCTTCACGGCATTCGTGATGCTCGTTCCGCTCGGCGTGGTAATTGCTAGCTCCTTCTCGGAGAGTCAATTTCTGGTCTTTCCGCCGCAAGGTTTCTCCTTCCGCTGGTACAGAGAAATTCTCAGTTCCGAGGCTTATCTCTCCGCAGCCTGGACCAGTCTTAAGATCGCGGTAATCGTGACCACCTTCTCGGTCCTCGTGGGAACACCAACAGCCATTGCTCTTGCCAAATCCGACACACCCGGACGCGCAACTCTATCCGGACTGTTTTTGTCACCGCTGGTGCTGCCGACGCTGATCTTCGGCATAGGGCTTCTGATGACAATGAGTATTTGGCTCGGGGGAGCGTCCATCTGGGGACTGATCGTAGGCCACCTAGTGATCTGTGTACCCTACGTCATTCGCACGGTCTCTGCCGTTCTTTCTCGTGCTGATCCGCTTCTTGAAGAAGCTGCACGAACGATGGGGGCAAATGTCTGGAAGAAATACCTCCATGTGGTGCTGCCACAATGTCGCACCGGTATGGCCGCCGGAGCCTTTTTTGCCTTCAATATTTCCTTTGACGATGCAGTAATTGCGCTATTTGTTCGCGCTCCAGGCGTGGAGACCCTTCCGATACGCATCTATGGGCAGCTTGAATTTAGCCCTGATCCTTCCGTGGCTGCTGTGTCCACACTGATGATTCTCGTGTCTTTGGCTCTAGTTCTCCTCGTAGATCAAGCCATCGGGCTGGACCGGATGACGTAATGACCCAACTTCATATCGAACATGTATATAAGAGCTTTGGTGGGATTGAGGTGCTTCGAGATATCTCGTTGCACGTGGAAGATGGATGCTTCACTAGCCTGCTTGGCCCTTCGGGGTGCGGGAAGAGTACACTGATGCGGATCATTGCCGGACTGGAGAGCCCTTCGAGCGGGCGTATTATTATCGGAGGCAAGGATGTTACGGCACTGGCGCCGGAGCACCGGAACATTGCGTTGATGTTTCAGAGTTACGCCCTGCTGCCTCATTTAAGTGTTTCCGAGAATATACGCTTTCCCCTCCGTATGCGGCGAGTGGGCAGCAGGGCCGAACAGGATGACCTTATTGCCAAGGCTCTGTCACTTGTTCAGCTTGAGGGATTGCATGACCGAATGCCGCGGGTACTCTCGGGTGGCCAGCAGCAGCGCGTGGCGCTCGCGCGTGCTATTGTGACAAAACCCGAGGTTCTCCTGCTTGACGAACCTCTCTCGAACCTCGATGCACGACTACGCACCGAGATGCAGGTCGAATTGATTGAACTTCACCGCAATTTAGGATTGACAACAGTATTCGTCACCCACGACCAAGATGAAGCCTTGACTCTTTCTAACCGGGTATCAGTGATGTCCAATGGACAGATTGAACAGGAAGCTTCGCCAACCGATCTTTACGATTGCCCGCGCACCCGCTTCGTGGCAGACTTCATTGGTGCCGCAAATATCTTGGAACTTGCTGAGGAACCCGGCCCCTTTGCCATCGTGGAAGGACAGATTCGGCTTCCTGATCCTCCGTCAGCAAGTTTCATTGCACTACGACAGGAGGACTTGCAATTGACCAAGAATCCAGATCTTTTCGATCATTCGTTACCGGTTCGAATCGTGGCACGGGTGTTTCTGGGCGGACGGACTCGCTACAAGCTTGACGTAGAGGGTTTGACATTGTTCGCAGTCGTGCCACGGGGTACATTTCTTGATGCTAAGGAAGCGACCCATGTCGCTTGGAACAGGGAAGCCATCCATCCGCTGTCGGAGTAAGGCCCGTTGACAATCGTCTTGCATGTTGAGGAGAGCACCACAAATTGTGGGGCCATTCAGGCCTTTTTACAGTGATTCTGTGCAGTTTGACACTGATGGTTTGAGTCTCTTGTCTATCCATTCGCGGCCTGAACTTTCCTCTGGTCGTAACTACTTGCCCCCGTTATCAGCTACCTTCGTAGAGGCAGTCAACGGCCTTTT
>JAPOTI010000120.1 GCA_026709265.1 Paracoccaceae bacterium | reverse complement strand
AAAAGGCCGTTGACTGCCTCTACGAAGGTAGCTGATAACGGGGGCAAGTAGTTACATTATATCTATGGAAGACGGGACATATCGATTAGCCTTTACATTAAGGGTCAAGGGATTCCCCTTTGCATATGCTCATGGCAATATGCCGAAAGATAAACAAATCTGAACCGACTCACCAAAGTAACCCGGTAGCGACAGTTTGGAGGTTGTTGCCGGGTGAGAATTTTGGGGAATTGGGAATTGTTGGATACAGAAAACATAATGAAATCAGGGGTTTAGATGGTGGCTTTTGGCTACCTATGTATATAAGCTCCAAAACGAATCACCGGTTGACCCCTCTGAAGTCACGGAATCTCTCGGGGAACAGGGCGATTTGATGCGGAAATTGCTTTCCGCCGAATTCAGATCATTTTGCAGGTCTTGTGCAATTCTTGTGCAAATTCTGGGATTCGGTGATTCGGTCGGGGAATCGCCGGATTCGCCCCCGGAGCAAAGGGATGAAGCCGGCAAGGCAACCCTGAGGAAAACTGAAAGATCCCGAAGCCGGGCCAAACACGAAAATGCTGGCTAAACCACAACCCTAAATTGTCGGACATCTTCTAATGTTTGTCGGAATTCACGTGTCGGGGCAATACACATGGTTCTATAAGTATTCAGGAAACCCACCCAGCGGAGGCCGTTGGACTCAATGACGAAGGCGCGTTCGCGGAGACGGTGTGCGCCGCACAGCAGCTGGTGCTGGCACCGGTCGTCGGCGAAGGACGTCACCCAGCAGTCGTGGACCCGGAAGCCGATCTCGTCGGCATGCAGGGTTGGGCGTTCCAGGAGGTGCGCGACGGCGGCCTCCTCCCATCACATGAGTGCATCGTCAAGGCGGCACACGTCTCCTCGACAACGGTCTTCCAGAAGTTTCGCCCGTCTGCAGGTTAGGCTTCGTGCCCTTGTCGCTGTCTCCGCTGCCATGAACGCCGCCAGCACCGCCAGCCGCGAAGTTGAACCAGATGGTCTCGTTGACCACCGCCGCATGGCTGTTGACCTGTAGCGACATCGCGCGCCAGCCGGCAAGATGCGCCGCGTAGAGCCGGGACGGATATCTGGAGATCGTGACCTGGGGGGACGCGTATAACCGTACCTCCTTCGGTGGGCGAAATCTGCTAAAATTGAAATCATCGGCATTCGGCTCTGATTTACGCATGTTGAGAGACCAAATATACTGGGGAAAATGTACAGCCCGCTCCTTACCCGGCAAGACAAAGGGGCGATCCGCAGATCGCCCCCTCAAATCTCTATCTCTGATCGATGATCAGAACTTCATGGTGATCCCCAGATCGGCCACCGCGTTGCTGTCCACCGAGCCCGCACCGGCTTTCAGGGTCGCGCCACCGCCGAGATCGTGGGCAAAGCCGACACCGAAGGCGTCCACTTTGGTGTCGCTGACCACCCACTTGCCATCTGCGGCCTGAACAGCCGCTTGCGCCGGGGTGTCTCCGGACGCAGGAACAGCATCCTTTGCAGCAACAGCTTTCTGCCATGTTGCGCCTTCCATCGTGTGCTGCGCGGCCACCAAGACGAGCGACGTCGTGTCGTTCATCTTGTAGGTGACATCAACACCCATCGCCTGGTTCTTCACATCAGGCGCATTGCCGTTGAACAGGTTGGCATTGCCGCCATCAGTCGCCAGCGTTGTGCCGATATTTTCCGGCTTGATGACGCCATATTTTCCGGCTTCGTTGTCACTCTCGTGGCCATCGCTGTCGGTTGAATAGAGCGCATTCATCGCGATCTGACCTTGCGAGAAGCCCATACCGAGCGACACGACGCCGTTGCTGTCAAAGCCCGCGCCCATCGTAACTGGCTCCACATCAAAGCTGAACCCGGCGGCCCATTCGGCATCGTCGTTGTTGTCACCGTAGGAGATGGCCACCTTTGCCACGCCGAAATCACCATCATAGCGCACATCAGCCGCCGTATCACCCCAGACAGCTTCGGCCTGGTCATCAATACCAATACCGTCAAAGCCGGGATCGGTCAGACCGCCCGCGATCTTGTCTGCTGCATCAATATCAGAGCCAATCGTCAGCTTGTGCATATCCATGGAGATATAGACCTCGGCATGATTGCCAACCTTGCCACCCGACGCTTTTACCGGTGTGATGGTGGGAGCCGTGGCGGGGGTCCCCTCGACCGCTGGCTCATGATCAGTGATGACCAGTTTTGCCCGCGCCTCATCAGCGGCATTAATTATCCCATCCTCACCAATGTCATAAGCCGCGACATAAGCATTGTAAGCTTCACGCGCACCCGGCGCCGTAACTCGAGTGGTTTCGTCACTTGTCAGTTGGCCTTCATTGTTTAGTCTCCATCCTGTCATTGCTGCAGTCGTATGGGTTATCTCGGGGTTTAAAGCACCGACGGCGCCTGTAGTTGTAACCCTAGCAAAATGGGGCACGCCATCAGTAGAGAATACGAGCCCGGCTTTGTTGGTAGCAGTGGTGTCGGTCGCCGCGTCGGCAACGGTTCCACCAAACACACCAGTCGAAGCCGCATTCCGATAGGCGGTGAGTTCAGCGGGAGTTGGCGGTCGCTCCGCCCCGGGCCTACCCATGTTAGGCTCTTCTTCATTACCAAACGTAGCGGCTGTTGTTTGCTTGTCGGTGTCTCCGACCTGCCAGTAGAAACTGCCGCGTTTGAAAGGCGATTCCGCCGTTCCATCCGACCCCGGCGTGACGACACCGCCAGACACCGCGATATCGGTGCTTTCCTGGTTGTCGAGGGTCATTTTTGCGCCAAAGCTGACGCCGCCATCGGTGGTTCCTGACGCGGCAAACTTGATATCAAATTCGTGGTGGAACTGCAGATCGGCTTGACTGCCAGGATCGCGATCCTCCTTGAATGTGACCCCGAAGTTTGCTTCTCCGCTGATGGAGACGCCGCCGCCGTCCATCGCAAAGGCACTGCCGCCTGCCACCATCGCGGCGGCAAGTAGAGAGAGTTTTCTCATGTGTTTCTGTCCTATTATGTCAA
>JAPOTI010000032.1 GCA_026709265.1 Paracoccaceae bacterium | reverse complement strand
CCCGCGCCTGCGGGCGGCCCGGCATCAGGACGGAATCATGGGGGTGAGCAGTTACAATTTTTTTTAAAATATGCTGGACAAGGCGGACAGGTATTTTGCTCAGAGCGAATCGGTCACCAGACAGGGGCAGCTTGGGCATGAGCAGCGATCGCTGAAATCAGGGCTCTAAGTTATGGGAATTATATACCTGACTACCCATCGTACTATACGTAGTGGTTACGAGTGATTGATAATAGAATATGTAGTGTTTTGGGTGGTTAAGTATATAATCCCCCAAAGTAATCG
The DNA here is from genome assembly GCA_026709265.1 of Paracoccaceae bacterium. Classification (GTDB taxonomy): domain Bacteria; phylum Pseudomonadota; class Alphaproteobacteria; order Rhodobacterales; family Rhodobacteraceae; genus JAPOXR01. The sequence goes on along the minus strand of JAPOTI010000032.1, from coordinate 27,496 downwards.
TATGCAAAAGTCTTTTGAGTTTTTTGTCTGGGTCCACTACACTATCGGAATTGTTGCCGATGCTGTTGTCATCACACCTGCATGAATTCTCGCCAGGATCCAACGTCGACCGCGCCGGAGATTCATGGCAGTCGAGTTTCGGCGGATTTCAGGAGATCGAGTCCATTGGCCAAGAGAGAGGGAAACCGCGCCCTTTGGAAGTATATTCCGCTCAGTCTCGCTCGTATCGCCATTGCGGCCACTGCTATCGCGATGATCTTTTCCGTGGGAATGCTGGCAGTGGGTCCAGTGGCAGCACCCAACTGGATGCAACAACTGACCGAACAACGACTCACCGAGATAACGGGCGGAGAATTTGTTGAACTTGACCAGATGACAGTGTCATTTGATCCTGTTCGTTTCAGTCCACTCATCACGATATCCGAAGCTCACCTGTCTGATGTCGCCGGGCTGGAAAGACTGGAATTTTCTGACCTGCAGATCACCATTGATCCTGGTGCGATTCTCAGGCGACAAGTCCAACTGCGCTCCATTCATGCAGGTGCAACGCGTATCGAGGCAGAAACTGTTCGTTTGCCGGATCTGGGCACAGCGACAGATGATACCACAGGGCCGGTCGACAGATCTTGGGTGGCAGAATTCAAGGAACGATCCCTGGCATCGCTCGAAGAGATTCAACTGGACGAGGTGGAGATCAGATTGTGGTTTCAAGATGTTGATCAAGCTGTTCACTTCACCGACGGACAATTACAACTCACCGTCGAAGGTGACGAAATCAGAGGGGCGAGTCGTCTTACTTGGCAGCTTGACGATTCGGACGATGTTGCCATCAGCGCGCGGTTGACAACGGGTCTTTCCGGGAATGCATTCGCCATTGAATTCAACATGCGCGGTATACGGCTGCATGATTTGGTTGAAATCGTCGATATTCCTGCCACCAACGTCCTGCCAGAAGGTCCCATTGAAGTGCAGGTCGCGATGGAAGCTGATGATGAGGGGATCCGCGATTCCGTTCAATGGCAGGTGGAAATTGAAGAAAGTGAAGATACGATTGCTGCGGAGGAAGCCAGTTTTCGTTTCGTGTCGGCATCCGGGCACGGGGATTTCTATCCTGATTCCAGGAGGCTGACAATCAGTCATGCCGAGATGTTGACATCGTTCGGTCGACTTCATGCGGCAGGTCATTGGGATTTCACGTCTGCAATCAACGCGGAACAGCGTCTGGCTGTAGGGCAGTTGCATCGCATCGAATGGTCCCAAACGATGGACCAGAAAATATTCAGAGATCTGGAGACGGTGTCGGCGCAGGCCGACTTTCGCCTCAATTTGGTAACCCTGGAATTGGAAATAGCACAATTTGCGATGCATGCAGACGGGGCGCTCATCACGGGTCAGGGCTCTGTCAAATCCACAGATGATGGATGGGTGTCGCAACTGCAATTCCGGTTTGAGGACATGAATCACGCAACTTTTGCGGCCTTGTTGCCGGCGCGCAAGTCGGCAGATTGGATGCAGGCGCGTGTCGGTTCGGGGCGCGTATTTTCCGGCGCAGGTGGTTTTGGCTGGGATCAGGCTGGCGAGACGGAACTGCTGGTGAATCTTCAGTATGAAGATGTCACTCTGGAATTTGTCCGGGACTTTCCGCCAGTGACTGGTGCGCGCGGATTCGCCGTGGTCGATGATCGGTCGATGTCATTCATGATTGACGAAGGCGTTATCGACGGCGGAGATTCACGGGCTGACATTGCAGGCACCGTGGTCCGGATTACCGATGAGGCTGATGATTCAGAGTCGGTTGTCGTTGTCGAGATCAAGGTCAGGGGCGATCTGCAGGAGTTCATGCAGATCCTGGATCATTCCCCGCTGAACCTGGCCGCGCGGGCGGGGGTTAAAACAGATTTCGCGACGGGTGATGTGACGGCATCTGCCAAACTTCGTCTGCCATTCAAGGACGATCTGCCATTGGAGGAGATCAGTTTCGGGGTGCAGGCGAACATCGATACGGTATCAATTGATGATTTTCACGGCGTGCGTTTTGAATCGGGGAATATGCGTGTCTCTGCCAGTAATGAAGGCATGATTATCAGTGCAGACGGGCGTTTTCGGGATATCCCGGTTACCGGCACCTGGCGGCGGAGTTTTGCCGCTGACGTCGCAGTCCAGCCGTTAACCGGAACAATTGAAATCTCGGCCGACTCGCTCAGAAAACTGGGAATTCGACTGCCACCCGGGGCGTTAAGAGGTGAAGCGGTTGCCGAATTCTATGTTGCGCAGCTGCCGGGACAGATGCCTGAATTTGGCATGACAACCGATGCGCGCAGTCTGGCGCTGGATATACCGGCTTTGCCATTGGCAAAGGAATTTGGTGACGTCGCGCAGATTGTGGTCGAGGGTCGCCTCGCCGACCCGATTCAAATCCGACGTTTCAGTCTCGAGGGTGAGACTTATGGACTGACCGGAACTGTTGAACTGAGCGAATCCGGTGAAATGAGCACGGCCAGATTTGACAGTGTCAGAATCGGTGACTGGATGGATATCGCAGCTGAGCTTGATTTGGCCGGGGATTATGCCGTGACCGTTACGGGGGGTTCAGTCGATCTGTCGCAGGCCGCCGGGGAGTTGTCGTATGGCGGGTCCAAGGGGGCATTGAACCAACCAATGCGCATCAATCTTGATGATGTCCGATTGACCCAAACAGTTGTCCTCAACGGTCTCAATGGCACGATATTTGTCGACGAAGCAATTCGTGGAGAATTTACCGGGCAGATGAACGCCGCTTCCAATGTCCGCGTTGCGATCAAGGTGACCCCGGCCAATTCACAATTACAGATCGATTCCAGCGACGCCGGGGAACTTTTACGAACCGCCGGATTTCTCAGCAACCTGACCGGTGGTCAGGCAATCGTCCTGGTGACTCCGGTTGAAGGCCAGGATGGTGTTAACAATGTCCGAATGAAATTGACCAACGTCAGGGCGCGCCAGATGCCCGCATTGAGCGAGTTGCTGAATGCGGTCAGCATTGTGGGTGCGATTGATCAGTTGAATGGCAGCGGAATTCTGTTTTCCGAGATTCAGGCCGATATGTTGATTGACCGGGATCGCATTCTCTTTCGGCGTGCCTTCGCCACCGGGCCGACGATTGGAATCACCCTGAGTGGAGGGATTGATCGACGCAATGGTCAGATGGATGTCGAGGGTGTGATTACGCCGTTAAATGTTGCCAATGAGATTCTGCGGCTGACGCCGTTGCGGGTGATCGGCCTTGATCGCGGTGATGGAATCGGGGCTGTGAGTTACTTCATCCGTGGCCCCGTTGACCGTCCAAACGCCGGAGCCAATCCGCTCTCGGTCCTCACGCCGGGGATCTTCAGGAATATTTTCTGACACCAACAGCCGATGGATCTCTCCGAACTTGATTTTGACTTGCCAGACGAGCGGGTGGCGCTGCGTCCGGTCCATCCACGTTCCTCAGCGCGCCTCCTGGTCAGTGAAAATGACCAGATTCACGACTGGCGGGTTTCTGATTTGCCGCGGATACTCCGACCGGGCGATCGACTGATTCTCAATGACACCAAGGTCATCCCGGCGCTCCTGCATGGTGTTCGGCATCGTCCGGGTGCCCGTGAGGTGAGGATTTCAGTCAATCTCGACCGACCTGTTGATCAAGGTTCCTGGTTGGCCCTGGCACGGCCTGTACGCCGGATTCGCGCCGGTGATATCACTGCGTTCGGCAAAGGATTGGTGGCCAAGGTCAGGGAGCGGCGCGATGCGTTTATTGTCCTCGATTTTCAATCATCGGCCACGCGTTTCGAGTCGTTGTTGCAACAGGTGGGAGAGGTGCCGCTCCCCCCTTACATCAGCACGCGGCGAGAGACAGACGAACATGATAGCGCCCATTACCAGACAGTCTTTGCGCGCCGCGCGGGTGCGGTTGCAGCCCCCACGGCTTCGCTTCATTTCGATGATGATCTCATGACCCAACTGCGCGATGCGGGGATCCGTTTTTCTTTTGTCACTCTGCATGTTGGGGCAGGGACCTTTCTGCCAATCCGGTCGAATTCCATAGACGATCATGTGATGCACGTAGAGCGCGGTGAGGTGACAGAAGAGGCCGCCGCGGAAATCAACCATTCACGCGCCACCAATGGGCGTATTATCGCGGTGGGTACGACGGCATTAAGACTGCTTGAGACAGCGCAATCCGAAGGTCGTGTCCATGCCTGGCGTGGCGAGACGGGTCTTTATATTAAACCGGGTCACAGATTTTCGGTTATTGACGGGTTGATGACGAATTTCCATTTGCCCAGAACGACCCTGCTCGTTCTGGTGGCTGCACTGGTGGGCAGGACGCAACTCCAGCAGATCTATGACCATGCCCTGGCCAATGATTACAGATTTTTTTCATACGGGGACAGTTCGCTGCTCATACCCTGATTGATCGTGTGTTCAGGGGTTCAGGAATTGGCAGCGCAAGGGGTCATTGAAAATTGCATTGAACTCGAAATTATGTTAGCGGTTTACGCATTGAAGAGACGCAAAGCGGGTTGTTATGACGGCGGAATTTCGGACTGCATTTGTGCGTTCACTTGCAGATCCCAAAAATCATTCGGCCCTGGTGCTGAACGCTGACTTTCGCCCTTTGTCGTATTGCCCATTGTCACTGTGGACATGGCAAACCTCGCTGAAAGCGGCTTTGTTGGATCGGGTGTCCGTCGTGTCGGAATATGACACAGTGGTCCGCTCGCCCTCGACGCAGTTCCGGCTTCCATCGGTGGTGGCGCTGCGCGATTATGTGAGATCGACGGGCAAACCGGCATTTACGCGCTTCCATCTCTTTTTGCGCGACGAATTCAAATGCCAGTATTGTGGTGCGACCACAGAGTTGACATTTGATCACGTGGTACCGCGTTCGCGGGGTGGAAAAACGACATGGACGAATGTTGTCACTGCCTGTGCGCCGTGTAATTTGAGCAAGGGTGCCCGGCCATTGGCGGAAAGTGGCAAGAAACTGCGCCGACAACCCAAACAGCCGAGTTCAGAGCAATTGCTGAATACCGGAAGGAAGTTTCCGCCCAACTATCTTCACCAGAGCTGGATGGATTTTCTCTACTGGGATGCGGAACTGGAGGCCTGAGCGGTGCTTGTCTGGCCTGACCTGTGGGGATTGATGGCCAGCCACAGCCATAACAGTGACAGCAAGAATGAAGCCAGGGCATTCATGGCGGCCATAGAGACGCCCAGAAACTCCCAGGCGGGTTGGCTGCAGTCCACGACAGATGCCAGAGGTGCTGAAAAATCCAGCAACTGCTCGCCGGCAAGATGTTCAATCCCATCGCCGGCGCAGTTTGGCAGACCTTGCCAGAGGCCCTGTTCAACACCAACATGGTAGGCGGCGATCATTGCGCCAATCGCCAGCGTGGCGGCAGCTGAGACGGCCGCTAATCGCCATCGGAAGATCAGAAAGACCATGCCGATCAGAAATGTGATCGCGTGCGGCCAGCGTTGCCATATACAGAGCGGGCAAGGCGCGAGATCGCCGAGATACTGAAAGCCAAGGGCAGCGAGCAGAAGCGCCGCGGGCCCGGCAATTGCGCATGTCAAACCAAGGGCATGTATCATGATAACCCATTATATTTCCGGCATCTGTCAAAATACCACATCGGACATACCGGGCCCCCGCGGGGAAATGCGTGAAATGGTCATCTCAGACAGCATGTGTGAGGTTGCGAGCCGTTTGCGACGTGGAGGGCAGAAAGTCCATTGATATCGGATTCTGTAGCATCATCCGTGCAGGCAGTTTCGTCATGCCAGCGGTTCAGCGGGGCTCAAAGCGGCTGTCACATTGAACGTGTCTGTCCGTGAGCCGGGGAATGTCCTGGTCAAACCTGTCGTTGGCGTCTGGCATTTTGTCATCAAGGCGATCCCGAGCGTCGTGAAGAGACCGGTGATCTTTGGCCGTCGCCTGCTGGAAGACGTCCAGCTTTCGGCCCTGGTTGTCGAACTGACGCTCGCTGTGACTGTCGTCAATCAACATAGCACCGATCACACCGGCGACCCATTCCTTGAGGAGACAGTGGAAAGTTTGTGTGGGGTTCCCACATGCGTCGCAGGTCTGGAACGTCCCTTCCCATGTGATTGGGTAATGGCCCGGACACTCGCATCCCAGAGATGATGGCCCCGCATCCAATTGCGCGGTCTGTGCGCACATCTCAGTGATGCATTTTGGCATCAGTGAACTGAATTATTTTGGACCCCCCCCCCCCCTAGAATCTATCACCTGTGTTTCCGGGCGCCTAACTCTCCTGCCGGGCGCGGTCGATGTCCTATGAAAATGTCAATTAACGATCGTATGTCTTGACCGCGCCCGGTGACGGCCTCTTTTCCTATATCTGGGCCGTCACCTCTTATCACAATTTTGATTGAGAGGATACGAATGTTGAGGAAACTATCTCTACTGGCTGCGGGGGCTTTGATTGCCGCCTCGGGCAGTGTCTTCGCGATGGACGGCGGTGGCGTCTCCATCAGCGGAGAAGCCAACTTCGGGGTGAAATTCGCCGAAAGCGATGACGACTCCAAGAGCGAACTGCAGTTCCACCATGAGTTCAAGGTGACCTTTGCGGCCTCCGGCACAACGGACGGCGGAATTGGTTTCGGCGGTAAAATGACGCTGGATAACACGGAGAGTGTGACCAGCGGGAAAGTAACCCCGGCGAAGACGGGTTACATTGTGACTCAGGCAGACCTCACGGAATCGGGCAAGAAAGCACTGGAAGCCAAATATGGTCTGACAGAGACCCAGGTTAATGCGCTTTCTTTACATGATGTGATCGAGAGCGGTATGGCTACAAACTTCTCCGGGTTCGGTGAAGCGACTGTCGCTGGACATACGTACACAGAGCTCGGACCGTACACTCCGGGTTCAGAAATCGCTTATACGAGAAAGAGAACAATAGCTACTGCTGTTCGGGGAACTACTCCCGTTGCGGACGCTTTTCAGGCCGGTGATGTCCTAACTATCGGCCCAGATCCCGATGGCGCTGGTGCTCAGGCAATTCCGACCCTGACTGTTGTTGCTAATTCTGAAACCCCAAAAACGGGACAGATTACTGTCGATGAAGCTAACTATCAGTGTGTTTTATTTGCTGGTGGGGGAATCAATGCTGCGCCAGCTGGGACAATAAGGTACGAAGATCCTGTTGTCCGGACCGTGGTAACTGCAATACGAGGCACAGATGCTGTCGCTCCCGGAGTAGATTTTGCTGATGGTGATGTTTTAACGATTGGTTCCGATGATGACGGGGAAGCCGTCACAATTACAGTGGGAACTGGTGCGGGTCTAATAGAAGCGGACGCTGCGGACGCGACCTATGCCGTATTGTCCAGTTCCGTCAATTCGACAACTCACACAAGGTCTCTCTCAGGAGAACCAAAACTCGCTGTGTCACAGGTTTATATCGATAGCCTATCAGCCTCTGTTGCTGCTTCCGATAGCCAGTCCGTCAACAATCATGGTGAAGTCTATATCTCGATGGACATGCATAAGCTGACGATTGGCTCTGATCTGGATGCCGCCGACAAATTGGCGGGCGGTCTGGCCGATCCTGGCTTTGATGGCATTGGTATCGATGATGTTGCGGAAGGTCCTTATGGCGGCTCAGCGGCGGATGTCCGTTACGATGGCGACTTCGGTGTCGCCTCGGTCGCGATCTCCTACGGTGATAATGCCGGTGATGCGGCTTGGGCGGCTGGTTTCAGCTTCAATGTTGAGCCGGTCACTTTTGGGGCTGGTTTTGACAGCAATGGCGTCATGTCGGTTGGCATGGGCTTTACGCAAGGTGCGATTGCCATGAATGCCCTGTATTCAACTGACAGCGATCATGACGAAGCGGATAATGAAGCATTCAAATGTGAAGATGTTGCGCCGGGTAAGGCAGGCTACAATGCTGCCAAGCATACCGCCTGTGCTGCCAAACTAATTTCGGACAGCTCATGGAGCAATAAGCCTGACCTGAAAAACCAAGCATTTGGCGTGGATGTCAGTTATCAAATGAACGAAGCCACTTCGGTTGTTCTGGTGGCCGCGCAGCACAAGAAAGAGTCGGCGCATATTAGCTATAATCGAGGCACACCAGTAGACAACACCACCACTCCGGCGACCCCGGCGACCCCTGCCTCCTATAGCTGGTCCACTTCCTCCACCACCGTGGACGCCTTCGGTGTCGGTTTCTCCCATGATCTGGGCGGCGGCGCGACTCTGAAAGCCGGTGCTGGCTCAGTGGACAGCAACGCGGTGGCTGATCTCGGTATCACCATGAAGTTCTGATCAATTTGATCGGAGATAGAGATTTGAGGGGGCGGCTGAGAAGCTGCCCTCTTTTTTGGATAGTAGCCAACCAAGAAAGGAAATTGAGATGGGATAGAAGAAAATTACAGCACGAGGATGCTATGGCCAGAGTCAGGATGAAGATGAAATCGCAATGACTTTGCCCGGACATTTTGAGAACATCTTCGATGACAGGCGCATTGTTTTTGACAGATCTGAAGCCGAATCATTAATCCCAGACATCAACAAAGACATGACGGCCCGCGACGAATTCCGTTCGAATAATTGAATGATGACAATCCCGTTCAGAAAGAATGTTCTCATCATTATTGGGCTGAGGGACGCCGCGTAATCAAGGCCCGTTGACAATCGTCTTGGCATGGTTTTGGTCCCTGCCAACCTTTGTCACGATATTCGAACCATGGATGGTTTCGGGATCAGAGAGTCAAACCAGCACCATTTCCGGTCGTTCCGCGCTACGCAAGGAATGTTGCTGAGGCCATCAGAATCCGCAAGGACCGCACCTGAAATTGATATGGATCATCCGCCGATTGCGGGTCTCACACTCTCAGTTCTGCAGACCACAGGGTCGGAGCATCACGTGTGCCACCACGCGTTCCCGATTGTAGATCAGGGCTTGATCGAACAACTCACAGGATTTTTGCCAAGAGATAGATGGTGCCGAGGAGAACCAGGGCCAGTGTGAAAACGAGGCCAAGATGTTTCTCAATGAGGGGCTTGATGGATCCACCGTAGCGCCAAAGCAGAATCGCGATCAGATAAAACCGGATCCCACGTGCGATGACGCTTGAGACAACAAAGACCGGCAGCGACAACCCTGTTGCGCCCGATAGAATCGTAATGATCTTGTAGGGAAAAGGCGTCAATCCGGCGAACAGGACGGCCCACGCACCATATTGGTTGTAAGTCTTGATGAATTCGTCGGCGGCATGTTCCTGACCAAAAAATTGCAGAATAGGCGCGCCAAACTGATCGAAAGCCAGGGCACCCACGATATACCCCAGGAGACCACCGAGCACGGAAGCGAGCAGACAGATTCCGGCGATGAGAAAGGCGCGGCGTGGTTGCGCCAGCACCATGGGAATCAGCATGACATCTGGGGGAATCGGAAAGACAGAACTTTCCAGGAAGCTGATCACTGCGAGCAGCGGCAAAGCCCACCTGTGTACTGCCAATCGCATCGTCAAATCGTAAAGAAACCGGATCATTGTCAAACTCAAGCCAAATTGAACGCACGTCACGCCGTGCGTGTCGATTGTGTCTGCGTGATTATAGGCCCATGCGACCCAAGTGAAATTGCCCCTGACCGGGTCTTGATGCTGACTGAAAAATCGCGTGTTGCATGCATCAACTCAACCAATTAGCATTCTGTCCTATACACCGCCAGAGGCCGATGAGCAGGTCCCATCTTTCACCTATTTGACCCTTTCTGCTATTGTCTTTGGGATCTGGCTCCAGATGCGTACATCGTGCCGGAAAATCTGATGCCGGTATTGCCTTGCTGCGCGGGATGAGGGTCTCAGGCAAAATGTCTTCACGCCAGTTATGGGTGAACTGCCGACCCGGTACCAGCAAGGATCTCATTGAAGATTGTGATCACGGTTTGGGTTCCTTGATTGTGTTTGCCCGTGCGGTTGACCAGTGGTAGCCGACGCCGCTCATGCCGCACTGGCAACTGACAACCCCATCCGATGGTCACGAACTGCACCATGAATACAACAGCACATCTTTTGGTCGGATTGGCGGCATTTTCCCGCCCCGGCGACCGGCCTGTCACGACCAGCGCAATTGTGGGGTCGCTTCTGCCGGACATCTCGCTCTACGCGATGGCGGCATTCGCCCTGTTTGTCCAGAATCTTCCACCATCTGTGGTCTTTGGTCAACTCTACTTTTCCCCACAATGGCAGGCTGTATTCGCTGTCGACAATTCTGTGTTCGTTTATCTCATTGTTGTCTGTTTCGGCGGGTTTTTGAAATCCCGCTGGCTGATGGTTCTTGGAGGTGCAGCCTTGCTGCACATATTGCTGGATTTTCCGTTACATCACGATGACGGACGCCCCCATTTCTGGCCCGCTACAGACTGGGTATTTTCAAGTCCCATCAGCTATTGGGATCGCGCGCATTACGGACATATTGTCGGTGGTCTGGAAGCCCTGTTGTCACTTGTCCTGTCGGTGGTTCTTTGGCGGCGTTTTCCATCGCAAATCGCACGGATTCTGATCTGCCTTGCAGCATTGAGTGCCGTTCTTCCGGTTTGGGCCGTGATTCTGTAAAATTCAGGTCGACAGGGTGGCAGACTGGGTCGGCCAGCCCTGTGATGCCGATAGGTGCCGGCTGTTTCTGGGTCGCATCGTTGTTGGGCAATGCGTTGACAGAATTTGTCGGCTTGGGATAGATGCGCCCGGAGCCCGAGTGGCGGAATTGGTAGACGCAGAGGACTCAAAATCCTCCGGCCTTGCGGCTGTGCGAGTTCGAGTCTCGCCTCGGGCACCAAACTCATGATCGTGTCGACGATCCGGACGGGTGGTGGTAAAATTGGCAGAACCAAGTCACAATCGACTCCCGGGTCGCGACGGCATCGTTACAAGGCTCAGATAATATTGCCAGGTTTCTCGTGCGGGCTCAGACTCTTTCTGCCGGCTTTACTGTCCGTCATGCTGATGACAGCATCGCTGAAAGCGGATGTCGCACGGATTGCCGTGGCGGCAAATTTTGCCAACGTTATCAAGGAACTTGAGCATCGTTTCGAAAACGCCACCGACTATCGCGTGTCCATTGTCACGGGATCAACCGGTAAACTCTATGCGCAAATCGTCAATGGCGCGCCCTATGAGGTGTTTCTTTCGGCTGACGCATGGCGACCGCGATTGCTGGAACAGGGAGCCTTCGCGATTCCCGGGACACGCTTTACCTATGCCATTGGACAGCTCGTCATCTGGAGCCTTCAACCACTACCGGATGGCAAGGATTTAGCGGCGTTGCTCACCAACGCAACCGTACGTCGTATCGCCGTTCCCAATCCTGAACTTGCCCCTTTCGGTTTTGCGGCGCTGGAGGTCATCAATCATCTCGATATTGCTGATGACATCGCGGCGAAACTCGTATTTGCCGAGAATGTCGGCCAGTCATTTGCCTTCGTTGCCACGGGAAACGCCGATCTGGGATTTGTTGCCAAGGCCAATATCCTGTTCCTGCCGGATGCGCAGCGGGGTCATTTTCGTGAGGTGCCAACAGACCTGCATCTGGCCATCAGGCAAGATGCCGTGACACTCAAATCCGCTGCCGACAACGAGGCGGCACTCGCGTTCGTTGAATTTCTCAGAAGCCAGGAGGCACGGGCGGTGATTGCGCGCTATGGATACCAATTGGCTGACAATGACTGACCTCAGCTCGGTCGTGGTCACCCTGAAATTGGCCGCTTCTGCAACTGTCGTTCTGATGGTGATTTCGATACCGCTTGCCTGGTGGTTGGCTGTCACGCATTCTCGTATCAAGCCATTTGTCGAGGCGTTGACAGCGTTGCCACTGGTGCTGCCGCCAACGGTTTTTGGATTCTATCTGCTGATTCTTTTCAATCCGCAATTTCCAATTGGTGCCTTCTGGCTACGGATGAGCGGGGACACCCTGGCCTTCTCATTTAGCGGGATTCTCGTGGCAACCGTCCTGCATTCACTGCCATTTGTGGTCCAGCCGTTGCAAAATTCATTTGAAAATGTCGGAAAAGGGGAGATCGAAGCGGCGGCGGTGTTGGGGGCTCATCCACTCGACATATTTGCGTCCGTGACAGCGCCGCTGGCGAAGCGCGGATTCCTGACCGCTGCAGTTCTCGGCTTCGCCCATTCAGTTGGAGAATTTGGCGTCATCCTGATGGTTGGCGGCAATATCCCGGAACGCACGCGAGTCATCTCGATCGACATTTATACGAGTGTTGAAACACTTGATTATGCCCGTGCCCACCTGTTGTCGCTCGGGACTCTCATCTTTGCCTTTGTCACATTGCTGACATTGTATCTGATTAATTTTGGCCGTTCGGGACGCAACCGCGCATTCTAAATGCTGGAATTGCAGGTTGAAATTTCCTTTCCGGGTTTCACCCTTTCGGTGAGTGAGACTTGGCCGGCAAAAGGATCAGTGGCATTGTTCGGCCCGAGTGGCGCCGGAAAAAGCACTTTGCTGCGCATCATTGCCGGTCTTGAGAGAAGCGCGGCAGGTCAGGTTCGATTCAACGGCACATGCTGGCAGGACAGTCACACAAGAACGTTTATCCCACCGCCTCAGCGGCGAGCTGTTCTGGTGTTCCAGGACAGTCGACTGTTTCCACATTTGAATGTCATCCGGAATTTGCATTACGGGATGACTCGTCGACGCGGTCAGGAAGGCCCGGACTGGGAGCACGTGATCAGCAGTTTTCAACTGCACGATCTGCTTGATCGCCGAACGGAATCGTTGTCCGGTGGCGAAAAACAACGGGTGGCGCTGGGTCGGGCGCTGCTTGCAGCGCCGCGGCTTCTCCTGTTGGATGAACCGATGAGCGCCCTTGATACAGATCGTCGGGACCAACTGCTTCCTGAACTGGCCCGCCTGTGCGACCAATTCGCGATTCCGGTGATTTGTGTCACCCATTCGGAATTGGAGTTGCGCGAACTGGGGGCTGAAGCCATGAAAATGGTTCAAGGAAAAATTGTCTCGCGTGCGTGGCAAGACCGGACGCAACAAGACACGACAGGGCCGGCTAAGTCGCTGGGAGACGTGTCCGAGCATGGCGTATGGCTGGCAGCGCGGTTTGTGGGAATCGCTCAAGGAGGACTGGTCGAATGTCAACTGGGTGACGAGACAGTATTTGCCCGAAGAAGCACAGGTTCGTGCACCATTGCGGAAAAACCTGGAAGTCAAATCCGTGTTGGGTTTGACCCCCGCGCGGTGGTTCTCGCCCGCGATCCGCCATCTGGCGTGTTTTCCTACGGACGAATCAAGGCAAACCTCATATCAGTTGACGAATCAAGGGGTCAGCAAGGCCAGTTGCTATGCCTTTCGGTGAATGGGGAATTGTTCACCATGGAGATGTCAGGCGATGTTCTACGACCATCACTACCGACAGTTGGTGAGCCATTATATCTCATTCTTTCGCAGCCGGCGGTGACCAATGGCATTGCTGAAACCGGCGGTGCAGACTAGTGTTGAATTGTGCGGACGTGGCGGAAAGGTAGACGCGGCAGACTTGATCAAAATTGAGTGTCTGTTGGGAAACTGACAGAATAGAACTGCTCAAATTCGGGGAAGGCTCTGGTTTCATACCGTGCTGATCCCGAGCCAAGCCCGGCAATGTCGGGAAGGTGTAGAGACTAGACGGGCAGCACCTAAGGCTTGTGACAGCTAGGGTGAAGGGATAGTCCAGACCACAAACGCCATATGGCGGCGGCGAAAGCTGTAGGGGTAAGAAAATCTGCTTCCAGAAAGGAGTGCGGGTTCGAGTCCCGCCGTCCGCACCATTTTGTCGTTATGTTGGCGAGTCCCTTATCTTGGCGATTCGCTGACGGGATCTGAACATTCCTTGCCATCCGGTTCATACGCAGACATTTGTGCTCTGTCACTGACATATGTGTTGAGCCATGTGGCAAACCTGTCCTGCTCGGCCGGGCTCATGAAAAGATGGTGTTTTGTTCGACGGAACAGGATGTCATCGGCAGTTTGTGCCCATTCATGACGTATCAGCCAATCGACCTCACGCGCATAGAGATGACTGCCGAAGTGATGGCCGAGATCGGCAATCGAAGAGACGTCATGCAGCAGGTGCCGGGATTCAGTTCCGTAATTGCGCGCATAATGACGCGCCAGGATGTCAGGAAGACAGGGAAAATCAGCGCGGAACCGCGTGAACCACGCGTTAAAGTCGGCATCAGGCATCTCGCCGCCTGGCAGGGCGATGTCTGAGGTCCAGTCAGGCCCCATGTCCGGAAAATACGGACGCAATTTGTGCAGCGCGGCTTCAGACAGTTTGCGATAGGTGGTGAGCTTGCCGCCAAAGGCAGACAATAAAGGTGCCTTGCCGGCGCCACCGTCAAGTTCAAAACTATAGTCTCGTGTCACTGTCGATGCATCTTTTGCGGCATCATCATCAAAGAGCGGACGTACGCCGGAATATGAAGCGCGGATGTCCTTTTCGCTGAGAGGATGAGTAAAATACATGTTCAGAATATTCAGAAGATACGTCGTTTCAGCGGTGTCTGCCTCCACATCCTCTGGGCGGCCGGAATAGGGGATGTCAGTGGTCCCAACCAATGCCAGATTGTCAAAATAGGGATTGACGAATATCAACCGATTGTCTGGAGCTTGCAGCACGTAGCCATGTTCGCCATCCCACCAGCGATCCATGATGAGATGCGATCCTTTCACCAGCCGAATCCGTTTTGAGGATGTGACCTCACTGGCACTCGAAATGACCTGTTCAACCCAAGGCCCGGTCGCATTGAAGACGGCCCGTGCCGACACGTCGCGCTGACCCAAGTCTCCTTGCAGCGAGACGCGCCAATTGGCTCCCTCGCGGTTCAGTGCTGTGACCGCAGTGCGCGTGAGAATTTCGGCCCCCCGCTGCGCTGCGTCGCGGGCATTCAGGATGACCAGCCGCGCATCATCAACCCACACGTCATGATAGGCGAAGGCATGACGATAGGTGCTGTTGACCCGACTCCCTTCCGGCTCGCGATTGAGTCTGAGCGCCTGCGTCATGGGTATCCTGCTGCGACCGCCCAGATGATCATAGAGAAAAAGCCCCAGGCCAATCAGCCAACGTGGTCTTTGTTGCGGTGCATGCAGCAGGATGAGTCGAATGGGCCAGGCAAGATGCGGTACGGCATTGAGTATAACGTCTCTTTCCCTGAGGGCCTCACGCACCAGGCGAAATTCATAATGTTCCAGATAGCGCAACCCACCATGAATATATTTTCCTGAGCGGGAAGAGGTGCCCTGTGCCAGATCGTCTTTTTCTGCCAAAAGGGTCTTCAAGCCGCGTCCCGCCGCGTCCCGTGCTGTTCCGGCCCCGTTGATACCGCCGCCGATGACGACCAGATCATAGTCTGCTGTCATGATGACCTAGCGGGCTGCAGATGAGCATGGGTGCAGCGGTGGTTCACCGGCAAGCCAGCGACGCAATTCCTCTGCGGCCATTTCTGCCGAAACGCGTACGGTTTTGAGAGTGGCACCGGCAATATGCGGTGTGACAGTCACATTGGGAAGTTTCAGAAGGGGCCACTCCGCGGGCGGCGGTTCTGGATCAAAAGTGTCCAGCATGGCACTTTGCAAATGCCCGTTTCGGAGCACGGTTTCGAGTGCATGACAATCCACCAATTCTCCCCGTGCCGTATTGATCAATACGGTACCGCGTTTCATGGCTTGAAAGGCATCCCTATTCATCAGGTTTCGTGTCTGTGGCGTCAAACGGCAATGAAGAGACACAATATCCGCTTCACGCAACAGCGCATTCAGGGTCAATTTCCGGACTCCGTAAGCGATATCGGCCTCATCAAGGGATGCTTTGGGATCATTGACCAGAATCGTGGAGCCAAATGTCTGCAAATGTTTGACAACGCGTGATCCGATGGCACCGTAGCCGATAATTCCTACGGACATTTCCGACAATTCGCCGCCGGCCTTGTCAGCGCGGTAGAGATCGCCACGAAATCGTCCGGTCCGCAGAGCTTCATGACCTTTGATGATGTTCTTGATTTGTGTCAGTATCGCCGCAATCGTAAATTCTGCGACCGATGACGCGTTGCGCCCGGGTGCGTTGACCACGGTGACACCAGAATCATCTGCTGCTGTCAAATCCACGTTGACCGGGCCTCCCCGGGTGACGGCAACGAATTTGAGCATCGGTTTCGCCGCAAAGATCGAACGTGTCAGCGGTGCCACATGGGTAATCAATGCATGGGCATTTCCGACATGTTCTGTCACCCTTTCAACTGAACCCACGAACTCACTGATACCCTGCAACTCGGGCTCTGAACTTTGTGAAATCAGTGGATCGTCGGGCCAGGGTAAAGTCAGGTTACGGATCGACACGGAATCACCACAGGCGGCATGGATGGCTTCTTCAAAAATTGTCGGCAGCATAAACCGGTCGCCGATTATGGCAATCTCGGTGCTCACGGAAGAGACTCACGCAGTGCCGTTTGTGCCGCCCAGACAGGCGGTAGATTCGTGCGCGATTCCTTGTAGGCTTCAAAAAGACAATCATATGATCTGACGAGCGTTGGGTCGGGCATCTCAGCGTCTCGCAGCAATGGCAACACCCATGACTTGGTGGCCGCTGCAGCATCCGCAAACAAGCCGGTCGCTATACCGGCAATCATCACGGCTCCGGCCGCACCGGCCTCTTCCTGATCGACAGTCCGCACGGGCCGGTTGAGTGCTGATGCCAGGAGTTTCCGCAAGGCGGCTGAGCGGGTGCCCCCACCACATAACCGCACCTCACCGGGAATTTCGCCCATTGCGGAGTAGCAATCACGCGTGGCGAGAACCAATCCATCGTAAACGCTGCGAACCAGATCAAACCAATCGGTGCTTTGGTCAAGATTGGTCAAACTAGCCCGTGCTGTCGGTTCGATGAATGGACCCCGCTCACCTGCTTTTGCGATGTAGGGATGATAGATGGCGCGCCCCAGACGTGCCGAGAGCAGTTTGTCGTCAAAGTCGCTGAGAAGCTTCTCGGCAGACACGCTGAAACCTTGCGACAGCAGCATTTGCTTTGCGATACCAACAATCCAGTCGATATTGAGGGTTGCTGCCATATTGGTTTGCATCTGTGCTCGTGCCTGTCCTGGAAAGGCCATCACGTAACCTGTCAGATCGGGATTGAGCTGGACCGATTCCGGGTCCGGTGCAAAACGCATATGCATGCCGGTTGAACCCAGAACACTGAATCCCGGCATTGCTTCGGAATCGTGCAACCCGGCACCGAGTGCCGTGCATAAGACATCGACATAGCCGAGCGCGACAGGGAGGCCCGTTGGCAGACCAACCGCTCGGGCGGCCTCCGAAGTCAGGCCATGAGTCATCTCGGCGCCATCAACAATGTCAGGCATGAGATGTCGCAAATGACCTAAATTCAATGCCTCGAATACGGTTTCCGCATAATTTCCATGACGAAAATCACCAAACGAGATCACGCCTTCGGTTGGATCAGTCGCACGGATCCCGGTGAGCTTGAGGTACAGCCAGTCCTTGCAATGAAAGGCGACGGCCGCCCGTTCGAGCAATCCAGCTGCATGTTTTTTCATCCAGCTGAGATGTGTACGCATCTGGCAGACATTCACGCCAGCACCCGTCGTGCGATAAATCTCATCAATATGTTGCGAATTGGTGATTTCGCGCGCCTCTTCGGTGGCGCGGGCATCAAGCCACAACCAGCCATCATGGATCGGCTGGTCATCATTATCAATGAGCCAGGTTCCGTCTCCCTGACCCGTGACGCCGAGTGCGGATACACGTTCCGGACCCACCGACTCGACGACTTCACGCACCACTGCAATGGTGTCATGCCAGGTCCGGTTCATTTCCTGTTCGACGCCTCCATTGGCAAGATTATGGTAATGGTTGCGGCGATGTGCGGCTGCGACCTCACGACCGGACAAGTCAAAGGCAACAGCCTTGATGACCGAAGTCCCAGCGTCAATACCAATGAGGACCTCGCCTTTCATCATTCGACTCCCGTCATCTGTGTGACCATTCCGGGATGGTCCTTGAAAAGGGAACTATATACCTGAGTGGCATTGTCCCGGCTAGCCGGGATTCGGGGCAGACAGCTTGGGCGTATCGGTACCCGTACAACAGCACTCAGCTTCGGCAAGGGTATCGGACAGGGCTTCAGTAACCCCATCCACCACCAGTTCGGGGAATATCCCGGAAATATGCCTGACCCCCTGGCGTCCTCATATGCCCAAATTGACGCAAGAATAAAATTCCCATTGATAACCTCTATGGACATTGTCGGTCTGTATCCCTTTCACAGGGCATGTTGCAGATATCGCAGCCTGACAGATTACCGGATTTGCAGACAATGTGCCGGAATGCCGATCATGGTCTGTCGATAGCCTCCAAACCGGCTGCGCAAACCTGACACCCTAAGTTCCTAACCAGTGGTATCAATTCATGCTACCGGAGATTGCACTGCCGGTTACAGCTTTGTCCTGATTCTGCCAGATCTCCCAGTCAGCGGGAGTGTCAAGATCTGTTATCGCATGTCCAAACGGAAGCTCAACCTTGTCGAGGAGGTCAGGATTGTGCTGCAGCAAGGATCTGGCACCGACATCTCCGTTGAGTTGGCAGGCTGCAGGCCATAATTCCTGCGGCAGAATGACAGGATGCCCCAACTTTCCGTTGCAGGTGGCAGCAACAATTCGACCGGGCACAAACCCGCGCAGCAACCTGTCAATATCGGTGGAATCGATATCGGGCATGTCAGCGAGCAGAATTAACGCACCGGCAGCCTGATGGTGCACGGGCTGGGCCGTGATTCCACTGGCCAGAGAGGTCGCCATGCCGGAGGCTGCACGCATCGAAAAAATGAGTCGCACGGGCAAGTCAGAGATGCTTCTGGTGCGGCGGTCTTGCCCGGGTTGCAGGACCAGGCTGGTGTCACAACAATGTGAACCCAAGGCGGCCATCAGCACACGCCTGATGAGAGGGATTCCGTGAATCGTCTTCAACAGTTTATCGTCACCACCCATCCGCCGAGAATGACCGGCGGCCAGGATGATCGCGACGACCGAAGGGATGCGGTGAGATGGTTTCATTTGACCTGCGGAGCGAATGATCACGGGTTTCAGCTGTTCAATGGAATGTTCGCATGATGGCAGTGAAAATGCGGCGTATGCGGGCTTTCCGGCATTATCTTTCCGGTATCAGGCCTGTCGGTCGAAACCGCATGACGAGCAGCAGAAAAAGCCCCATCATCAGGAAACGCGTATGCGCTGCAGATTCGACCAGGTGGGCGCGCAACGGCGATTCAAAGTCCATTTGCGACGTCAGAAATTCAATGGCCATGTACCCCATCGGCTCTGCCTGTATCCAAAAGAACCAGATCAGCAGACCACCCAGAACGGCCCCCCAATTATTTCCTGAACCACCAACGATGACCATGACCCAGATCAGAAAAGTGAATCGCAAAGGCTGATAAGATGCGGGGGTAAACTGCCCATCCAGGGTTGTGAGAATGGCACCGGCGATTCCACAGACAGCGGATCCAAGTATGAATATCTGGAGTTGCCGCCCGTTGACGTCTTTTCCCATTGCGGCTGCGGCGCGCTCATTATCACGAATGGAACGCATCATTCGTCCCCAGGGAGCGTTCAATGATCTCTCGCAAAGAACAAACACGACAAAGAGAACAACGAGGAGCAGGGCGGTATAACAGAGTTTCACGGCGATTGATGACGCTTCTGCGAGGTCAAGACCCGTGATCAGTGCAATCTTCTGAAACCACTCGGCCTGTTGGAGGTTGATCTCATAAGGCACCGGCCGCGGCAGCCCAGATATGTTTTTGACACCTCGAGTCAGCCATTCCTCGTTTTTGAGGACTGCGACAATGACCTCGGCGATCGCAAGTGTTGCAATGGCGAGATAGTCGGACCTCAATCCCAACGCGACTTTGCCAATGGCCAGCGCCAGCACGGCCGCCAGCAGACCACCAAGCGGCCAGGCGAATAGAACGGGCATTCCCAGTCCGCCGAGGAACCCTGTCCTGGCCGCGTCGATGGTCTCGATCGCGCCGACAGCGGGGTCGAAGAGCCAGCGAAACAGAAACGTTCCCGATAACAGCCAAAAGACGATGGCAACGGTGCGCAGCCAACCCTTGTTCAGATATCGCCAGAGGAGAACGGCACCTGCGATTGTCGTTATGGCGACTGCCAGAGCCAGAAAGATACGTGCGGCACCGGCCTCCCAGGCTGTGATGACAGGTGGGGCGGATGTGACCACCACCGCCAAACCCCCGACGGCAACAAAACCCATGATACCAGCGTTGAACAGACCACCGTAGCCCCACTGGATATTGACTCCGAGGGCCAGAATTGCGGATACCAGACCGAAATTGACCAGGGCCAGCGCAACATTCCAGCTTTGCATCAGGCCGACTATGAAAATCAGCCCGATACAGGCAACGAAATACAGGCTTTCGCGTTTGCTCATCCCGGATGTCCTCGAATCAATCCGGTTGGGCGGAAGATCAGAACAACCACCAGAATGCCGAACGACACGGCGAATTTATAGTCGGTGAACAGGAGCTGGAGAAGACCTTCGGGCTGCCAGGATTCGGGAAGCAGATACCCTGCCACACGCTTGTAAGCGTACGTGATCGCAATTTCCGAGAAGGCGATGAGATAACCGCCCAACACCGCCCCGGTGGGACTGCCCATGCCACCAACCACAGCGGCGGCGAAGATCGGCAGGAGAAGCTGAAAATAGTTGAATGGTTTGTAGACCTTGTCGAGGCCGTAGAGCGTCCCTGCGATGGTGGCTGAAAGGGCGACGAGCAGCCAGCAGATGGTGACGACTCGCTTTGGGCTAATTCCCGACAGGAGCGCCAGTTCCTCATTGTCAGAGAAGGCACGAATCGCTGTGCCGGTGCGCGTGAATTTCAGAAACCAGAATAAGAAGGCCATGAAGGCCCATGCCGTCGCAAAGGTGATGACTTGAGTCGTCTTGATTGCCAGACCCTCCCGGAGCCCCGTCAACTGCTTGAACTCGCTGGCTGAAATGATGAATCGCGCCCCATCAGCAAAACGCTGTTCACCTGGACCGATAATGAATCGGGTCAGTCCATTGAGCATCAGCATGACGCCGACTGAGACAATGACGAAAGTGATAAGAGGCGCACGGGCTCGACGGTAATGGCGGTAGACCAGGCGATCGATGACAAGCAGTAAAATACCGGTTCCAACGGCGGCAACCGGGATTGCGAGCAGACCTATCGGCAGTGGCGCAATGCCGACACCCTGCGCCTGCAACCACCATGTGACAAAAATGGCCATCATGGTCGCGATTGACATCGTGTCCCCATGCGCGAAATCAGCAAATCGGAACACGCTATAGATCAGTGTCACACCCAAGGCACCCAGAGCGAGCTGACTGCCATATGACAATGCCGGTACGACGATAAAATTGGCTAGGACGATCGCGGCGTTGAGAAGCTCCATGACTGCTCCTTACCCGCCCAGAAATGAGGTTCGCACCTCACGATTGGCGAGCAGGTCGGGGCCACTGCCGGTAAAACGATTTCGGCCCTGCACGAGGACATAGCCAATATCGGCAATTTGCAGGGCATGACGTGCATTTTGTTCGACCATCATGACAGCGACACCTGTTCCGGCGATTTCCATGATACGTTCCATGACTTCGTCCATCACGACTGGCGATACCCCCGCCGTAGGCTCATCAAGCATGAGCAATTCAGGCGATGTCATCAGGGCGCGGCCCAGTGCAACCTGCTGACGCTGTCCACCCGATAGCTCGCCTGCGAGCTGATTCTGTCTTTCTCCCAGAATCGGAAACAATTCATAGATCTGTTGGACCGCCGCCGTGATGTTGTCCTTGCGCAGATACGCACCCATCGACAGATTTTCTGCGATGGTGAGTGCCGGAAAAATGTTGCGCGTCTGTGGGACGAAGGCCATGCCATTTGCCACGCGCTTTTGCGGGGGCAGGCGGGATATGTCCTTGTCCTTGAAGCAGATCTGTCCGGACCTCAGTGTGATCATTCCGAAAATGGCCTTCATGGCCGTGGATTTACCGGCACCATTTGGCCCGACAATGACCGCGATCTGACCGCGCTCGACGGACAACGAAATATCTTCAATGATATTGGTCGAGCCATATCCGCCGGTCAGTTCAGTGGCTGCCAGGAAAGTCAAAATGTACCTTCCATAAGAGAACAGAAGAATGACCTTCTGATCATAACTCGGTGTCTCCATCACCAAGTTTCGCCGCCCGTTGTCCGAGATAGGCTTCTATCACACGGTTATCACGACGGATATTGTCAGCTGTCCCATGGGTCAGGACCTGGCCCTCGGCGAGGACAATGACCGGATCGCACAATCGTGAGACAAACGCAAAATCATGCTCAATGAGAACAAAGGTGCAGTTGCGTTCTTCATTCAAACGTTGGATCGCGTCGCCGACAGTGCGGAGCAGGGTCTGATTGACTCCGGCACCCGCTTCGTCAATGAAGACTAGTGATGGGTTGACCATCATCGTACGGCCCAGCTCGAGGAGTTTTTTCTGACCGCCTGAGAGGTTGCCGGCAGCTTCGTTCGCGAGATGGGAGAGAGTCAGGAATTCCATGACTTCGCACGCTTTTTCGGCGATCTCTTGTTCCTGCCGTGCGATTTTGCCACGTCGAAACCAGCAGTTCCAGAGCGTTTCGCCGATCTGGCCATTTGGAACCATCATTAAATTATCTTGCACACTGAGTGAGGGAAACTCGTGTGGGATCTGGAAAGTCCGCAGAATTCCGCGGGAAAACAGTTGGTGCGGCGGGAGCCCGGTAATGTCTTTCCCATGCAATCGCACATGACCGGAAGTCGGCTTGAGTGCACCGGAGATGACATCAAACAAGGTTGATTTACCAGCCCCGTTGGGACCGATTATGCCCGTGATCGAGCCTTCGGAGACATCAATCGAGACATTGTCAAGCGCAACAAAGCCGCCAAAGCGTTTACTGAGTCGGCGGACCGACAATAATGGTTCGTTGGGCAGCAAATGTTGCAGCTCTCAAACCTGCCGGCCGGCGGACGATTCTCGCCCACCGGATTTGTTATCTTTTAGCGATAGGTGACCGTCGTGATCTGTCCATTGTCAATTTCAAATTCACGATAGTTTCCTGCTGCCTCTCCCGGTCCGGTCAGTTCAACATCCGATGCACCGACATAGTCAACATCGCCGCCATTGGCGATAATGGCAAGGGCCTTGCCAAGCTCGCCGGGCTGGATCATTTCGCCCGGTGCATTGGCCACCTTGAACACATGATCTTTCAGGTCTCCGCTTTTGGATGATCCGGCGGACTGCATCGCCAACAGAATCAATGCCGCCGCATCGTAGCTTTCGCCCACAAAGGGACCAGACCCATTGAAATCCTGTTGACTGGCGATATCTGCGAAAATTTCGGCCCCATTGCTGTCTGTTCCGGGATGCTGACCGAATGAGCCATCGAGGGCATCTCCGAAAGTTTCAATCAGGCTGTCTCCAATCATCCCGTCAGGCAAGACGAATATGTCAAATGCACCGGTGTCGAGTGCCGACTGGATAATTCCGCGGCCGCCCTGGTCGAGATAGCCAATCGTGACGAGTGCTTCGCCACCGGCAGCAGCCAGCGCACCGATTTCAGCAGAATAGTCAGCCTTGCCATCTTCATGCGATGAAACGATGGTGATGGCCCCACCAGCAGCCTGGTACGCGGCACCGAAACTGTCGGCCAGTCCCTTGCCATAGTCATTGTTGGTGTAGGTTACGGCAACCGACTCGATCCCACGGGATATAATAATATCAGACATGATCTGGCCCTGTCGCGCATCGCTCGGGGCGGTACGAAAGAACAGACCATCATCGTCGTCGGTTGACAGGGACGGCGAGGTCGCCGACGGCGAAATCATCACGATCCCGTTCGGTCTTGCGACATTTTGCAAGACAGCGGAGGTAACGCCGGAACAGTCGGCTCCAACGATTGCACTCACCTTGTCCGATGTCACCAACCGTTCAGCTGCGGCGGTGGCTGCGGCGGCATCGATACATGTCGAGTCACCTCGAACGGCGGTAACAGTCGAGCCGCCCAGCAAGGCACCGGATTCGGAAACTTCTTGTATCGCTTGTTCAGCGCCCCAAGCCATTGGCGGGGTCAGGGATTCGATGGGACCGGTAAATCCGAGAAGGACACCGAGTTTGATCTCTTCACCGTTTGCTGCAGTCGCGGCGCAAGCGGCAAAAATCAGTGCGATTGTTCGCTTCATTATAACTTCCTGCTAGAGTGGATGAAATGAGACGATAGACTATAATTTATCTGGCTTCACCGCAAACGGAATGCAACATTCAGGGATATCAACGGCATAATGACATTCCGCGTCAAACTCCTTCCCGGGTCGGTCGGGAGCGGCAAGAGGGCGCATCGATTCAAGGCAGACGCGATCCATGCCGTTATCTCGGCTGGAGGCCACAATGGGCCATTGTCTTGGGGGTCGGTTGGCTGTTAACAATGTCAGGGTGATTTCGACGAATGATTCCAGGATCAACGCGATGAATAATGCCAACAATTGCTTGCAGCTGCTGGCAGGCCTGATTCTGGTCGGTTGCCTGGGCCTCGCCGGAGCCTGTGCCGGCGATCTGCGGCAGATTGATGGTGTCGATGTTGAGCTTGAATTGATGGCGCATGATATTGCGACACCGTGGGGGCTGGCATTTCTTCCGGCCTGTCAGTTTTTGGTCACGGAGCGCGATGGTGCGCTCATTCGGGTCGATGCAGCTGGCAATCAAAGTCGGGTCGGCGGCGTACCTGACATCTGGGCGCAAGGGCAAGGCGGTTTGCTGGATATCGAGGCGGCACGCGACTTTCCGATGTCGCGTGACATCTTCCTGACCTATTCGGCGTTGAACAGGGAACGTCTTCCCGCATTGTTTCTGGCGGTGGCTGAACTGTCATCTGATGGAAATCAGCTGACTAATTTACGGATTTTGTTTGAAGGTGACGGCTCATCAGGCGGACGGCATTTTGGCGCGCGCGTCATCGAAACGCCGGATGGGATGATCTATCTGACCCTCGGGGACCGCGGCGCTCCGATGACAGCGCAGGACCTCTCGATTTCCAATGGGAAAATCCTCCGGCTCAGGCGGGATGGCTCAATTCCGGATGACAACCCATTTGTCGAGAATCCATCCGCCTTGCGAGAAATCTGGTCCTATGGGCATCGGAATCCACAAGGCGCAGCTATCGATGTTGATGCTGTTCTATGGACAGCTGAACACGGGCCACGGGGCGGCGATGAAGTGAATCAGATCCGTCGAGGACAAAATTACGGATGGCCGGTGATCTCTTATGGTGTCCACTATAGCGGGCGAAAAGTCGGTGAAGGCGTGGCGAAGGCGGGAATGGAACAACCCGAATTCTACTGGGATCCGTCAATCGCACCGGCCGGAATGACAGTTTATTCAGGTCAACTATGGCCGCATTGGCAGGGTCAACTTTTTGTTGGTTCGCTCAAGTTTGATTATATTTCCCGGCTCAGTCGGGATCCGGCGATGCAGGAAGTCGAGCGAATTTCTTTTGCTGAAACGCTGCGCGTACGCGATGTCGAGGAAGCACCGGACGGCACCATCTGGTTTACCTCGGAAGGGCGGAGTGCCGTTTATCGGATCTTTCCGCCGGGCTGGAAGGCGCAATCTGAATGGCCCTGTGTGACGCAATGAGGTCACCATGGCATCATGGTGGATTTCGTCGCCAATATGAGCAGACATGGACGAGTGGACGCCATGAATCGCGGATTTCCGGTTGACGCGGCAGGAAAGTCCGCTTAGGGACGAGCGCTTCAGTTCAAGAGCTTTCTCAACAATCAATCGACTCGTTCACAAAATTTCTCGACACTGAAATCTCTCGGACGTGAAAGGTCGATTGATTTGCACTTCTCGCGATGAGACTGGGAATTACAGATATGACCATGACATGGAAGAAGTCGACCTGGCGTACCAAGCCGCGCGTTCAAATGCCCGACTATCCGGATCAACAGGCATTGCAAGATGTCGAGTCGCAATTGTCAGCTTACCCGCCGCTCGTTTTTGCCGGTGAAGTCCGTCAGTTGCAGCGAGAACTTGCAAAGGTCTGTCGCGGAGAGGCGTTTTTGCTGCAAGGGGGTGACTGTGCCGAGAGTTTTGCCGAATTCAGCGCCGACACTATTCGTGACACTTTGCGCGTACTCCTGCAGATGGCGATTGTTCTGACGTTCAGTGCGAAACGCCCGGTGGTCAAGATTGGACGCATTGCCGGGCAGTTCGCCAAACCGCGATCGGCACCACACGAAATCCAAAATGGCGTGGAATTACCCATCTATCGTGGAGATATCATCAACGGGATCGCTTTTGATGACGCTGCGCGGACGCCGGATCCCGATCGCATGTTGCAAGGATACACACAGTCAGCTGCGACACTCAATTTGTTGCGGGCGTTCAGCCAGGGTGGTTATGCCGATATTCACCGCCTGCATTCATGGACGCTCGGTTTTACCGAGGCGGATGAAGCAAAAAGGTACCGGGATTTCGCTTCCAGGGTGACCGATTCACTTGATTTCATGGATGCCGCGGGGGTCAATGCCGATCGCATCTCACGCCTCAGAAGGGTTGACTTTTACACCAGCCACGAAGCTCTGCTTCTCAATTACGAAGAAGCCCTGTGTCGCATTGACTCGACGTCTGGAAAGCCGGTTGCGGGTTCCGGCCACATGCTCTGGATTGGAGATCGTACGCGGCAGGTTGACGGAGCGCATGTGGAATTTTGCCGCGGGGTCCAAAATCCGATCGGGATCAAATGCGGGCCGTCAATCTCTACCGATGAACTCTGCCGTCTCCTTGACCGGATCAATCCCGCGAACGAGGAGGGGCGTGTGGTGCTGATTTCGCGCTTTGGTGCCGGTAAGATCGGCGATCATCTTCCTGCACTGATCAACGCGGTTCGGCGGCATGGTGCGAAAGTTGCGTGGTGTTGTGACCCGATGCACGGCAACACAGTCAAATCCTCGAATGGTTACAAGACCCGACGTTTCGCGCGGGTTCTCTCGGAGGTCAAGGAATATTTCGCTGTTCACGCGGCAGAGGGAAGCTATCCTGGCGGTGTGCATTTTGAAATGACGGGCAAAGATGTGACCGAATGCACAGGCGGTGTGAGTGCGGTATCGGACGCGGATCTACGGGACCGCTACCATACATTCTGTGATCCGAGACTGAACGCGTCACAGGCACTGGAATTGGCCTTCCTCGTGTGTGAAGAATTGTCGCAACTGCATCTTCCGATATCCCGACGGGTGGCGATCGCCTGACACTTTTGGAGGACTCGGTTTAAAACTTTTTTCGTAACTACTTGCCCCCGTTATCAGCTACCTTCGTAGAGGCAGTCAACGGCCTTTT
>JAPOTI010000036.1 GCA_026709265.1 Paracoccaceae bacterium | reverse complement strand
CAATGCCGACAAAAATACACGCCCAGCGCTCAAAACGCAAGGCAATTGTCAACGTGCCTTAGCGATCGGCACTCTTGCACGATGTTCAATCCAGTGCGGAAGATCCCTAAGAGGCTGAATCATAAGTCTTTGATCTCATTATTATTTCTTGTCTTCAAGTGCTTGCGTTGCGTGCGCGCCGCCGGATCAGGAAGCGGCGCGTTGTGCCCAGACCAAGGCACTCTCCAGACTTCGCGCGATGCCCTTCGACAGCTGCCGGCACCGGGACATCCAGGCGCAGGTTCGTTCCACCACCCCGCGACGGGCTGACGGTGCTCGAGGTGGATCTCGACCCATAGGCCTTGCTCTGCAAATGAGGCGACCGGCGGGCTGTTTTTGATCACAAAAATGCGCTCAGGGGGTTGAACTCTGACACCCCATAATTCAGCGCTGACTTTCAGCAGATGGCTTCAACCGGCACACAACATCGAAGTTATGGGACTTATATACTTGCTTAACCCTGAGTGAAGAGTGATCAGTCGCACCCCATCCTTCGAAGAGATTCGCAGGCTTTTGCTAACCGACGTTCGATTTCCCGTCTTTTCTGGCTCAGTTCGGCGATTTCCTCAGCGGTCGGCCATTGGCAGGGTTCAAAGAATCCAGAACTATTCATCTTGATTGACAGCCCGTTGTCCATTCTTGCTTCGGCATCCCCTTCACGGTATCGCTCCGATCACACAACCGGTCCATAGGACTGCGTGTCCTCCTATCTGTAATAGAGTGATTTTCCTTTGTGGAAAAGCTGCACCTTGTCAGGCGTGGCCGTGAGACCAACTGTCTTCCCGCGCAAGTCCTTGTGAATCCCGGTCAGCTTGCCGATCACTGGCTCATGGCTCTGCTGACGCTTAAAGTAGAGCTGCGTGACCTCTCCCAGTGCTTCGACGATTTCGACTTCACCCTCGTAAAGCCGATCCCCATCCGCAACAGCAAAATCTTCGGGACGAACGCCTACATTGACTGTCAGACCTTCGTCCGCGCTTTGTGACGGTGCATCGGATCGAGCAGTTCCACCGCCATCAAGTTTGACGGTGGTCTGTTTCCCGGTCGCAATGATCTTGCCTGGAAGCAGGTTCATTGCGGGCGAGCCAATAAATTGCGCCACAAACTCATTTTGCGGTCGTTGGTACAGTTCAAGAGGTTTCCCGACCTGTCCGATTCCTTCGCCAACCGTCAGCACGACGATGCGATCTGCAAGTGTCATGGCCTCAACCTGATCATGGGTCACGTAGATCATCGTGGAATTTGGCATCTGCTCTTTGAGCTGGGCGATTTCAATTCTGGTCGCCACGCGCAACGCGGCATCCAGATTCGAGAGAGGTTCATCAAAGAGATAGACCTTGGGGTCACGAACAATTGAACGACCGATTGCCACCCGCTGACGCTGCCCACCCGACAAGGCCTTGGGCAGACGATCCAACAATGGTTCGAGCTGGAGAATTTTTGCAGCGCGATCAACAGACTCACTGATTTCCTGTGCACTCTTCTTGGCGAGCTTCAGGGCAAAGCTCATATTCTCACGAACAGTCATATGCGGATAGAGGGCATAGGACTGGAACACCATTGCGATCCCCCGCTGGGCGGGTGGCACATTGTTGACAAGTTCATTGTCGATTTCCAACGCGCCACTGGTAATGGTCTCGAGACCCGCGACCATCCGCAGCAATGTCGACTTTCCGCAACCCGAAGGGCCAACAAAAACGATCAGCTCACCTTGCTTGATATCCAGATTGATATCTTTGAGGACATGCACTTTACCGCTGTATATCTTGTTGACATCAGTAAGCTTGATATCGGCCATCAATGCCTCCCCATCTAATGACTTTTTCTGGCAAAAAATGTCTGCCATGGTTTGAGTTCGACGCGACCATTGGTCAGATTCGAAGCGGCACCGACTTCATCGCCGAACATGTGCCATCCGTTCTGCGGCACGGAGACTTCAACAGAATGATCTGAGAGATTGAACGCGCAGAACGCGCGTTCGGATTGGAAACTGCGCTCAAAAGTCAGCACATCGCCGTGCACCGACACCGCATCCAGGTCACCTATCCTCATCGCCTTGCATTCTGATCTCAGTCGGATCGCCTTGCGATAATGGTGTATCAAACTTGACGGGTTCGCTTCCTGCTGCGACACGGTTTTCGCAAGATGTTTTTCATCGAGTGGTAACCAGGTTGCATCGGCCGTGGAAAAACCGGCATGGGGTTCGCTATGCGACCAACTCATGGGCGTCCGACATCCATCACGTCCCTTGAATTCAGGCCAGAACTCCCGGCCATACGGGTCACGAATCTGCTCAAAGGAAAGCTCGGCTTCAGGAAGGCCCAGCTCTTCACCCTGATACAAACACACAGTCCCCCGCAAACACATCATCAGCGTACAAAATGCCTTTTCGGCTTCCGGTGTCAGTTCCCAGCGACTGGTATGCCTGACCACATCGTGATTCGAAATTGACCAACAAGCCCAGCCGTCAGGCGCAGCCCGGTTGAATCTCTGCAGGATTTTTGCGCATCTTGTCGCTGTCGGCAACTCTTGCGATAGAAACTCGAAAGCATAACACATATGCGCCTTGTCACGGCTCGAGGTATATTCACCCAGGAGCCGAAGCCCGTTTTGAGCCTCACCAATCTCGCCGAAGGCGATTGCACCGCAGCTGTCCATCACACCACGCAACCGTTTGAGAAAATCAAGATTCTCGGGCTGATTCTTGGAATAAATATGTTCCTGATAATTGTAAGGATTAACGCGCGGTGCAATGGACGGGTTTCGCTCATCCGCAGGAAGAGGAGGATTATCGCGCAGAGACTTGTCGTGAAAATAAAAGTTGATTGTGTCGAGTCGAAACCCGTCAACACCGCGATCCAGCCAGAATTTTGCAACCTCGAGTATTGCGTCCTGCACGTCTTTGCAGTGAAAGTTCAGATCCGGCTGACTCGCAAGGAAATTGTGCAGATAATACTGTTCACGCCGCGCATCCCAGGACCAGGCACTTCCGCCAAAAATCGACAGCCAATTGTTGGGCGGTGTTCCATCTGGCTTGGGGTCGCTCCAGACGTACCAAGCTGACTTGCGGTTCTCGCGGTTTGATCTGCTCTCTCTGAACCAGGGATGCTGGTCAGAGGTATGATTCAGCACGAGGTCAATAAAGAGCCTCAACCCATGGCGATGCGTGGTCTCGACAAGATGATCAAAGTCCTCCAGTGAACCCAGCTCGGGGGCGACGTCCCGGTAATCGGACACATCATAGCCGAAGTCCTTCATTGGCGAAGGCATGAACGGAGATATCCAGATGACATCGGCACCGAGAGAGGCGACATATGGAAGGCGTTGTTCAATTCCTCGCAGATCGCCGATCCCATCGGCGTTGCTGTCCTGAAAACTGCGTATGTAGATCTGGTAAATCACGGCACCGCGCCACCAGTCCGGATCAACAAACCGAAACACACTCCCTGACGCATCGGTTGCGCAAGCCTGACGCAATGTCATCGCTTCAGTTTCCCTTAGGTCTTCTACTTGACAGATCCGGCCAACAGGCCTCGCACCAGGAATCTCTGCATGGCAAAGAAAACGGCCAGCGGGACAGCGATTGAAACGAAGGCCGCCGTCGCAAGAATTTCCCAGTTTCCGCCACGCGTGCCCAGCAGCTCGACAATCTGATTGGTCATGACCGTCGTCTCGCCGGTGGCGTCGATGAGGAAAACACGCGCAACCAGCAGATCATTCCATGTCCACAGGAACTGAAAAATCGCAAATGATGCCATGGCAGGGAAGCTCAACGGAACGATAATCTTGGTAAAGATCTGGAAATCCGTTGCACCGTCCACTTTCGCATTTTCAATAATATCCCGGGGAAGCCCGACCATGTAGTTGCGCAAGAGATAGACCGCCAGCGGCAGCCCGAAGCCGGTATGCGCCAACCAGGTGCCCAGGTAGCCCTTGCCAATTCCGATTCCATTGTGAAACTGCAGGAGTGGGATCAGTGCCAGCTGCAGTGGCACAACGAGGAGACCCACAACGCTGGCAATCAAGAGTGCACGACCGGGAAATTGCATCCAGGCAAGAGCATAGGCAGCGAAAGCTGCAACAACGATTGGAATGATCGTCGCAGGGATCGTCACCGTCAGCGTGTTGAAGAACGCTTTTGCCATACCATCGGTGCTATCACCGCTGAGCAACACGCGCTCATAGTTTTTGAGCGTGAATTCAGGAGGGGCAATCGCCGTGACGAAAATCCGCTGACCCCGCCCTGACAACTGTTCGTCATTGCCCCGCCAGCTATAGAATCCATCGGCAGTTACCCTCATGCTTTCCCCGTCGCCAAGATCGGCAATATCGCCGGGGCGATAAGCATCGACCTGACGCGAAGAGGTTCCCCAGGCAATCACCTCGTTTTCGGTGCCCGGTGCAAAGAGGGTACCTGATACAATAAACTTGTCGCCATCTTCACTTCTGAATTCGTCAGGATCAGCAGCAC
This sequence comes from Paracoccaceae bacterium, assembly GCA_026709265.1. Lineage (GTDB taxonomy): Bacteria > Pseudomonadota > Alphaproteobacteria > Rhodobacterales > Rhodobacteraceae > JAPOXR01. Next base: position 23,882 of record JAPOTI010000036.1, on the reverse strand, counting down.
GCTGAATGATGCGCTGTTCGGATGGAAACATCGACGCCCACCATCCGGACTGAGATATCTGATCGGCCGTTCGGAATGATGAGATCAGCAAACCGAGAGTGGGGAAAAGCCACAATGCGACAAGCAATGCTGTCGAGATGTGAACCGCCCAGGTGAGTCTGGAACTCGTGCCCGCCAATCCGTCCATCAGCGCATTTCCTTCCGTGCATTATAAACATTCCAAACCAGGATCGGTGAGACCAGAATCATGATGATAATTGCACTGGCCGACCCGACCCCCCAGTCATTGGCACGGAACAGCTTGTCGAACATGTAATTTGCCAAGACTTGCGTTTCCCATTGTCCATTGGTCATGGCGAACACGATATCGAAGATCTTCAGGACAACCAGCGTGATCGTCGTCCACACGACGACAATGGTACCGGTGATCTGCGGCACCTTGATTCCAAAAAATACCTGGAAAGGATTGGCACCATCAACGATGGCCGCCTCCACAGTTTCTTCGGGAATGCCCCGCAGCGCCGCTGAAAGGATGACCATCGCAAAACCGGTCTGGATCCAGATCAACACGATCATGAGGAAAAAATTGTTCCAGAACGGAATCGTCAGCCATTGTTGCGGTTCACCATAAGTCGGGCTGAAACTCATGACCCCAAGGAGTAGAATAAGTGAACGCACAAGAAAAAATGCACTGACCGCAACACCGGCAATGCGTGCAACCACCATCAGCGCGCCGCCTGCCGCATCGCCCGTGATCAACGGGCGCAGAATAATCCAGCCAATGTAGGACGCAATGGCCGCAAAGCTGAGAACGATGATACCCGGGAGGAGTTTGAGCAGAAGCAGAGACCCCAAACCACCGTCAAACTGAAGCCAGATCGCATTCAGGACTCCGATCTGAGCCTGATCGACCGGTCGCGAATCGTAGATCAGTTTGAAGATAACCGCTGCGCCGACAAACGAGATGGCCATCGGCATAAAGATGATCGACTTTGCGATATTGCCCCATGAAATTCGGTCGGTCAGCTGGGCTGCCAGAAGTCCGAATGCCGTCGATGCTGCTGGTACAACGATCAGCCACATCATGTTGTTCAACATCGCTTCCCAGAATTTGGCTTCGCTGAACATCTGGTTGTAGTTGGCCAATCCAACAAATGCGCCATTCTGGGAACGGTCGGTCAGGCTCAACCACAATGTCGAAAATACCGGGTAGGCAAGATAGAGGCCAAGTGCAACCATGGCTGGCAGGAGGAATAGCCATGGCCGCACAGCATTGGCCCGGTTGATATTTCGACCTGCATCATTCTTGCGCGGAGGAAACACCACCCGATCGAGAATCTGATTGGACAGATAGAAATAACCAATGCATCCACCGACTCCGATGATGATGGTGATTAGACCTTGTAATGCAGGATGCATGATGTCCTCCCGGATTCAGTCCGCCGACACCGATCGATGATAACCCAGGTGATCTCTGCGCTGCCGCTTGTGCGAGATGCCAGCATTTCTGGAAGCCTCAGTCCCGGTCAAGCAGCCACCGCCACTGTCGCGAGGGTTTGCAACTGTATCGTTCGACATGGAAGGAGGCAAAAAAATCTGCCTCCCCCAATATTGTCGCGTGTACCGCTATTTCAGCGCATCCCATGATGACTGGATTTCGGCCGCAACATCGGCTGCAGATTTTCCACCGGAGTAATCGACCATTCCCGTCCAGAAGCTGCCGGCACCGACACCCCCCGGCATCAGGTCAGAGCCATCGAACCGAAAGGTTGTGGCGGAAAGAAGGATCTCGTTCATCTTGGCCACTGTTTCATCCTTGAAAACCGATGGGTTGATCCCACTATGCGGCGTCATGAAACCGCCAAGCCCCATCCAGACTTCGTTCGCGATCGGAGCCTGAAGGAACTCCATCAACCCACGCGCCGCACCACTGTCAGCCGTGATGGCCCATAATGTTCCCGCACCAAGGACCGGGTTACCCAAATCCAGTCCGGCATAGGAAGGAAAATAGAAGAAATCGGCGTCCAAGCCGACTTCAACTCCTTCGGGGAAAAAGGCAGGAATGAATGAAGCCTGCCGATGCAGGTAACATTGGGGTGGAGACGAGAATAATCCCTTCGGCGAATCACGGAAATCGGTCGAAGCGACAGTCCCGGTCCCGCCAGCCACATAGTCATCGTTGCGTGCGAAGTATCCAAATTCATCGATTGCGGCAATGACAGAGGGGTGATCAAAGGGAATTTCGTTGGCCACCCATTGGTCGTAGATTTCCGGCGATGCGGTTCTGAGCATCAGATCCTCGACCCAGTCGGTCGCCGGCCAGCCGGTCGCACCTCCCGACCCCAATCCGATACACCAAGGCGTCTCACCATCCGCCACGATCTGGTCCGTCAGTTCTTTCAGTTCCTCCATCGTGGAAGGAATTTCATAGTCCGCATCTTCAAAATTCTCGGGAACGTACCAGACCAGTGATTTCACATCGACCTTGTAGAAGAATCCAAAAAGATTCTCATTGCCATTTTTATCCGCAAAGGTTCCGAGGTCCACCCATGACTGGCCTGCGGCATAGTTTTCACGAATCCAGTCATCCGTGCCCTCGGTCAAAGGAACCAGAAAGCCACGACTGGCCATGTCGGCAGCCAAACCCGGCTGCGGAAAAACGGCGATATTCGGTGCTGACCCGGCTTCAGCATCTACCAGGATCTGTTGTTCAAAACTGTCCGAACCCACATAGCGTACATCAGCACCCGTGGCCGCGGCAAAATATTTCAGTACAGATTCCACATTGACCTGATCTGGTCCCAGCCAGGGGCCGAATATTGTCAGGAGTTCACCACTGTAATCATGCGAATCCGCAAACGCCTGATAGCTGCTCCAGTTGAAGTCTCCTTCGCCCACCGGAAATGCCAGATCCTGAGCCCCCGCGCCGGAAGCCATCAGGCAACCGGCAAATAACCCGGCCAGATTCAGCTTGTTACTTGTCATGTTTGTCTCCCAAATCTCTACCCTTCGCATTCCCTGCGCAAGAAAACCAGCCGACACATCGCGGAACCCCAGTATTCTGAAGGTCAAAAGTCGCTGGCATGCAAGTTTTCAAAGCGCTTTGAATCTTTCGATAACGCATGTATATTCATCGTGTCAAGACAATATCGTCGTTTTTTGAATCATGTATACAGCCCCGTGGACGCAACTGTTCATCGGTATGACTTCAATCAGAAATCTTGTGCTCGCCCGCGGAGATTGAACCGAATTGCACGGCACGACAAATCTCAAACAATTGGCCCAGTCACTCGGCCTTTCGCAAACGACCGTCAGCCGGGCATTGAACGGTTATCCCGAGGTCAAGGAATCAACACGAAAACGGGTTCGGCAAGCTGCGCAGCAGCTCAATTATTCTCCCAATGCACGGGCGCGGGGACTGGCGACTGGGCGTGCGATGGCCATTGGTCATGTCATTCCCAGTGGCAATCAGCATGCAACGGCGAATCCTGTCTTTGCGGATTTTCTTGCCGGCGCGTCCGGGTGCTATTCGCAGCATGGCTACGACGTTGTTCTCACCTCGATCGAGGACGAAGACGAACAGCGTGCCTATCGACAAATCGCTGCAAGCGGACGCTTCGATGGCATCATCATCCAGTTGCCGCGGGTGAAGGACAGTCGGATTCCCGTGCTGAGTGCCATCGGAATTCCCTTTGTCGTCCATGGCCGATCGTCAGGGACTGACCTGAACTATAACTGGGTTGATGTGAACAACAAGAGTTCGTTCAAGGATGCCACCAACCTGCTGCTTGATCTCGGCCATCGGCGTATCGCCCTGCTGAACGGTCCAGAGAGTTTGGACTTCGCAGTGCGGCGTCAGGCGGGATATGTTGAGGCATTGACGGAGCGTGGCCTGATGCCCGACCCGGCCTTGATCCGAAACGCTGAAATGACGGAGCATTTTGGGCATCGCGAGGGTCGGAACTTTCTGCAAGGTGCAAATCCGCCGACCGCCTTTGTGGTGTCTTCGAAACTCACCGGAATGGGCGTACGTCGGGCACTTGACGAGCGCGGCCTCAGGGTGGGGCGCGACGTATCAATCGTCACGCATGATGACGTGATTTCCTATCTCACTGCGCCCGATGCCATCTCACAGTTCACGGCCACCCGATCATCGGTTCGTGAAGCTGGCAGGCTGGTTGCGGAAATGCTCATTTCGATCCTCAATGAACCCACCAGGCGGCCCGAAAATGTCCTTCTCAAGACCGAACTCGTGATTGGCCAGTCAACCGGACCCTGCCGGCAACCGCAAGGCCCCGCTGCTGATTGAATATCTGTCGTGCATGATGGAACGCGGGTTGGCATCATGCGACCCGGCAGAGCATGAACCCTCGTTCTTGACGCCCGAATGGCCTGCCTGCAAGATCGCATCGGCCACGCTCCGATGATCTTTCAACATGACATTGTTGAGCGCTTGGCGGTTATTTCTACCTGTAGCGCACGCCGAAAAGGCGGCAGGAACCGACGAGGGCGGTGACAGGATGAGTGTCGAGAGAACAATCTTGACAGACGCGATGGGCGCGCGGGTAGCGCCGATGCTTCCGGGTAAGGTGAAGAACCCCGGGAGAATCACGGCGGATACACCGTTTCCCCGTCCCATAACCATGTTTCTGATAGGAAGTTGAACATATTGATTTCTGGATAAGATTCTGGAAGTCAATAATCTAGACAGGGTGAAAACAGCAGTGGTCTGTGCATGATCGAAGTTTTTGGACATGTGTCATGAATCGCGACCTGTCCTGAAGCGCGTCAATCAACCTGAAAATCCGCGACAAACAGGGATGTTTTATCCCACAACGCACCATCTCACGCGGTTTTCAGAACAGAAAACCACATTTGTGCCAAAATGTGGTCACGGGAACCCTTGAAGCTAGATTCTACACTCATCCGGAGTCGACCCGCTGAAGCCGACTCTCCTGAAAGGATCTTGGTATCTCTGTTCAAACGAACCCAATCATTGCAGCCGAGAAATGATTGACAGGATGCCTCCCATTATGAGAGTTTTTGGTATTTGTGCAGATGTTCACGAAACGCAAATGGGGAGTTCAGGTTGATGAAGTCTGGCCGTAACTTGATGATACGATCGAATATTGCTGGGTCTCGCCCCATATAGGCAATCATGACCTGAATGCCGTACGATTGGCACTGGATGATTTCCCGCCAATCATCATCCAGAGCATACTCAATGATCTCAGGGGACAATGTCTCGGTGGCAGCACGAAGTGATTGATGATCCTGACGGCGGACCATGATGCGGGCTGTGGGCGAGAGTGCGCGAATGGTTTTCAGGGTGGCAAAGTCAAAAGACCAGAAAAAACACCGGGGCAACATCTCCGAATCAATGACTTCGTCAAGCAGGCGCGCGGGATCAGCAGACTTCAGTTCAATATAGAGAGTGCCGTCATAGTGGCGGGCGAGATCAAGAACGGACCGAAGCTCAGGAACCCCCTCGTTATGAAAATGTGGGTTCATCCAGCTCCCGGCATCAAGCATGGCAAGGTCCTTTGCGCTCTGCCAGCTGACAGCCCCTGTCCGATTGGTGGTCCGGTTCAACGTGAGGTCGTGGATCACGGCAAGGTTGCCATCGCACGTATTGTGGACATCGATCTCGACGCAGGAGAAGCCGGCGGCAAATGCACAATGAAAGGCGGGAAGGGTATTTTCCGGGGCAAATTCGGTGGCCCCACGATGACAGACGATGTTGACCGGCCATTGGTGTGGCGGTCGAAAAGGGTGGATAAGTTCAGGGCGGTCCGAGCAAATTCCGAAAACCGGCAGATGGCGGATTTCCTGCATGCGGACAGGATCCTCTTCATGCCAAAGGGCAATCCTTTGCCCACGGCGCGTCGCCTCGGCTAGGAATTCCGTATCAAGTGAGGCCTGAGGTCGATCCATATTTTCCCAGCAGAGGTGAATGATGTCGGCACCGCGGGCATATTCAAACGGATCGATTTCGGGTGGCACAAGAACAGAATGAAGATAGGGACACGCGTTGTCACGCAGTCTGCGGGAAATCTCGGGATCAAAAGAACCAAGGACAGCTCGCTCAATGGATGCTGATCGAAGAGCGTCTAGGGTTGGCAGGAGGGCATCGATGCAAGATTGTCATAACCGTGTCTCCTATTCGAAATAAAGTCAGTGAGGGCTTAATAGACAAGTATATGTAACAAAACTGCGGTAATCAAATTAAGTTCTCGTGAATGATAGCAAGGATCAGGTCACAAGGAGGCTATGACATGACTTTCTAAGGCCCGGAGACTGTGTCGGGACCTGCCGGTCTCCGGATGAGCCCCGTCGACAGTCATCTTGCCTCTTGAGTGATGGGGTTTATTCTGTCTGCAGCGCAAGCCGGTCAAACGACAGGAGCAGAACAGGCCGATGACAGGAATGAGTGCCGGCAGAGCGGTATTGGCCAACGCGATGTAGGCGCGGGTGGCGTGGCTGTGTCCGGGCAAGGCGACGGATCCAGGAAGAACCGCGACGGATAACCGTCTGTTCCTCGAGGCGGTTCTCTGGTGTTTGCTGAATCTCACGAAGGATGCCGCTGAGTCTCATGCAAAGTCACCACCCTTTGGTGGAGTGGTCTAGTGTCGCGATTTTGGGCTGTCATCTCAAATGTCTTTTTCTGGTGTTTCCTGTGGTGAGGAAAGGGCGATCGCATCTGTTCCTCTGCAGGAGTTCGCAGAGGAACAGATGAAAAGTCGCAGATTCTGTCAGTTGACTGCGGGGGTTCGGTCATGGGTCATTTTCTTCCATGTCGCCACGCATGGAATCACTGCTCAGTTCAAACCGGTAGGCGCCATGAACGAAGCGGTTGGTTGTGGCGCGTCAATCAACCTGAGAGTTGGCGACAACCTTAAGGATTGAGCCGGGCGCCCACCCGGTTGAATCTGTTTGAGCGCGGCTGCGAATTGTGGACCCGGCTGTTTTTATAGGGATAGTCATTTGTTGTTTGAGTTGCATTCCAGTGATGGGCAGTCGGAAAGCGCGCAGCATGCGGATCCGGAATTGTCTGGAACATCTGACGTCATCTGGACATTATTGCGCCCATCGTCTGCAGATGGCGTATTGTCTGTGGGGGCATGACCCGGTGTGATTGTGTTCGCTGTTGCAGACAGCCAATCGTCTGGCACGTCCAAGACACGCCACCAACAACCTCCAGAGTTGACGAGAAAAATATTGTCTCAAGCAGCTCAACCGCTAAATCAGCGCATAAAATCAATGAGCGGGAATGGCAACTGATTCGTCTTCACACTTCACAAAAACAGGTTGGTTCATTTTCAAACTGAGTGACGATCAGTGGTTCCCGTTCGTTGACATAAAGATGATAAGCGATTAGGTGACGCCGAGACGCAATCTGCCCAGATGGCGGAATTGGTAGACGCGCTAGCTTCAGGTGCTAGTGCCCGAAATGGGCGTGGAGGTTCGAGTCCTCTTCTGGGCACCATTTTCCAGACAGAATGAGCAGCCAAGTCACGGATAACGGCATCGCGCGCAACGCAGTGACCGAAACGGGCAAATTGTCTGGACGTCACGTTTGGAACGGGAAGGGTTCCTGAAGCCACTTCAATCGTCACTGCTCATACGCCCCTGCCGCGCTGCAAAGAAGTCCGCTCTGGGGCGGGACTTCACCAAAATGCCGTTTCCGATATCGTTGGGACCGCCGGCATTGAAAAATGCCTCGACTGAATTGTCCCAATTCAGTGTGCCACAACGGCATGAGCGAACACAGAGGTGATGCCTGGAACAATCGAGCCGACCCATCCCAAGCTCCATGACGCTTTTGCAATTTTCTGTGGCAGACTCGCCATCAGCGATCCGACGGTCAAATCTGACGAACAAAAGCTGTCTGGCACACGATCCAACAACGCAATGCCAGCGATTGATCCCCATCTCCGATAATCTTCCCATTGAAAATATCACGTGCCAACATATCCATTGCATTTTCTGAGCAGACATCCGCTCCTTATTTGGGGCTGAATGACCAGATGTTTTAAATTGGACGCTTGTAAATTTAAGATTGGACGGATCAGAATTGAAGAATGGTCAACGAAAATAGACCCGAATATCCGCGTTCTCTGGGATGCAAGATCAAAGACGCCATGGGCGACACGCGCGTTGTGCTGATTTCAGGCCCACGTCAGTCTGGAAAGACAACGCTCGCAAAAAAACTCACCAATGAAGATCGCCACTATGTGACTCTTGATGATGAGGGTGTCTATCAGGCGGCACGTGCTGATCCTGTCGGATTCATTCGGCAATTTAAGCCGGTCACGATCGACGAAATTCAACGCGTACCGGAGTTAATCCGCGAAATCAAAATCGCGGTGGACGCAGACCAAAGGCCCGGCCGATTTCTCCTGACCGGCTCAGCCAACATCCTGACCATTCCGACCTTAAGTGAATCACTGGCTGGACGCATGGCGGTGTGTGCGTTGTTACCTTGATCACAAATCGAGGTTGAACGGCTTGCGGGCAACCCATTGGACCGTCTGTTTGAGACATCAACGACACCGTTTCCGTTTGGCCCTTACGAGGTTACCGACATCGCCGACCGTGTACTCACGGGCGGTTATCCTGAAATGCTGGGAAGACCAAAGCCAGCACGCCGCCGGGCCTGGGTTGACGATTATATTCGAACGCTTTTAACCCGCGACATCAGAGACATCACAAATGCGTATCACCTCAGGGACGCCGCGAGACTCCTACAGGCAGCGGCCATTCAGTCCGCCCAATTGATTGTTCATGCCCATATTGCCAATGACCTTCAATTAAGCACGCCAACCGTGCAGCGTTATGTCGGGGTGTTGGAACAGATGTATCTGATACAATTTCTTCCTGCATGGCATCGCAACGCGTTGAAACGCCTCATCGGACACCGAAACTGCATTTTCTTGATTCAGGTTTACTCACGGCGATCAGAAAAATCACGGCTGACCGGTCGAGCCTGGATCGCAACTTATTCGGGCCATTGCTGGAAAGCTTCATTTTCTCAGAATTGCTGAAGCACGCGACATGGTCAGAACACGCCTATGACTTTTTTCACTATCGTGACAAAGACAAAGTCGAAGTTGATTTCATCATAGAACGCTCCCCTGACAATCTGATTGACGTCGAGGTCAAAGCGGCTGCCACAATCCGGGAAGGTAACTTCAAGGGATTAAAACGGTTGCAATCCGTTGCCGGCGACGCGTTCAAACAAGGGGTTGTATTCTACACTGGCGAAAAAGTTCTGTCGTTCGGCGACCAGTTCCAGGCTTTGCCCGTTTCAATATTGTGGAACGAGAATTCGGTTTGAATCTTGTGCGCAATCTGCTACGTGCAAACCTGTCTTTGGGTGACTTTTTCCTGAAAAGTTTCTGGGGAACATCAGCGTATTGATTTCATAGAGTTATTGTCTTCATTGGCTTTTGCGAAACCGCCGGACTCACCTTCCGGACACCAGATTGCGATCAGAAAAAGCGAAATGAACGCCTTTCTGTCTTGTGATATTCGGGAGGAAGGGGTGATTTTCCGCGATATTGTGGTCAGACCATGCCTGAACCGACAAAAGAGGGAATGAACTGCGTGCGAATTCGGCTTCACAACGAGGATCTCCCGGAAGGCTTTTTCTGCGAGAGCGCAGTTGCCATCGACACTGAAACGATGGGTCTTCAGATGCCGCGAGACCGCCTGTGCCTGGTGCAACTCTCAACCGGCGATGGCGATGCTGATATCATTCAGATTTCCCAATCGCAGCAGAGTGCCCCACGCCTCAAAAGACTGTTGGAAGACCCCGCAATCCTGAAGATCTTTCATTTTGGCCGTTTCGATATCGCCGCTCTCAAAGGTCGGTTTGGATACAATATCAGCCCGGTTTATTGTACCAAAATCGCATCGCGCTTGGCCCGTACATTCACCGAACAACATGGTCTTCAGGCCCTGTGCCGAGACCTGCTCGGAATTGAACTGCAGAAGCAATTGCAATCGTCAGACTGGGGCGCGATTCATTTGACTGAAGAACAGCTGCAATATGCCGCCAGCGACGTCATTCATCTGCATGCGATTAGACAGTCCCTTGATTATATTTTGCAACGCGAAGGGCGTATGAAGCTCGCAGAAAAGTGTTTTGAATTCCTTCCGGTTCGCGCCGATATCGACCTTCTGGGTTGGTCCGGCAAGGATATTTTTGCCCATTGATAAATATGGAATCCACAGAGACAAAGCTGACGGGCGAATCCACGGTCTCTGACCCGTCATCACATCATATCATGGACATCGGACGGCAAGTGATCGAGCACGAGGCCAATGCACTGCGTGATCTGGCCGATTCAATCGGCGACGATTTTGCTGACGCCGCCACGCTGATTGCCGGAGTCCAAGGGCGCATCATTGTGTCCGGTATGGGCAAGTCAGGCCATATTGCCCGTAAGATAGCTGCGACCCTGTCCTCGACCGGCAAGCCGGCACATTTTGTGCATCCAGCCGAGGCGAGTCATGGGGATCTGGGAATGATGACCCCCAAAGACTGTATTCTCGTGTTGTCCAAGTCGGGCGAGACCAGTGAACTTGCCGATATCATTGCTTACTCACGGCATTTCTCCATACCAATGATTGCGGTCGCCAACGTTGCGGACAGCACATTGATGCAGGAGGCTGACATCGGCATTCTGCTGCCCTCGGTGGATGAAGCCTGCGGCGAAAATATCGTCCCGTCGACCTCGACAGCCATGATGTTGGCGCTTGGCGATGCGCTTGCCATTGCACTGATGAAGCATCAGCAGTTTACGCCAGCGCGGTTCCGTGAGTTTCATCCCGGGGGATCACTCGGCGCAAAATTGGCGCGGGTTGGCGATTTGATGCATACTGGAGATGAACTCCCCCTGATCGAAGACGATGCCGCCATGTCAGACGCATTGCTGGTCATGACGAAAAAGGGGTTTGGCGTGGCCGGAATCTGTAACTCGAGCGGTGCACTTGTCGGTATCATTACCGACGGCGACCTGCGACGGCATATGGACGGATTACTGACGTTACAGGCACGCGATGTGATGACCAGGGATCCGTTCACGATTACCTCTGACTCACTGGTGGCAGAAGCTGTCGGGCTCATGAACATTCACAAGGTCACCTGCCTGTTCGCTGTTCACCCTGACGACCCGACACGGCTGGAAGGAATTCTTCATATCCATGATTGTCTCCGAGCAGGCGTAGAGTGAGATCAGCCATGGCCCTCGCCGGCAATCGGTTGACATCGACTCTGCTCCATGTGGTTCTCCCGACATCGTCGCTTCTTGCCATTGCCATCATGTTTTGGGTTGGCTTCTCTGGTCAAAGCATTCCCGTCGCTCAGACAGACAGTGACGCTGGTGGCGTTGAAGGCCTGACCTATGCGACCCAATTGGGCGATGGTGCAACTTTACAGGTACAGGCCGATTCCGCCCTCTTCCTGCAGAATCAAATCAGAGCTTCAGGAGTGTCCGGTGTCATCACCTATCCCGATGGTCGCCTCCATCAATTCAATTCTGAGCGGGCCAATGCAGGGTGGGACTTGAGCTTTGCCGGTTTCGAAAATGGTGTCCTGGTTGAAAAACCGCAGGACGGGTCAAATCTGACTGTCTGGTTTGAATCAGGATCTGCGGGTTCAAATGGTCTGATTGGTCGAAAGGTCCAGGCAACGCGGAGCGGAGCGGACGATTCGACACAAAGACTCGTCGCTGATCAGCTGTTTTTACGCCTGGATGGTTCCTCCGCAAACATCTCTGGAAACGCGCGATTCTACTGGCAGGGAGACGATGCAAATGACAGTTTTTCAGTCAGCGCAGAAGGATTTGAATTGATTAAAGATAGGTTCTTGCTGCAAAGTGACGGTCCGGCAGAATTCCAATTCATCCAGGGGGCAGGCCGAACCGGCCAATTTCGGGTGATAGATTGGCGTGGCAAAAGCACGGGAAGGATTGAGTTTAGTGGCGGGGTTGAAGTGACCTATCTCGAACCCCCACCCAACCCCTCATGAGTTATGGCCATATTCGGGATCCAGATTCATGATCGGAGCGAGCCCCACATGACTGCCGCCGCATTGGCAGCGTCCGGTTATACGCGGTGACTCAACCTATAGATTGGGGAATGCCGGCGATTCAGTGCCGCCGGATTCGTTCACCCGTATCATTGTCAAACAGATAGAGCTTCTCACGATCAAAATCGATTCCGATGTCGCTGTCATAACCTCCGTCAAAGTCCTTGGGTGCCTTGATGGCAAGACTGTCAGCGCCCACTCTTGCCGTCACCAATGTATGATCGCCAATCAGTTCATTGGCGAACAAGCTGGCCTGGATTTGTCCTTCCCCCGAACCGACAACCCGGCAATCTTCGGCACGCAAGCCAATAACCGCATTGGAAACAGTTGCGTTACCCCCCGTCTCAATTCGATCATTGCCGATGATGAAGGTCCCATTTTCAAGTCTGCCATGGGCAACATTCATGGGTGGCGAACCAATAAACTGCGCGACAAAAAGACTTTCTGGATTCTCGTAGATCGTCTTCGGTTCCGCCAGTTGCTGCAGTTTTCCGCCTTCAAGAAGGGCCACCCGATGCGCCAGTGTCATCGCTTCAACCTGATCATGAGTCACGTAGATTGTGGTGATCCCGAGTTCATGCTGCATATGTTTGAGTTCAGCGCGCATATGACCCCGCAGCTTGGCATCAAGATTGGACAATGGTTCATCCATCAAGAACACCGCAGGGCGACGCACCATGGCCCGCGCCAAGGCGACGCGTTGGCGTTGACCGCCGGATAATTCGCGTGGATATCGTTCAAGCAACCCGTCGATTTGAACCTGCGAGGCCACATCGCGCACCTGTGTATCGCGCTCTGCCCGACTGATTCGCCTGATCTTGAGCGGATAACCGATATTTTCTGCCACGGTCTTATGCGGGTAAAGGGCATAGGACTGAAACACCATGGCAACATCACGGTTCTTCGGCAGGTCCTCCGTGACATCGCGGCCGGAAATCTCGATTCGTCCTTCGCTCACGGCTTCAAGGCCAGCGATCATGCGCAATGCGGTCGACTTGCCGGAACCCGAAGCGCCGAGCAGCACCAGGAACTCTCCGTCCTCGACCTCGAGAGAAAGATTATGCAACACTCTGACCTGACCAAAAGACTTTGAAATATTGTCCAGAATGACCGTCATGAACTATCCTTTCACTGCGCCGAGCAGGAGACCTTTGGCAATGAATCGCTGCAGAACGACCGCGAGCACAATAACAGGAATAATCATCACGATGATCACCGCAGACATCGTCCACCACAAGATTCCACGTTCCCCTGCATTCATCGCGGCGACCAGAATCGGCATTGTCTGGGCCTGACTCGTGGAGAGAAAAAGTGCGAGCAAATACTCGTTCCATGCAAGGATCATCACCAACAATGTCGTTGCTGCGAGGCCGGAGCGCGACAGTGGCAAAACGATGTCCCAGAAAATCCACAGGCGCGATGCACCGTCAAGTTGTGCGCTCTCCTCGAGATCGAATGGGATGGAACGGAAAAAGTCGTACATCAACCATACGACGATCGGCAGATTGATCACTGTATAGGTGAGAATAATCGCAATATGGGTATCCAACAGGTTGACCTGCTGAAACATCAGATAGATCGGAACGACAACCACGATTGGTGCCAGAATACGCTGCGAAATGACCCAGAAGAGAATATCACCATTGCTCAACTGCAATTTGAAATGCCGGCTGAGAGACATCACGAGAAAAACAAAAACCGCGATACCGGATGCACTCGCCAGTCTCCAATCGACGCCAAATGACCCGACCGTGTAAAAGGCCACGCCCATGACCAGGATAAACATGACAATGACGCCGAATTTTGGACGATACTCAAATCGTGCCAAAGCATAGGCTGCCATTGATCCAATCAGGACGCTCCCCGCAGTCGAAAACAAGGCGATGATCAGCGAATTCATATATGCTCGCAACGTATCCTTGTAATCGAAGACGAACAGATCCTGCCAAGCATGCAGACTTGGCCAAAAGTCGATAAAGGGCAAATAAACGGGGCCGCTATTGACATCGACCGGGGTTTTAAAACTGGTGATGAAGACCCAATAAATGGGAAAGAGTACGAAAGCTGTCCACAGGAATAGCGCCGAATAGACGATCACGCCCGTTCCGGGTGCGATTTCGTGGATTGAACGCGGCTCGAAGAGCCGTTGCATCAGCGTCCTGCTCATGCGCGAACTCTCCGCAGAACCACCAGATTAAAGAAAGACACGCAGGTAACGACGGTCACGAAAAGCAGCAAATAGGCCACTGCAGATGATTGACCGAGATCCAGCGATCGCCATGCGAAAAGAGCGTGCAGAGTCATCGATTCGGTCGCGATTCCAGGACCGCCAGCGGTCATGATATTGGGTAGGTCAACAATCTTGAAACCTTCGATCACCCGGATCAACAAGACCGTGGCTGCAACCGGCACCACCTGCGGCCACGTGATATCGCGAAAGATTTCCCATCCTGTCGCACCGTCGACCTGCGCCGCTTCCACATAGTCGCGAGGAACACTTTCCAGGGCCGCAAGCATCACGACAAAGATAAACGGAATCCACTGCCAGCTGTCACCAATCATGATAAAAAACCGTGCGGCCCATGGATCAGCCGCCCAGGCAAAATCCTTCAGGCCTGCCCATTGCCAGACCGGTGAGAACGGGCCTTTCGTGGTGTCGGCCATCATGCGAAACGCATAGCCAACGCCGATCGGCGTAATCATCAACGGAACAAAAAACACCACCCGGAAAAACCCCCGCCCCCTGATCGGAAGAGAGCACAGGAATGCGAGGCTCAGGCCAATGATAAACTGGATACCGCAGCCGACAATCACATAGAAGAGCGTCGTGCCAAGCGTCCCGAATGGATGGCCGGAAAACAGGGTTGCCGCTAGCATCCAGCCGACTCCGAGGGTAAACCCCCAGGTGATAAGCCTTCCCACGAAACCGATCACTGTAAAGGATGAACGAATATAGCTGACAATCCAGACAGCGATTCCGACCGTGGTCAATGCAGCGACCAGCCAACCCAGAATTGACATGCCGGCAAAGGTCCCCAGGAAATGAAACTGTTCAGAGCCAAAAAGCTGTTTTTCGAAATTCTGAAACCAGACAAATCGAACGTTATAGCCTCCACCGCGAAAACGGATGCGGCTCAGGGCCATGATCGCCGAGGCAATCAAAGGAAAGATCGAAAAAATCAGGATCATGATGACCGCAGGCCATAAGAAAATATGCCTCGAGTTGCGGTCCAACCACTCCACGAATCCTCTTGAATGCGCGGCCCGGGAATGACCGGGCCGCGTTTTCATGTTGTTTGTCATCCAGACTCAGTTGGTGATGCCGAGCGATAGATTGTAAATTGTTCTCTGACTTTCACGACCAAAATCTTCGGTGATTTCTTCCCATGCTTCTTCGATATTGGCGGTTGCCTGTTCTGCAGTGATCTCACCAGCAAGAAAGCGGGCCAGTTCACGGTCGAGAATAACACCCGTATATTGCTGTGCGCCAGGAATTTTCATGTCTGAAGCCATATTCGGATGGTTCAGACTCTCCTTGATGGCGCCAAGATAATTATCGGCATATGCAGGGCTAAAGCCCGCCTCAATCCAGAGAGCTGGATTATCAAGCTGGGAATTACGATACGGGTTGTAGCCGGTCCAACCGATTGTCACATCGACATTCGACTGCGCCGCCTGGTTCACATACGACAGGAAATCGTAGGCCGCCTGTTTGACCTCCGGGGCCGACTTCTTGTTGATGGCACCCGACCATCCACCGAACGCGGCGTAAGGTGCATAGTTGATCCCGTCGACAGCATACGGACACAAGGTCGGATTGCAGTCTTCAAGTTTGCCGGTCTCCGTGTTCAAGGCACGCGTTGAACCCGGCGCAATCGCAGCATACATCTTGTCACGGATTGCGGCACCTGAATCATCGATAGATAATGGGCCGATATCACCCCAATCAATGGCCAGACCACAACGGGCGGATTGGACCAATGCCCGCGTATCACCAATATCGTGGTTCAACTCATCGGGAGGACCAAATTCGCCTGTCGCCTTGTAGAGGCGGAATGCTTCCTGCCAGGCTTCGTTATTGATCTTTGGCGTCATATCGTCATTGTTGAAAAAGATACCTTCACCTGTACCTTTGGATTGCACCAGGCTCGCGGCAATTGTTCCGATCGCAAAATACGATTGTGCATTTCGTTTCTTGAAGATGCAGGAACCAAAATCACCTTCGCCATCACCATTCATATCCTGCCCGTGAATCTGTGATGCCACTTCCAGATATTCAGGCCAGGTCCGCGGCGGCTCAAGTCCGTTAGCATCCAGAACATCCTTGCGATAGTAAATCATCTGAAAGTCGCCATCGACGGTAATCAGGTAGGTCTTGCCGCCAATCTTCTGGTTATACTCACGGAAGTACGGGGCAATATCATCAATATCGATCATGCTGTCGTTGGCAATATAATCGTCCAACGCCTCAACAAGATCGCCATCGACCAATTCAGTTGCCCAACCCGATGCGAACACACCGACATCAATCGAGTTTGTACCGGTTGCCCAATCTGTCAGTATCTTCTGGAACAGTTCGGCAAAAGGCACCTCGTTGACGCGGATTTCGGCTCCGGTCATTGCACCAAACTCTTCACCGCGCTCAACCAGCCGCTGGGCGATAACCGGCCCCGGCCGCGTGAGTATTTCAACGGTCACGCCGCTATGGTCCATCGCCTGAGCGCTTGCCCCAAACGACATCGCCATCATAGACGCAGCGCCCATTCCGAGTATTGATATTCTCATCAGTCTCCTCCAAGTCTTGGGAAAAGCTCAAGCTAACGAAGCCGGAGGTCGAACACAAGGAAGGAATCCAAGCAGGGAGTGATTCCCATATGGATGGATTTGGACCACGGTTGATTCCTGGTGAGGTGCATCAAGCGGCCGTGGCGAGGGGCGTGCGATTGTCGCTGGCCGAGAAATGTGCGTTCTCGTGGCACCGTCTGTGGGTCAGTGGACAGCTATAGAAGATTATCCCCGTATCGGCAAAGGGTTCTGAGCAAACTACCGTTGGGGGCGGAGGTGCTGCGATTGATGGGTGACCTGCCCCAACCCTCATCTGTTCGTGTCTTCCCCGTCCCCGTCTGCCTGTATCCCGTCCGGCCAGAGCACATCCGGGGGAAAGCTGATCGCATCGAAAGGGGGTTGTGAGATCGCGACACCGCCGGTGAATGTCGCCAGAAGCAACCACTGTCCCTTGCGGAGTTCGAACACTTCCAGCGTTTTGGTGTCGGGATCCACGAACCAGAGATGTGCGGCGGGTTGAGGGTGACAGCACTTTGCAGACCCAATTCGGGGTAATCTCGAAATAAGGGACATCCGGGTGGTTCGGCATCGTCGTACGTTGTCAGCCGGCGAGATCAGGCACCACGATATCCGGACCGAGATGCAGTTCCGGCTCGTCAATGATCCATCAACCGCCGCGGCCGCCACGCCCGCGGTCAAAGGGGTCGAACAATTCATACCCGAAAATTGAACTCACGCGCACATGGCGCGATGCGGGGCGGAGCTGTGTATGCAATGTGCCAGCGAGCACTTCCGCCACCCTGTGGGGCGGGGTATCCAGTACATATCCTGGTAGGTTGCCGGTCGCGCGGCCGCGCATGGGCGGTGACGGCCGCTGAGACTGCCCAGCGCGCACATACAGCCGATCAGCGCCGCGGTCGTGACCGGCCCGATGGCGCGTTACAGGGGTCAAAAGACCGGTGTTCGCCACATCACCGGCGGGCGGCGACGACCGCGTGATGTCCTCACTATGGCGGCCAACACCGCCAGGATCACTCATGACGAGATGACGGAATTCACTGACCGGTGGGTCGCCAAGGAAAAACACCACAATGTGGCCATCACCGCCGTCATGCGACGCCTGATCGTCACCGCCAATGCGTTGCGAAGCGATCAACGCCACTGGGAGGAACGCACACCCATCTGCCCCCCCCCCCCCACAGACCCGCCAGCCGCAGCGGGTGGGTTGGACTCCGTGTGCCTGACGTGTGGAAACAGTGTGGAAAAACATGAATAACGCTGGGGAAGAAACCTAAAAATGGGGGCTTATATACTTAAATACCCGAAATAATCTCACTGAATCAATAAGTTAGAAACTTCTCGGCCCTGCGCGGATAGGTCAACCCGCCCATCAAACAGGCGGGTTATTTTTTTGCAATTTACAAAATAAGGAAATATTGGGGATTCAATGACTTAGCTGGCTGTTGTTTGGGTAGTTAAGTATATAAGCTCCTAAAAAATCACTTGACTCCAGACATGGATGCTGACCCCGGAGATTTTGGTGATCCCTTATGCGCGCGTCATTGAACGGTCCAGGGAACATATTTGTGACAATCGGTCTGATCACAAATGATGGGACGCACGTCGACTGCCTTCAACTTTTTGGTTCTGAGTTTTTGCAATAACGTGGCGATGTCCAAGGGCTTGGGCCGGAGCCTCGATGTGAGAGACGGTTGTTCCAAATGAAGAACAATCCGCCATTTGTTTGATCGCAAGGATGTCCTGGCCTGCTGTTGTTCGCTGGCCACGCTTGCCACTTTTGCCGCCACCGCCAAGCCGGCCAATGTATCCCGTGCCTTGATGGTCAGCTCATCAGCGATAGATGTCGGCTTGGTGCGCGGGTGGCACCGATAGTCCTTCACTTCAATCAACCAGGCTACACGAGCGTCACCGCAGAGGATATCAACGGCCTTGCACCCACCTGCGACAGACTGGAATTGATTCCGATAGAAAGACCATTCATCATATTGACTGGCTTGGTAGGTCGATGGAAAACTGAAGATGAGTTTCCCTTCGGTGATTGTTGTCATCAGTTCGTCCCCACACGCGACATGAAATTCTCAACGTAACGGTCTGACTGTCTCAAATCTTCATCCAGCAAGAGCAAGGGGTTGACATCCTCAATGTCCTTGGATTGAGACACATCAACACCATCATCGCTGCGGTGCAGCGCGAAATAGCAATCCTTGACGCTGTCAAACTCACATTTGAGCAGGATTTCGAGTTCCCGAAGCAGAAACAGGCTGTGTGTGGCCACGATGACCTGGATGCCTGCGTTGCAGATCCCCAGGAGGGCCCGCGCCACTTCACGAATGAGTTGGGGATTGAGATTGGCTTCCGGCTCATCCCAGAACAAGCATCCTTTGTCGGGCAGTGAGCCAGTGGAGATCAGCCGCACGAGCATGGAAATCTTGCGCCATCCTTCGGCGACCAGTGCAATCTCCAGCTTGCTTGCATTGAACGGCACCAGATAGAAACGGCCATTATTGTCAAGAACCACGCGCCCACCGAGTTGTTGTTCCAAGGGTTCAACCAGACTTGCAATGGCCGCTTCCCGTTTTCCCTTCAGTGCTGGTGCCCCGAGCAGGAGACAGGTATCCCGCCACGTCTCATCGAATTCCAGATGGCGTGTTTCATAGAGCGGCACAAATCCGGGGTAAATGGTGAGCAGTTCCCGGGTGGGAATAAACACCGGGGGGTTGGTCTGCCATTCGGAAAGTGTGCGTTTCACGGTAACTTCGGATTCGGCAAGAGAGGAAAATTCAAAGGACAAGGATGACTCAGGCCGCTTGAATCGCATATTCACGTCACACCTGTTGCGCCCTCTCTGACGGTGAACAAGACGGCCCAGGCGATCTTCTGGACGGAAGACATTGTTGAGCTTTTCCGCAATCCCGGTCTGCAACCGTCTTTTGGTTGGTACTCCGTTGTGTTTCCTTGATTCTTCGGCACTCATTGCCATGACAGCATAAGGGAGTTTCAGAAGATGGGTCTTTCCGGTGCCATTCGCCCCGACAATGACGTTGAGACCGCTGGAAAACTTCAGCTGGGCATCCCTGAAAACAGTGAAATTTTGGATCTTGAGAGAGTCGAGCACCAGAAAATCGTCCCCTTTGGGAGCACATCCATTGCCTTCTAAGGCAAAACAACATCGGCGTCACCCGCCCCGCAATACTCGTGAGTGATTCCCATATGGGGCTGGGTTGGGACCACGGTTGATTCCTGGTGAGGTACATCCGGCGAACCAGGCAGCTTTGGCGATGGGTGGGCGATTGTTGTAAGTCCAGAGATAGGCGTTCACGATAATTGCAGTTGATAATGACACTTATTGCGCATCGGAAGAAGATCCGCCGGCAGACGTGAAACAGGCGAAATCGGTATCAGGAAATGGTGGCGGATGTCTCACCGCCGCATCTGCGGTGATCCGTTTTCACCTTGTGGAGACATGGATTCCCATGCACCCGGCAAAGGCGATGTGCATTGTGTGTCAGGTTTCAATGATCGCCAATATGGTGCCAACAGCGACGATCTCGTCTGGCTCCACCAGAATATCCACGATCCGGCCACTTGCTGGAGCTTCCAGTTCAACCGTCACCTTGGGCGTCGTGATGGCAACGATTTCCTCACCCTGGGAAATCATGTCTCCGGGTGACTTCAACCAACTGTCGATCTGAGCCTCGGTCACTTCGTTGCCCAAATCAGGGATCTTGACTGCAACGCGCGCCATACAATGTCTCCTACAGTCCGCAGCGCGCCAATCTGAGGCGCTCGGAGTCACGACGATGTCCTCCCGCATTGGCCATCATTTCTGACACCATTCGAACAATATCAGCGGCTTGCGGGAAATAGGCCTCTTCCATATCGGCACCGGGGACAATCCAGTTTGGACTTCCCAACAGGCGCGGTGGTGACTTGAGTTGCGTAAAGGCTAAATGCGCAACGTTCGATGTCAGCGTCATGGCTGCGCTGCCGCGCTCGCAGGCCTCTGTCACCACCAGGAACCGACCGGTTTTGGCGACAGATTCAAGTACAGAATCATATGCGAATGGCACCAGTGAGCGGGCATCAATGATCTCGATCGATATTCCTTGTTGAGACAAGGTTTCAGCGGCATCAAGCGCTGGATATAGAGACGGTCCAATCGTCAGGACGGTCACATCCTCACCAGCGCGTTTGATGTCGGGCACACCGATGGGAAGCTGATAATCCCCTTCGGGAACGGAGTCAGCAAATAACTCCGTCTTGTCGTAAAGACGCTGACTTTCGAAAACGAGGACAGGGTCATCGCAAGCGATCGCTGCCGACAGCAGTCCCTTGGCGTCATAGGGCGTCGCCGGATAAATCACCTTCAATCCCGGGATATGCATCGCCAGACCGGTCCAGTCCTGCGAATGCTGCGCTCCATATTTCGATCCCACCGAGGTGCGCAGGACCACCGGCAGCGACAGATGTCCGTTTGACATCGCCTGCCACTTCGCCAGTTGATTGAAAATCTCGTCTCCCGCACGCCCGATAAAGTCGGCATACATCAACTCAATGATCGGTCTTCCACCTTCGATGGCCGCGCCCACCGCGGTCGCCACGATTGCCGCTTCGGAAATGGGCGCATTGAATAATCGGTCATGGGGAAGAAGATCCGACAGGCCGCGATAGACGCCGAATGCACCGCCCCATTCCCGGCATTCCTCACCGTAGAGAATCACCCGCCGATCATTGAGCACATGATGGAGTACGGATTCAAAGAGTCCATCTCGTAAGGTCATGGCACGCATCGGCGACAGCGGCTCACCGCTCGCAGTGCGGCCTCGCCGCGTCTTCTTCGCGGTCTGGCGAAGACGCGGCACGGATTCCGGTTCACGGAGTGGACGGGGTAATGTGCCTGTATAGGGAGACTTCAGGTCGGAGAACATTTTCTGACCAATTGAGGCAGGATCGACGCGTGGACAAACGTCCGGATCTGCCGCCGCATGAAATACACCATGCATCAGTTTCTCAATCCCTGCCTGCATCTCAGTCGCTTGTTCGGTACTGAGGACACCCGCCCTCGTGAGACGAGCCTGCATCTGCTGGATCGGATCGACGAGTCGCCACAGGGCAATTTCCTCTTTGGTGCGATAGGCATTCACATCAGTGGTCGAGTGACCGGAATATCGATAGCATTCCACATCCAGCAGAGCTGGCCCCCTCTGCGCCATCAACAGGGATCGTTTGCGCGCCACTGCATCTGCAACAGCCAGTGGATTGGTCCCATCGACGGTCTCAGCGTGGCAGGCATCGCGGCGCAACCCGGCACCAATCTGGCTCAACCGGTCCCACGCCATCGTTTCGCCGGACGTTTGCCCGCCCATTGCGTAGAAATTATTGGTAAAGAAAAAGAGAACCGGCAACCCGCCCTTTTCGTCCCATAACTGATCGAATTGCGCCATCGCGGCAAAATTCATCGCTTCCCAGACAGGACCGCATCCCGTTGCGCCATCACCCAACATGGCCACCGCTATTGTCTTGCGGCGCTCAACCTTCATCTGCAGGGCTGCGCCGGTGGCGATGCCTGCTGAAGCCCCAACAATTGCATTGTTGGGATAAGCCCCAAAGGGCAGGAAGAAGGCGTGCATGGAACCCCCCATGCCACCGTTAAATCCGTTGGAGCGCATGAAAATCTCGGCGAGGAACCCCAGCAGGAGGAATCTCTCCGCTTTGTCTCTCACGCCGCGGCAATCGAGTCTGGCCGTGACAGCATCCCGTAATTTGCCGTCATCATGCTCCTCCATGATCGCGGTCAGATCGGCCTCATCCATCACGGCGATTGCGCGGAGGCCCTTTGCCAGAAACTCGCCATGGGATCGATGTGATCCAAAGATGTGGTCATTCGGGGTCAATGCCAAAGCCGCCCCGACTGCCGCCGCTTCCTGACCGATAGAAAGATGTGCCGGGCCTTTGTAGATATATTCGAGATGACCGAATTTTCCCGTCGATTTGAGCGCGGCTAGACCACTCTCAAAGCTGCGAAGGATCATCATATGACGAAGCAGTTCAACAAGGGATCTGCGACCGTGCGATTCGAGTTCTTCGGCGAACGGTGTGTCGTATCTATGGACCGGAATATCCGGCAGTTCCAAGTGATCCGGTAACCGTGTCCGTCCCGGGTCCACATTGATCGATTTAGGCATGCCCCGGCATCTCAACCTGATCCTTATATCTCATTCAGGAATTTCTTTGACAGGGTGAATCCACTTCCAGCTGCTGCAACAGAGGATATGAACGGCAAAAGTGAGATGTCCTTGTCAGTCTGGAATGTAAGTCGCAATCACACGTCTGTCAAACACCCCGATGTCTGTCTCCGGCCGATCAACACCACACATTGAACTCCTGCCTGATTTTGAGCGAAGCGACGGATTGGCAGATGGATTTGCGCCAGATACCGACGAACGTTGCAGAATGGTTTGTCGTGGCCTGCGGTGATGCCGATCAGACGCACACCTCTTTAGGCTTTAGCGCGTGGTCTGTACGAAGCGATGGATTGGCAGCCATCACGGCGCTGGGTGATCTCATGGCGGATGCCGACTTCCGTCAGGTTGAAGACAAGGGCAGCCGCTGCAGGCTGCGGCGACTGGAACGATCATAAGAACTGGCGAAGGCACACGCAAGATCACAGTCCTGGCTCACGATAGCCCAGGTACTGGGAACAGGTCATAAAACTGACACTGCGTTGTACAGCAATCAAGCTGCCGCCGCGCAAAGACTTTAGCTCGGATCCCCCACTCCCCATGATCGCCGTGCCGCAGTCTCCGTAGGCGTGCCTTTTCCTGATACACATTAACTGATTTAGGCATAATCCAATACCTCACGACACCTCGAGAAAACTGAAAGGAGACTTCTCTTTGACCTCAAGGACTACGCATTCTGGTGCCTTAACCCATCTTTAACGTTGTGTGTATTTGCGTCAATCCATGACGGGCCCAATTTT
>JAPOTI010000107.1 GCA_026709265.1 Paracoccaceae bacterium | reverse complement strand
GCAGACCATCCTCGACTGCCTGCAGGACGGGGATGAACTGGTGGTCCATCGTCTGCGATCTGGTGTTTGCGGGCATGAAGCAGCAGAGCGACCCGGAATCAGAACTGACCGACGGGCCCATCCGCCGCAGCGACCCGCTCACCGCCGCCCAGGCCAGCCTCCCACCCCAGCTCGAACAGGGCGACGTGGCCAATGGGGCCATCCGGCAGCTGATCAATGATCCGGACTTCGATCTCGACACGCCCTGTGATGACCGCGGCAACACGCTGCTGGTCTATGCCCTGTCCCAGAACAACGCCGCCGGCGCGCGGATGCTCCTCGCCGCCGGCGCCTCCCAGGAGGTGCAGGATACGCAGGGACGCCGCCCCTGCGAGACCGAATGCGCGGTGGTGGAGACCCTGATCGCGGACGGGCTGATGCAGGATCTCCGACCCGCGCACAGAAGGGAGAGCGCCGGACCCCCCTGATCGCCGCGCGATCCGCCACACCCCGCCCCCACACCCCTTGACACAACCCTGAGGGGGGGGGGGTAGAGCCTGTCCTGTT
The DNA here is from genome assembly GCA_026709265.1 of Paracoccaceae bacterium. Taxonomy (GTDB): domain Bacteria; phylum Pseudomonadota; class Alphaproteobacteria; order Rhodobacterales; family Rhodobacteraceae; genus JAPOXR01. Next base: position 28,337 of record JAPOTI010000107.1, on the reverse strand, counting down.
AGAACCCACAGGAGATGAGGCATGCCAAGCAGAATGATGAGGATGACACTCGCCGCCGCGCTGGTGGCGCTGGGACTGAGTGCGCCCGCGATGGCGTAGACCACGGGGGCGCTTGTGGATACATTTCCGCATGAAGGTTTTACTTTCACTTCATCCGTAACGCTTAATGGCAATCGTGAATGGGTGGTTACTTACAGCGCAGATATAAGCAGAGCCATCAGTGATCAACTTCGTACATGCCGACTTACGTTGACGAATAGTGATCCTGCTTGTGTAGCTAACCCGCCGTATATCATGAAGTATGGGGTAGTAAGTGGGAAGAGAGCATGCCTTGCGCAACCTCCACAGTCAGCGATAAACGGAATAAATGGAAGACAACCCTCCACTTCATGGGCGCAGGGACTTCGGACAGATCCAGATACAAGTTATTGCATTGCTATGTATGCTCACGAAAGCACAAGCTGGCTTCATAATATTCCGGTCGCGGTCGGCTTTTTCAAAACCCCGCCCGATCCCAATCCGCCCGCAATGGACCCTCCATGGTGGTCTAGCAACCCGGAAGGGTCGTGCGGGAGGGAAACGACAATGGCGCTGGTCGGGCAGTGCATGAATTGCCGATATACGCGGAATCATAGGTGGAACATGACAACCAATATGTGTGTGAACCCGGGCAGCTGACCGGACGGAACGGAATCCCCCGACCCGGGAGCGGGGAGCGGCGCGGTGGCGCACCGCGCTGACACACCCGCCGGTTGACCGCCACCGCCGGACCGGTTAAACGGGTACCGATGACCGATGAGACCGAGAACGCGCTGGCGATCGCCGAACTGAGAGGACGGCTGGACGCGCAGCGTGCGGAGAACGAAGCGATGGAATCACGTATTGACGCCCGACTGGCCAGTCTGCAGGCGGATCTGGCCAAGCGCGACAAGGACAACCAGCGCTGGACGATCACCCTGGTCCTCGGCTGCACCGCGCTCGTCATCGGTGCGGTGGCGCTGTTCTCCTGATCAATCGACCCGGTTGAACCCGACCCCCACACAATCACACACGAAGGACCCCACCATGCGACGCTTGCCCCCCTGACCGTCATCGCCGCGGCGTCCTGCGCCCTGGCCCTGCTGATCGGCAGCCTCGCCACCCCGGCCGAGAGCGAGGATCCGACGGGAATCAACACACAGCGTGACGTGGACATCCTGAGATCGCTTCCCGGCGTCGGCAGGACCGTCCTCGCCACGCTGCTGGCAGAAGCCTACGACCCTCTGCAGCGCCGAGACACTCAGGCTTTACGCTGTTTGTCAGGGGTCGCACCGGTCACCAAACGATCCGGAAAGTCACTGTGTGTTGTTCGCCGCCTGGCCGCCCATAACCGCTTGCGCTGCGCCCTGCACCATGGGGCCGCCATCGCCGTCCCGCACGAGACCGTCAGTCAGGCCAAAGACCAGGCCCTCCGGGACCGCGGACACGGCCATGCCCGCGCCCTCCACTCCGTGGCCGACAGGCTGCTCGCCGTCGCCTGCGCCATGCTGGAGACCCAAACCCTGTTCGATCCCTCACGGACCGGACACAATCACGCCACGTGAAGACCCGGAAACAACACCCATGACCTCACGAAAGACCGACCCCAAAACAGCAAAATCAGCCCTTGCAAAAAGGTGGGGAGCACCCCCCCCCCCATCAACGTTCGCAAGTGGTGGTGTCTTTATCGACAATTCCTCCCCGATTTCCATTTATTGGCGAAACCCTGCAAAGCCTTCTCAATCAAAGCATAAAACCCGACAAAATTGAATTGTGGATACCAAAATCCTACCGCAGGTTTCCCGATCATGTATTCTGTCTTCCCGATGTTCCTGATGGGGTCACAATTGAGACGACCGATGATGATTTAGGACCCGCAACGAAAGTCCTGCCAAGTGTCCAGAAATACCGCGGCACTGACACACAAATTGTATATGTCGATGATGATCAAAACTATTGGAAAGACTTCTTAAAATCATGCCTTGAAGCCGCTGTAACCAGGCCGGATGAATGTATTGCCGCAATCGGTCATGATGTCGGATTTTATCTTCTCGACGATGCCGGCGGTGGAAGAATCCATAAGCGCGTTGATAATTCATTTATATCAAAGGTGTCTGGTACAAGATCGCATTTGCCACGTGTTAATCATAGACGAGGTGGGTTACGAAATCTGCCCAGCAACCTCCCCTACTGGATCGCACGAGAAATTGCTTTCCGTAATCAAAAGGGATCGGCATGGATGATTTGGAAACCTGATTGCGGTTATGCGGATATTGCAGCAGGTTTCGGTGGTGTATTGATCAAACCTGACTTCTTCGATGATTCAGACTTCGACATTCCACCGATCCTATGGACTGTTGATGATATTTGGTTATCTGGTTGCTTGGCCCGTAAAGGAATCCCGATCTGGGTAGAGAGGTTGGTGGCAATACACGGGTCAGAAAAGAATACAACTGGGAGCGGGAGTCTTGCCGCTCTGGTTCACTCGGTTATTGACGGGTTCGACAGACGGCAAGCAAATCAGAAGTGCATTCAATATTTCCAGGAAATTCATGGGGTTTGGTTATAGCAACTGTCAACAGTTGAATACAAATCCTGCAGGAAGTTCTGCATGCAACCATGAAAATATAAAAGCAAAAGTTGGCTGTGTTGTTCCTACAGAACAGTGTTACGCCGGATCAGTGGATGATCTGAAATCGCGTCAATATCCTTGTCACCGCGCCCACACAAATTCATGCAAATCAGGTGATCATGTGGGAGGCTAGGCGCCATCTTCATCACATGCGCCAGTGCATGGCTGGGTTCAAGTGCCGGAATGATCCCCTCGAGCCGACAGCATAGCTGAAACGCTTCCACAGCCTCATCGTCAGTCACCGCGACATATTCGGCACGTCCGGTGTCATGGAGCCATGCATGTTCCGGACCGATACCCGGATAGTCGAGCCCCGCCGAAATCGAATGGCCATCCAATATCTGGCCATCTTCATCCTGCAACAGGTAGGTACGGTTGCCATGCAGGACACCCGGTCGTCCGCCATTCAGTGACGCACAGTGGCGCATCTCATGATCAACGCCCTTGCCACCGGCTTCGACACCAATGATCCGGACATCGCTGTCATCAAGAAACGGATGAAACAAACCCAACGCGTTGGAACCGCCGCCAATACAGGCCACCAGACTGTCCGGGAGTCGGCCCTCACGGTCGAGAAACTGCTGACGCGCCTCTTTGCCAATGACCGACTGAAACTCGCGCACCATGTAGGGATACGGATGGGGACCGGCCACCGTGCCAATACAGTAGAATGTATCGCGCACATGTGTCACCCAGTCGCGCAAGGCTTCATTCATCGCATCCTTCAATGTTCCGCGGCCCGACGTGACTTCATTGATCGTGGCCCCGAGCAACTTCATACGCAGAACATTCGGTCCCTGCCGTTCCACATCATGACATCCCATGAACACCACACATTGGAGACCAAAACGCGCACAAGCCGTGGCCGTGGCCACGCCATGTTGGCCAGCGCCGGTTTCAGCGATAATCCGTGACTTGCCCATACGACGGGCCAGTTGAATCTGTCCCAGAACATTGTTGATCTTGTGCGCACCTGTATGATTCAATTCATCGCGTTTGAAATAAACTTTTGCGCCACCAAGATGTTCAGAAAGCCTCTCGGCAAAATACAGTGGCGAAGGCCTGCCAACATAATTGCAGCCCAGTTCATCAAGTGAGTCCCAAAAGCCCCGGTCATCGCGCGCCACCTGAAACTCCGCATCCAGCTCCAGCAACAGCGGCATCAGGGTTTCCGACACGAATCGACCGCCGAACGCACCAAACATTCCTCTCTCGTCAGGGCCCATCATCAAACTGTTGGTATCTTTACTCCGCATGCGCTCCTCCATCAGCCTGTTCCACGAACTGCATCATCAGTTGTGCAGACTTCATGCCAGGAGCCGATTCAACACCTGAAGAGACATCAACCTGTTGAGCACCCGAAATCCGGACGGCCTCTCGCACATTTCCAGGATTCAATCCCCCAGCGAGCATCCACGGAATCGGTGATCCCCAACCCTCAAGAAGATGCCAGTCAAAACCGATACCATTGCCTCCTGGCATCAGGGAATCATCGGGTTCCGGCTTGGCATCAAGCAAGAGCTGGTCAACAACATCCAGGTAGGTGCCTGCGACATCGAGATCCCCCTTCGTCCTGACACCCACGGCCTTCATCACCGGTATCGCAAAACGCCGGCGAATTGCAGCGACCCTCTCCGGTGTCTCGTTACCATGGAGTTGCAAGAGGTCGGGTTCGATGGCCGTTACAATCTCATCAATCTCATGATCATTTGCGTCCACAAACAGCGCCACTTTCCTGGTATCGCCAGCGCGGCGAGCGAGAGACTGCGCTTCCACTGAACTGAGGCTTCTTGGTGATCGAGGATAGAACACAAACCCGATATAGGCAGCTCCCGCGACGATCGCTGACTCGACATCGTCGGGCCGGCACAAACCGCAAATCTTCACCTGAACATGATGTCCTGCCATTGCCGTCACTCCAACAAAGCGAGGATATCATCGCTGTCCTTGTTTTGCTCTTTTTTGAGCCGGCCAATTTCAGATTCAAGTTTGGCAATCTCACGGCGACTGACAGTTACTTCCCGCCGATGTCGGCGCTCACGCATCCATTCCCATATGAATCCGATCAACAACCCCAGGACAATACCGGCAAAGATAACCAGAAACAGCGGAAGTTCCACCGGGCGTGGCATGGGAAACAGGGCAGAATATTCATCAGGAACCAGACGCAACGCAACCATGTCGCGATTCGCCAGCGCAACAAAGATGAGCAGGATTCCAATTATCGAGAGGAATGACCAGCGGAGCAGTGACATCCACAGCTTCTCCCGTGACAGTGTTTAGAGATGTGGATTGAGCCGCTCATGTATCTCCTTGCTGGGACGAAAGTGCGGAACAGCCTTGGTCGGTACGAACACTGACTCTCCCGTCGTCGGATTACGCCCGACACGACTTTGTCGTGTGCGCACTGAGAAGCTGCCAAAACCGCGCAATTCAACACGATGCCCGTCACTCAGGGATGCCGCAATCTTGTCGAAGATCGTCAAGACCACATCCTGAATGGTGGCGCGGTTCAGGTCGGGGTGCGCTTCAGCAATTCGATTGATCAGTTCAGCTCGTGTCACGCTTACCCCTCCTCATGGCACTCAGTGGTTTCAGGCCCCGTGCTATCCATGACCAACAACGCCATTTGGCAAGGTGATCGAAATGACACGGCCATTGCTTGGCTGGTCATCACACCATCAGCACAGACTTACGGATTGTCCGCAACAGTTTCTGCCCCTTCATTCAGCACTTTCACCCTTGCCAAGATCTTCGCTTTCGTCCGTCGCCGTCACGGCATCCTCGGTATCAGTTTTGGCAGCCGTCTTCGCTTTGGCAGTCGCGGCTTTGGGTTTGGCTCCCTTCTTTTCCTTCTTGTTGGCCGCAGTTTCTTTTGTCACTTTACCCGTCTTCTTTGCACCAGCTGTCTCAACCGGTTTTTCATCACTCTTTATATCCTGACCATCAACGATGTCCTGGCTCTTCAACGCCGCACCCAGAATGTCGCCGAGAACAGCCCCGGAATCTGAGGATCCATATTGTTCAACCGCTTCTTTTTCTTCGGAAATCTCGCGAGCCTTGATTGACAGATTGAGCTTGCTTTGCGCCTTGTCAATACTGGTGACCTTGGCATCGACACTGTCGCCAATATTGAATCGGTCTGGCCGCTGTTCTGATCGTTCACTGCTCAGGTCTGAACGTCTGATATAGGATTCAATCCCCTGATAGTTCACGCGGATACCACTATCTTCGATTCCGGTGACTTGCACAGTTATCACGGAATTTTTCTTGATACCCGCGATCGCCGTAGAAAACGGATCCGGACTGAGTTCCTTGATCGACAAGGCAACCCGCTCCTTGTCGACATCGATCTCAGTGATGACAGCTGTCACCATGTCGCCTTTCTTGTAGGATTTGAGAGCCGCCTCCTGATCCTTGTCCCAGGTGAGGCCGGAGAGATGAATCATACCATCGATTCCATGTTCCAATCCGACAAAGACGCCGAATTCAGTCACCGACCTGACCTCCCCCTCAATCTGCATTCCATTCGAATGAGTCTCAGAAAAAGCCAGCCACGGATTCTTCATCGTCTGTTTCAGTCCAAGAGAAACCCGCCGTTTTGCCGAATCGATCGCCAGCACCATCACTTCGACTTCCTGTGATGTCGACACAATCTTGCCAGGATGCAGGTTCTTCTTGGTCCATGACATCTCCGAGACATGTACCAACCCTTCGACCCCCGGCGCCAATTCGACAAAAGCCCCGTAGTCGGCAATATTGGTCACCGTGCCGGTATGTCGCGATTCAATCGGGAACTGTTCTTCAACTGTTGCCCAGGGATCCGGTCCCAACTGCTTGATACCCAGTGAAATTCTGTGCTTGTCGCGCTGAACCTTGATCACTTTCACGGTCAGAGTCTGGCCGACTGTGACAATTTCCGAAGGGTGGCTGACGCGCCGCCACGCCATGTCAACAACATGTAACAGACCGTCAACGCCGCCAAGATCAACAAATGCACCATACTCGACGATATTCTTGACAACACCCTCAATCTCATCGCCCTCCTTCAGGCGATTGAAGATCTCTGCCCGCTGTTCTGCAAGACTTTCTTCAAGAATAGCACGTCTTGACACAACAATATTGTTCCGTCGACGATCCATTTTGAGGATCAGGAACGGTTGTTTGACTCCCATCAGTGCCGCCGCATCGCGCACCGGGCGCACATCAACCTGAGAGCCCGGCAGGAAGGCAACGGCACCGCCAAGATCGACAGTAAACCCACCCCTGACGCGATTGAAAATGTGGCCTTCAACACGTAAATTCTCGGCAAAGGCTTTCTCCAGACGATCCCAGGCATCCTCACGGCGCGCCTTGTCGCGCGAAATCACCGCCTCGCCGCGTGAATCCTCCACCCGGTCAAAAAATACCTGTACCGAATCTCCAACCCGAATCTCTTCAGTCTCACCCTGACCGAATTCCTTGAGGTCAACCCGGCCCTCCATCTTGTAGCCAATATCGATAATGGCCTGACCCGCTTCTATGGCAATGATCTTGCCACCGATCACGCTTCCTTCCTTTGGGGTTTCCTGATCGAAGTTTTCTTCAAGGAGGGCTTCGAACTCCTCTTTAAGTGCCGTTTCAGTCAACTTGTCAGGCGCTCCATATTTCCATTCGAACCGGCAGCCAGCCAGTATGTCTCGTTGCAGCTACGCATTAGTTTTCACGCACGAATCATTGCCGGCACGGATCGTCCGCCCGGTTCCCAACCGCTCATGCACGGCGACAATAGCCTTTGAGGCTGCCTGATGTATAGTCAATTTCGACGTATCAAGCAAGAGGGCATCATCTGCTTTCCGCAATGCGGCCAGTCCCCGAAGTCGGTCTCTTTGGTCTCGTTGCCGAAGATCTGCCAGGACTTCCTCGAATGTCAGCTTGAAACCAAGTTTGGCCAGTTCGCGGCAACGGCGACCGGCACGCACCTTCTCGCTTGCCGTGACGAAGAGTTTAACCTCGGCATACGGCGCGATGATGGTGCCGATATCTCTTCCATCAAGCACCGCACCGCCGTCGCGGCGGGCAAATTCCTTCTGAAATGTCAGCAAGGCCTGACGCACGGCTGGCATGGCCGCGACCAAAGAGGACTGGCGCCCGACCTCAGCGGAACGCAACCCATCGATCAATAAATCTTCGGCGGATAAATTCTGCGCTATGTTTCCAGCCAATTCTTCATCAATCGAACCCGCCTGATCAAGCACCTGTTTTGTCACCGCCCGATACAGGAGTCCGGTATCAAGATGCGCAAATCCATAATGTTCTGCGAGAGCATGACCAATCGTCCCCTTCCCCGCAGCAGCGGGCCCATCGATTGCAACTGTGAATGAAGACATTCATTTCTCCTCGGCGTGGGGCACAAATTGCACTCAAGCCACCGTCATGACAGGCAGGACGTCATCGCAAATAACGGCTGAAATCTGTTGCGCAATCGTCTATATTCGCCTCAGTTACAAATAACTTGCCGTTGTATGAATGACCACTGAGACCAACAGCTTTTCGCTGACATCACGCAAATCACACAGCCTGCGCGGTGAAACAACCGTGCCAGGTGACAAATCAATCTCGCACCGCGCCCTGATCCTTGGCTCTCTTGCCGTCGGTCCGACTCGGATTTCCGGTCTCCTTGAGAGCGCCGATATCCATTCCACAATCGGTGCCTTGAAACAGTTCGGTGCTGAGATCGAACGACATGATGATGGATACTGGTCTGTTCACGGTGTGGGTACGGGAGGCTATGCCGACCCCGCCGACGTCATTGACTGCGGCAATTCGGGGACCAGTGTCCGGTTGTTGCTCGGTGCCATGGCAACAACACCGGTCACCACTGTATTTACCGGGGATCATTCATTGCGTGGACGCCCCATGCGCCGGGTCACCGAACCGCTGACCGCGTTTGGCGCGCAATTTTCCGGACGTGCCGATGGCTTGCTGCCGATCACCGCAACCGGCACCGCAGATCCAGTCCCTGTGACCTATCGCCTGACCACACCGTCTGCGCAAACCGCATCAGCTATTCTTCTCGCCGGTTTGAACGCGCCCGGACCAACCCGGGTCATTGAGTCAGCACGCACCCGCGATCATACAGTCAGGATGCTCCGCGCTTTTGGTGCGAGACTTGATGTCGAGGAGTGCCATGACGGGCGACATCTTGTCGTTACAGGTTACGCTGAACTGCAACCGCAGTCGATTCATGTTCCGGGTGATCCGTCAGCAGCCGCTTTTCTGATTGCTGCGGCCCTGATGACGGAGAATTCTGACATTTGTCTGAGAAATGTTGGAATCAATTCCACCAGGACCGGGTTCCTGACGACAGTCAATGAAATGGGAGCAAAACTCAGGATCAATGAAACGGGAAAACAGGGCGGCGAACCCATCGCCGATATCCGCGTGCAACATCAACCCTTGCGCGGCATTGACGTCCCGCCAGAGCGTGCCCCATCGATGATCGACGAATATCCAATTCTTGCGGCGCTCGCAGCAAGTGCCGAAGGGGAAACGGTGATGCATGGAATTGGCGAATTGCGGGTGAAAGAGTCTGATCGAATCGACGCGATGGCACGCGGGCTTGAATCCTGTGGCGTGAGCATCCGCGAGACGGAAAATAGTCTCTCGGTAACGGGGTGCGGTTATGATGGTGTCAAGGGAGGTGGCATCTGCGAGACACGCCTGGATCACCGGATTGCCATGAGTTTTCTATGCCTGGGTCTGGCGGCGCACAAACCCATAACAATTGATGATGCAAGGCCAATCGATACCAGCTTCCCCGATTTCGTGGAACTGTTATCTTCACTTGGCGGCTGTCTGGGTGATCGCGACCGTGAGCGAGTCACTCCCGCCTGAAGGTCAGATAGATCGGCTTGCGCCCCTCTCGGCAGGCCTTGGCCTCATAGCGCGTTGACGGCCAGTGATCCCATGGAGTCTCCCAATCGCGCTTGTTCGATGCGACCCAGAAAAAGGGGGAATTGATCCTGATCTGCTCCAATGCCTGTCGCGCATAATCGGCAACATCGGTGGCCAGCCGTAACTGTGATCCACGCGTCATCACCCGGGCCAGGGGGGTCAGGAATTCCGGGTTCATGAAACGACGGCGATGATGACGTTTCTTTGGCCAGGGGTCGGGATAGAGCAGAAACGCCCGGCTGATTGACGCATCGGGCAGAATATCCATCACATCGCGCACATCGCCGGGGTGAATTCGAATATTGGCCAGCGGTTGATCACGCAATTTCCCGAGTAATGACGCAACGCCGTTGATAAAGGGTTCACAACCCAGAATATTCACTTCCGGATGACACTGGGCCTGATGCACCAGATGCTCTCCGGCGCCAAAGCCGATCTCCAGCCATACCGGACGATCCCGACCGAACAGCTGGGAGCAAACAATTTCTGATGGGGTCGACAATGACGCGGAGGACAGGCGCGGCACAGACAGCGGTTCAAGATTCTCATCAAGCAATCGACGCTGGCCTGGACGGAGACGTTTTCCATACCGTCTGCCATAGAAATTACGAAACGGTCGCGTGGAATTCACCTGCACACTGCGCGTAATTCAGCAAAAAACGGCATCATTGTCAGAGCAGCGATCTGAGTTCATCCACGAGATCGGTACGCTCCCAACTGAATCCACCATCATCTTCAGGTTTGCGACCGAAATGGCCAAATGACGCCGTCCGCTCATAAATCGGACGTTCAAGCCGGAGATGATTACGAATTCCCCGCGGCGTCAGATCCACCAGGTCGCGAAGCTTGTGTGCCAGAGCATCGGGATCGGTCCGTTCCGTGCCAAAAGTATCGATCAGCAGAGATTGCGGCGTGGCGACGCCAATGGCGTAAGAGATCTGAATACAGCATTTGTCAGCGAGGCCCGCCGCCACCACATTCTTTGCCATATAACGTGCAGCGTAAGCCGCTGAACGATCAACCTTGGTCGGGTCTTTTCCCGAAAAGGCACCGCCACCATGTGGCGCCGCCCCACCATAGGTATCGACAATAATTTTTCGCCCGGTCAGGCCACTGTCACCATCCGGTCCACCGATGACAAATTTTCCTGTTGGATTGACATGCCAAACAGTCTCTGCAGTGATCCATTCTGGCGGCAATGTCTGGCGAATCGTCGGCTCTACGATCGCCCGTACATCCTCGGAGGTCAGACGCTCATCATAATGTTGTGCGGACAGCACAATTGATGTCACCTCCGTCGGCTTGCCGCCCCGATAGCGCATGGTAATTTGTGACTTGGCATCCGGGCCCAGTCGTTGTTCCCGACCCTCCCTGCGGGCCTGAGACAATTTAAGAAGAATTTGATGCGCATAGTGGAGCGGTGCGGGCATAAAATCCGATGATTCATTGACCGCAAAGCCAAACATGAGTCCCTGGTCGCCCGCCCCATCGGCATCAACACCTTGTGCGATGTCGGCAGATTGCTGATGAAGAAGGTTGAGGACTTTCAGATGTTTCCAGTGAAAACCACCCTGTTCATATCCAATCTTGCGGACACATTCCCGTACAATCGACTCAACCTGGTCATTGAGCCTGGTCGGGCCCCGCATTTCTCCGGCAACAGCGACAAAATTCGTGGTGGCGAGGGTCTCACACGCCACACGCGCCTGCGGATCCTCAGCCAGATAGGCGTCGAGTACAGCATCTGAAATTTGGTCGCAGACCTTGTCAGGATGGCCCTCTGACACCGATTCTGAAGTGAAGAGACGTTCGCGTTCAGCCATACATTTCGCTCCCAGCCAAGTAACGCAGTGATAAATGCCAACCGATTGAACGGTGCCGGAATTAGCAATTCACCGTATTCAGGTCAACGCGCAATCATCATGAGACTGCCAATATCAGAGCTGGAGATCAACCAAACTCATGGATAACGCCGATGGCGCATGACCATTCCGACCAATATCAGAAGAACAATCATCAACGGCAGATCCCCGGTCTGTGAATAGAGTGTTGGCATTAGCGGTCTCGGTAGTGGCGCGTCAATCTTTCCTGACACGTCGACAGGCAGGGAATGCAGCACACGACCTTTGCCGTCAACCATCGCTGAAATACCGGTATTTGCCGCGCGAATCAGTGGCAGTCCAAGCTCGATCGCACGCATCCGTGCCTGGACAAAATGCTGTTGTGGCCCTGACCATGTGCCAAACCAACCATCATTGGTAACATGCAACAAACCATCGGGGCGCGGGTGACGACGGATATCCCGTGGAAAGATCGATTCAAAACAGATCAGGGCAAGCCATCGACCGGCGACACCAAGATCAAGAAAACGATCGCCTGAACCCGGATCAAATCGACCTTGCAACCGCGACGCCAGACCTTCCAGACCGATTGATTCAATCTGATTGGCCAGAGGGACATATTCACCGAAAGGGACCAGTCTGCGTTTGTCATAGATGTCGACTATGCTTCCATGCGAGTCGATCACCGCAAGGCTATTGAATTGTCTCGAATCCGTGCGCCGGCGGATCCCAATCACTGCCAATGCCCCGCGCGCGGCACCAACAATGGCTGAAATGCGCTCTTCTTCACGCAAGAGAAAGGTTGCCGCAGTTTCCGGCCATATGACAGCCATCAAATTCTCGGGAACATCTGCCGCCGTCATTGTGATGAGTCGGTCAAAAAATCTTTGTGAATGACCGCGATCCCATTTGAGTTCCTGTGGCACATTGGGCTGCACAATACGCACCATTGGCAAGTTTTCGCTGGCCTCGGGCCGCTGGTGCAACCTGGCCTCACCCAGGATCCACAGCGCGGCGATCCCGGCCAGTGCCAGCATCCCGCCAAGCCAGGGCTGTCGTATGCTGCACCACGCACCAGCCGCAAGCACGGTTACGAATGTCAGACCATGCGGACCATACCAGGCAAGCGACTGCGCAACCGGAGTCTCTGCCCACACATAGGCGGGTAACGCCCATGGAAATCCTGTCATGAACACTTCCCGTAACAAACCGGCAAGGGTCATGGCGACAGCGAGGGCAATTGTGCGACTGGCGTCTGATTGGCCCAACCACCAGGCCGCAGCAAACGCCGCGGCCCAAAAGAGCGCCAGGCCACTTGTCATCGCGGCCAGTGCAAATGGTGCCATCCATCCGTCTCTTGATGCGTCCACCAGAAAAGGTTCGACCAGCCAGGACAGAGAAAACGCAAAATATCCCAGCGCAAACAACCAACCAAGCAAGGCGGCCTGGCGCCAGCTTTTGCAGGTCACGAATGCGGCAATGGAAACGGCAAAACCAAGCAGCGTAAAGATGGGTAAGGAAATCGGCGCATGACCGAGTGCAGCAATGGCCCCGGCACCTGTCAGCAGAACAAATCTTCGTCTGCCGGCTTCCGGCCCAAATTGCGATCTCAGATCGCGCAGTTTCAACTGCCGCGGGCTACGTTCTTGCGGACCCGGATCTGGCGGATGAGCTGACGGTCGGCGGCGACAATTTCAAAATCCAGATTTGCCGTCTCATGTCGCACCACTTCACCGGTGACCGGAACCCGCCCGGCAAGGACAAAGATCAAACCACCGAGCGTATCAACTTCATCATCCAAAGCTTCGACCAAACTTTGGCCAATAGTGAGTTTTTCACTCAGGTCATCCAGTTTCAGCCGTGCACGACACAGATATGAGCCGTCAGCTTCTTCGCGGATCAGCTCGTGTGCAGATTCATCATCATGCTCATCAGCGATGTCACCGAATATCACCTCAACCAGATCCTCAATCGTGACAAGTCCGTCGGTGCCCCCATATTCATCGATAATCAATGCCATATGAATGCGTTGCGTACGCATTTGCTCCAGCAGAGCCGCTGCGCGCATGCTGCCAGGGACATAAAGCAACGGACGCAGCATTTCTTCTGTGAGTTTGAAACGTGCGTTATTGCTGCCGTTAAACCCATGCTGCAACGCCAGATCCTTGAGATGGATAAATCCGCAAGGTGAGTCCAACGAAGATTGATAGACTGGAAGCCGGGTTCGGCCACTGTCCCTGAACAACTTGACCAATGGTCGTAGCTTGATATCGATGGAGACCGCAACAATCTCCGCCTTGGGAACCGCGACATCCTCAACCGGTGGATTGTGACCGTGAAACGGGTCCGTCCCGGACGCTGCCTCAGCGTCATCGACTGGCAGGATATTGTGATTCTGTCTGCGACCCGCTTGACCCAGTCTCACGAGCCATCTGTCGATCATCCCAGGACTGTTAACGCTTTCACCTTCTTGATTTGTCGAATGATCTGATGACGACGATACGTTGCCCCCTGCCATGCCTTCGGTTGTTTTCTTGTTCATGATCTAAAATTCGGTCAATTCCGATTCCATACCGCCTGAGTGCCCGCACAGCCATGCAGGTTTCCTATACCGAGAGTGGCCAGTGCGCATGCTTCCCGCTGTTCCATTTGCGCCGCTTCCTGATCGGTCGCATGATCAAATCCCAGCAAATGCAGACTGGCATGCACCAGCAAAAAAGCAACATAATCTTCGAGCGGAGATCCGAACTGAGTTGTTTCCGCCGCACAAGTCTCCCAGGCCAGTGCGATATCGCCGAGATGGATGGGTGCACTGTGATCGTGTATGCCGCCAGGACACGTCGCGGCCGGCCATGACAGGACATTCGTTGGTTCCTGTCGCTGTCGAAAACGGAAATTGAGATCGGCGATACGATCATCCGAAGCCGCGAGCACGGCAATTTCATATGCGCTTGCTGTCCGCCCCGCGCCCGATATCGCGGCAGAGCAAGATATTTGCGCAATCCGTTCCAAATCCATGACGTTCCAGTGCGGGTCATCAACGACAACTTCAACTGTCGCGTACATCAACATCTCGCTGATAAGCATTGACGATCCTTGCGACCAGACCATGCCGCACGATTTCCGAGGAGCGAAATTCGGTAAAGGCAATTCCTTGCACACCGCTCAAGACCTTCTGAGCCTCTATGAGGCCGGAGGTTGTCCCGGGCGGCAAGTCAATTTGCGTGACATCGCCAGTGACGGCCATCCGTGATCCAGGTCCGAGTCGTGTCAGGAACATTTTCATTTGCATGCGCGTCGCATTCTGTGCCTCATCCAAGATGACAAATGCCTCGCTCAAGGTTCGCCCACGCACAAATGCAACCGGTGCAATCTCAATTTTGCCCTGTTCAAGATAATTGTTCAACATCTTCTGATAGAGAAACGAACGCAAGGCGTCGTAGAGCGGTTGCATAAAGGGGTCGACCTTCTCCTTCATGTCTCCGGGCAGAAATCCCAACCTCTCGCCCGCCGTGACCGCCGGGCGGGACAGAACGATTCGATCGACAAGCCCATCCATCAGCATTGAAACAGCCAGGGCGACGGCAAGATAGGTCTTGCCCGTCCCGGCCGGCCCGATACCGAAAACCAAATGATTGGCCCGCAACTTCTGGACAAAATCACGCTGCCCGGGTGAGCGTGGCTCCACTACCCGTTTCCTTGTCTTGATCTCGTCATCGGAATGTGTGAGTGGCAGCACTGCCGCCGTTGGAACGCTACGGCGAACCGCATCATCAAGATCACCCGCTTCGAGGGCACGTCCCAACTCGAGGAGGTGATAGAGATAATCCAATGCGCGACGTCCAGCTTCCCGCTGTGAATCCGCACCTGTGAGAACCAATCGATTGCCACGTCGGACAATCTGAATCCCGAGTGCCTCCTCGATCATGCTCAAATTGGCATCATGAGGCCCACACAATTCAATCAAAAACCGATTAACAGGAAACTCAACGAGGGTTCCGTCATTTTCTCGTTGACTGACTGTTACCAATAATGACTCCACTCAAATAAGTGATGACTGCGCATTAGGGGAATCATCGACAAATGTCGAGTGTTGCAGATTGGGGTATGCCAAGATGCCCAGCCCTGTCACACGTTTGCCAATATTGTATCAACTGAAACCCCATATCAGGGATGTCTCGGAAGAGCCCACGGATATCCTACGCCACCACAATTTCACCGGACAGAGAATTGGCCTCAGCCGATGAGATATACACCTCTGTGACTTCGCCAAGCATATCATCGTCAGCCTGACAATGGACGGCATGCTGATATTCCGACTTGCCTGCCAATTGCCCACGCTTGCGGCCGCGCCGTTCAAACAAGATCGGCAACCGGCGCCCCACCATTGATTGGAGTGCCATTTCCTGCTGAGATCGCAACAATGTCTGCAACCGACCCAGCCGATCCGCTGCTGCTGCCGAATCCACCTGAGGTCTATCGGCGACCGGAGTTCCGGGTCGCGGTGAATAACGAAATGAATAGGCATGCCCGTATCGTACCTGCCGTACGATTGACAGCGTCTGTTCAAAGTCAGACTCACTCTCGCCGGGAAAACCGACGATAAAGTCTCCCGACAGGAGGATATCGGGGCGTGCCGCACGGATTTTTCCGATGATGTCAAGATAGTCCGCCGCGCAATGTCGCCGGTTCATCGCCTTGAGGACCTTGTCGGATCCCGTTTGCACCGGCAAATGCAAATACGGCATGAGTTTGTCACATTCCGCGAATGCCGCGATCAGATCGTCTGTCATGTCCAAGGGATGTGATGTCGTAAAACGGATTCGGCAAAGACCTTCGATCCGCGCCAGGCGGTTGATTATTTCGGCCAGCGACCACTGCCGATTATCTGCGCCAATACCGTGATAGGCGTTGACATTCTGCCCCAACAGCACGATCTCGCGGACACCCTGTTCGACCAACCGTTCAGCCTCCTGCAGAATTGATTCGACAGGTCGGCTTGATTCGGCACCGCGGGTATACGGGACAACACAAAACGAGCAGAACTTGTCGCAACCCTCCTGTACCGTCAGAAAGGCTGAAGCACGTCGCTGGATTGTCGATCGTTCCGGCAGGGAATCAAACTTACTTGCTCTGGGAAAGTCAGTGTTGGTCTCGCGACTGTCAGTTCGAACCATCTCGGCAAGCCGGTGGTAGGATTGTGGCCCGACCACGAAGTCAACCAGCGGTTGCCGACGCATGACCTCCTCGCCTTCGGCCTGCGCGACACAACCAGCGACAGCAATCCGAAGATTCGGGTTTTCCCTTTTTCGCGCCTTGAATCGACCCAGTTCGGAATAAACTTTCTCGGTTGCCTTTTCCCGGATATGGCAGGTGTTGAGAATCACGAGATCAGCATCCTCAGCACGATCCGTATCCACATATCCTGAATCCGTCAGAGCATCTCTCATCCGCTCACTGTCATAGACATTCATCTGACAACCATAGGTTCGGATGTGAACGCGCTTTGGCTCGTCTCGAATCAACTGGTCACCCATTGCCATTGTTCAACCGGATATTCGGAAACAGGACCTCAAAGAGACTTGTGTGTCCCATCACAAAGTGGCTTTTTTCCCGACGCCTTGCAGCCACAAAAGTAGACCCGTCTGGTTTCTTCGGCGGTATATTTTATCGGCGTGAATTCGGTTGACGCATGACTGCCATCGCAAAATGGCTGCCGCGCGCTCCTGCCGCAAGCGCACCAGAAATAAGTCTTGCCAGACTTAACCTCAACGGGGTACGGTCGAGTCAGAGCTTTAGTTTCTTCGGACATGATGTTCACCACTGTCAATTTCGTGTTTCTGCCGTGACGGAAATTCGACAACCAAGCGGGTGCATCTTATAAGGCAATGTCGAAATTACGCCAAGCAGTATCTGTTTATGAATCTGAGCGTTCCCCAACATATCCATTGTCAACGTGTTTCTTGCTACCGGACCATCGGCGCAGGTCATTATGTCAGGAGAGCCCTTCTGCCAGTCGTCACTTCACTTTTTGTTGCCGGTTGCACGATACCACCCGAGATTGAAGATTTGATGGATTCGCAACCTCGTGTCAGTGACGACGCGTCATTTTCACCAACGGAGACCCTTGAGCGTATCGGTGCCGAGGCGGGGACCCGGGTCCAGCCGCCGCCCCTGTGACTGACCTCATGAGTGGCAGGAATAATCAGGAAATGAGTCCCGGAGATGTCGGGTTTCAGGAATCCGCGTGGAACAGAACCCTATTCGGTCATGCGAAGTTGCCTGCATCTTTTGAGAACGGATTAGGGGATAATCATCTGCTGTCAGGAGTGCTCTGGTGAGAGAAACCATGAATATCGGCGTGGCCGGACTCGGGACTGTAGGAACAAGCGCCATCAAGTTGCTCGAGGAGAATTCAGAACTGATTGCCGCACGTTGTGGAAAACATCTCCACGTGAAAGCTGTTTGCGCTCGCACACGCGGCAAGCCACGCGGTATATCGCTCGAAGGGTTTGATTGGGTTGAAGATGCCACGCTTCTTGCCAGCCGACCTGACATTGATCTGTTCGTCGAGCTCATTGGAGGCCATGACAATACTGCAAAAGCCGCCGTTGAAGCGGCAATCAACGCTGGCAAACATGTTGTCACCGCCAACAAGGCTCTACTGGCGATTCATGGAAACGCTATCGCAAAAATGGCGGAAGATGCGGGAGTCACCCTCAGGTTCGAGGCTGCCGTTGCAGGCGGAATTCCGGTGGTCAAAAGTTTGACCGAGAGCCTGGCTGGAGAGCGCATACGGCGAGTTCTTGGCGTGATGAACGGAACTTGTAACTTTATTCTCACGCGTATGGAAAGCAACGGCAGTTCATATGAAGAGACTTTTGCCGAAGCCGACAAGCTTGGCTATCTTGAATCGGATCCTGACCTCGATGTTGGGGGAATCGACGCCGGACATAAACTTGCACTGCTGTCCTCGATTGCTTTCGGCACTCAGGTCGACTTTGCCGGAATGGATATCGAGGGAATCAAACGGATCTCCATAACCGACATCGAACTGGCGCGGGATATGGGTTATCGGGTCAAGTTGCTTGGTGTTGCACGCATGTCTGACTCCGGCCTGGAACAACGGACCGAACCTTGCCTGGTTCCGGCCAATTCACCACTTGGACGTGTTGAAAATGCAACCAATATCGTGCTTCTCGAAGGTGAAACAACGGGTCCTGTCTATCTGATGGGTGCGGGTGCCGGTGGCGGCCCGACGGCTGCAGCGGTCATTGGCGACATTATCGATATCGCACGAGGCCGCACGATCTCGACCTTTGGTCAGCCTGCTTCAACACTCAAGAAAGTTGCATCCACGCGATCTTCTGCTGAATTGGCATGGTATATCCGTCTATTGCTCGTCGACCAGCCAGGGGTTCTGGCTAGGATCGCGGCTGCCTTTGGTGATGCAAATGTGTCCATCAACCGTCTCCGGCAATACGGTCATGACGAGAATGGTGCGCCGGTGCTCATTGTGACCCATCACACGCAACGCGAACAACTGAACCACTCACTCAATGCAGTCCGCAAGACCGGGCTGTCACTGCGTGAACCGGTCGCCATCCGCATTGAAGACGGTTGAATGAACGACGGGGCTGCAAGCCATCCAGCAAGAGGACAATCCCGTGAGATCACCCGACGAATTCCGTGACCGCATGTTGTCACTCGGCTTGGCACGCGTGTCAGAGGCGGCGGCCCTCGCCGCAGCAGAATATATCGGTCGTGGCAACGAGAAAGCGGCAGACCAAGCCGCCGTGGATGCCATGCGCTCTCAGTTGAACATGCTGGATATTGATGGCATCGTTGTCATTGGTGAAGGTGAGCGCGATGAAGCGCCAATGCTCTATTGTGGTGAATCCGTCGGTACCGGCAATGGTCCTGCAGTCGATATCGCACTCGATCCGCTTGAAGGGACATCACTCACGGCAAGGGATATGCCGAACGCTTTGACAGTCCTCGCCATGGGCCCGCGCGGCTCGATGTTGCGTGCCCCTGATGTCTACATGGATAAAGTCGCGGTGGGTCCGGGGTATCCGGAAAAGATCGTGACGCTGGAGATTCCGCCACGTGACAGAATTGCCCGGCTTGCGGAGAGTCGATCTTGTTCGATGGCCGAAATCACTGTCTGTATTCTGGAAAGAGACCGCCACGATGCGTTGATCGAAGAGGTGCGATCCACTGGTGCCGCAATTCGCCTCATCGGCGATGGAGATGTGGCGGGTATCATACATTGTACCGATCCGCTGCGCACCGGCATCGATATGTATATGGGTATCGGCGGTGCCCCGGAAGGTGTGCTCGCAGCGGCTGCACTCACATGTATGGGAGGTCAGATTGAAGGTCAGTTGTTGTTTCGCAATGACGCCGAACGGGCACGTGCCGTCAAGTTGGGAATCACTGATTTTGACCGCATCTATAGCCGGCAGGATATGGTGCGTGATTATGTGATTTTCGCTGCGACCGGTGTCACTGATGGCACATTGCTACCTGGCATTCGCCGCCAGTCAGGCTACTACGAAACGGACACGATTCTGCTGCGGTCGAAAACAGGTTCCATGCGTCGAATGACTTATCGCCACCCGATTGGTGGACAAGTTGAACCGTCAGAATAATCACTTGACGGAAGCCACTTTGCCATGAACCACCCCTCCGTTCCGCGCGCCTGTCTAGGTGTCACGCACTCAGTGACGGGGAGATACTGGTGTGACCTGGCTGAAGATCAGGGTCGAATGGCTCAGGCAATGGCGCAGCGAACCGATATCGCGCCGCATCTCTGCCGAATCCTCGCACGCCAACAGGTTTCGCTTGACGAGGCAGAAGACTATCTCGAACCGACAATGACCCGGCTGATGCCTGACCCCTCTTCCCTGCGTGATATGGACAAGGCGGTTGAGAGATTTGTCGCCGCGTTGGAGAATCACGAAAATATCGCAATATTTGCTGACTATGATGTTGACGGGGCAAGTTCCGCAGCACAGTTGATCTGGTGGCTGCGTTATTTTGATCGCAAGGCCAGCCTTTATGTGCCGGATCGTTCCCGTGAAGGATTTGGTCCCAATCCTGATGCAATGCGCAAGTTGGCTGAGTCACACAGTCTCATCATTTGTGTTGACTGCGGCACCTCTGCACATGATGCCATCGCTGCTGCTCAGGGCGCTGATGTCATCATTATTGATCACCATTTGGGCGAAGACAAGCTGCCTCATGCAACAGCGATCATCAACCCCAATCGTCAAGATGAAACCAGTGAACTTACTTATCTGTGCGCCGCAGGCGTCGTCTTCATGTTTCTTGTGGCCCTGAATCGCCAGCTCAGGAATAAGGCGGTCGAGGTTTGTGACCTCCATGGTTTCCTTGATCTTGTGGCACTTGCCACCGTTGCTGACGCATCACCCTTGCTCGGACTCAATCGTGCTTTGGTCCGACGGGGATTGAAGGAGATGAGCTATCGCAAACGTCCGGGCATTCGCGCCCTCGCCGATGTGAGCAACTTGAAAACGAAGCCGGATTCCCATGCACTTGGCTTTCTCCTTGGCCCACGCATCAATGCTCCGGGTCGTATTGGAGAGGAATCAGACCTTGGTGCCCGGCTGCTGGCAACTGATGATGATTTCGAAGCGGAGGCCATCGCTGCCGAGGTCGAAAGGCTCAATCAGAAAAGACGGGCCATGGTCGATGCGGCGGCGAATGAGGCCCTTGAACGGATCGCCGCCAGCCAGAATAATGAACCATTAGTCTGGGCCGCCTCGAGCAACTGGCACCCTGGTGTTGTGGGAATCATAGCAGCGCGGCTTGTCGATGCATCAGGAAGGCCGGCGATTGCCATCGCAATCGGTGATGAAACAAGCAGGGGGTCAGCCCGTTCCGTGCCCGGATTCGACATCGGTGCTGCCATGCACCGCTGTCGAAACGAAGGCCTGCTGATCAGCGGTGGTGGCCATAAAATGGCCGCTGGCCTTGAGATTGAGACTGACAAGATTGAACCCGCCATGGCCCGCCTGTCAGAGATCGCCACCCATATGCACAAAGATGGGGATTCGATTCAGCAATATCCGATCGATAGCGTCATTCAACCTGATGCGGTCACTATCGATATGGTCAGATCATTAGAGACAGCTGGGCCTTACGGCAGTGCGGCCCCCGCGCCCCGTTTCGCCTTCCCGAATCTGCTGGTTGTCTATCGCCGTTGGGTCGGGACGGGCCATCTTCAGCTCAGACTGCGTGGAGAAACCGGGGCAGAGCTGGAAGCCATCGCATTTCGTGCCGATCAGTCGCCGCTTGGACAGTTTCTTGACAGGAACGGATTACCTCCTGTGCATATTGTCGGGCGTCTGCAGGAAAACAATTTCAGAGGTCAGATCCGCGTTCAGCTCCAGGTTCACGACGCCGCTCTCGCAAACCGCTGAGCTGGCGACGATCACTGGACAGGTCGAGGCAAAGAGCAAGATCAGTCCGGGGTTGAAAAGAATGACCTGCGAGATCTGGAGTCAATGGCACGGAGTCCCCGGGAGTTTTGTCATCGGTGAATGCGCCCAGGACGCCGCGGGATTCTGTCGGCACAAGGGCGGTGCCTTCATCGTCGGCATGAGGTGAAAAGCCATACGGAATGCAGGGAACATCAAATCAAAAACTTGCGCCAGATTGAAACTTCTGCTATCGCGGATCGGTAAGTGCGGTCCCTTCGTCTATCGGTTAGGACGCTAGGTTTTCAACCTAGAAAGAGGGGTTCGATTCCCCTAGGGACTGCCACTTTCGTCAGTCATCGGATAGTTCTCGGGATGAATGAGGCTATCACTTTCGCAATATTGCATCACCCTGTCCTGTGCCCCAGAGATCGTTTCTCGTGGCGAACATCTTGTGCGGCCCATGAACAATCTGCCACATTCGCTGCCTACCCGCCCTTCACTGCGGATAACCGGGAAACCGACCCATGATTGACAGACCAGCCTTCACGCTTGGAATTGAAGAAGAATATTTGATTTCCGATGCGGAGACCCTGTCTTTGGTCCGCGAGCCTGATGAAAGGTTTATCGAAGAGTGCAAGGTTAAGACCAGCAACAAGACAACCAATGAATATATGCAATGCCAATTGGAAGTTGGCACGGCACCCCACGCGACGGTGTCTTCGGCTTCCCAGGAACTCGCTGATTTGCGAGGCACAGTGGCTGAGATTGCGCAGCGTTTCGATTATTCGATTGTTGCGGCTTCTACGCATCCATTTGCAACATGGCGCGATCAAACCCACACGCGCAAAGAACGGTACGATACATTGCGCGAGGATCTCGGCCAAAGTGCCCGACGCCTGCTGATTTGCGGAATGCACACGCATATTGGAATTGAGGACAATAATCTGCGTATCGACCTGATGAATCAGGTATCCTATTTTCTACCGCATTTGCTCGCGCTTTCCTGTTCATCGCCCTTCTGGGAGGGAGACGATACCCTGCTTTCATCTTATCGGTTGACTGTTTTTGACTCGCTGCCGCGCACCGGTCTCCCAGACACATTGAATTCGTTTGCCGAATATGAATGCCTGGTCAGCCATATGGTTGAGGCTGGATGTATCGAAGATGGTTCCAAACTCTGGTGGGATATCCGTCCGTCGAGCAAGTTCCCAACCATTGAACAGCGAATTACGGATGTGTGCAGCTTACACGCAGATGCGATGACAATTACCGCTGTTTACCAATCGTTGATTGCCTATCTTTTTCGACTCAGATCAATGAATCAGCGTTGGCGCAGTTATCCGCGGACGCTGATCAATGAAAACCGCTGGCGGGCACAACGCTATGGCATGGGACAACCCCTGGTGGATCACGGCAAAACGGCCCTGTGTCCGTTCAATGAATTGGCTGAGGAGATCATCGAGCTGGTATTGGAAGATGCAGCGGAACTCGGTTGTGAACGCGAACTGGTACGGGTCCGGGAAATTGTGGCGCGGGGAACCTCAGCGGAACGACAACGCGCAAATTTTGCCAGGGCCCGAAACGAAGGTCAGTCCAAGGAAGATGCGCTCCGTACCGTGACCCGAAAACTTGCCGAGGAGTTTCTCCTGGGAATCTAGACATTCAGCACGGCGTTTGTGCATCATGTCGTGCAATTTATTCTGAATTAACCCTGTGAGATGACAGTTTTGATAGATTCACACGGCGACAATGAAGAAGCTTGATCATACTGACGCCGTGTGTATCGCAACAATGCTACGTCCCAAGGTCAAATCAAATTCCGCATCGGACATGGATTCGGACAAATCTTCTGCCAGCGCGCGGGAGAAACTTGCGACCATACCTCTATTTCTTGCCAGTCTGCGGCAGGCCTCGTCGCGCGCGTAACCTCCTGAAAGTGCCGTCACCCGGATCGTATTGGGATGCATGACGAGTTCGTCATAAAGCCCATCCTGCTCCGGAAGCGTGAGTTTGAGCGCAACTTCGCGGCCTTCCTCGAGTGTATCAAGATGACGCACCAGTGCGGTGCGCAATAGATCTTCACATTCTGCTTTGCGCGGACTGTCGATGGCGACTTCGGGTTCGACGATCGGCACCAAACCATGATCTCTGATCCGGGAAGCCAGCTCGAATTGCTGATCGACCACAGCAGCGACAGAATCGGGAATTGCATCATGTATGACGGATCGCATCTTGGTCCCAAAGATGTTTCTTTGACTAGCATGTTGCAAGCGTGTGTCGATCTGTGGAATTGGCTTCATGAGGCTGATGCCATCCGTCTCCATCTCGAGGCCGACATCGATCTTGAGAAATGGAATGATACGTTTCCTTTCCCAAAGAAAATCTGCCGTCAGCATGCCCTCGATCGACGACTCCATGGTCCCCTCGAATAAAATGGCCCCGATAATTCGGCTGTTGTCAAATTCGGGAGACGTGATGATCCGGGTGCGCATTGCATGAATCAAGTCAATCATCTGTTGTTCATCGACATAGCGGTCAGCACCAATTCCATAATTTTCCAGTGCCTTGGGTGTTGAGCCGCCACTCTGGTCCAGTGCGGCAATAAAGCCGCGCCCCGTGGTAAACTGTTCAAGCTGTGCCTGCATTGTCATGTCGTCCTCCGTGTCATGAAAATGTCTGCATCTCTCCTGGACCAACCCGCATTTTGAATGCGTAGCAGAAAGGCAGAATATGTTCCGGCATGGGCGGAACCCGCAATGATGGTGGCTGCCGATGATTGCCGTGCCGGCGGGGATTCCCAGATACACGTGGGGCCTGATGATCAACCCGTGCACCATACAAACGCGTATCAGCTCTCAATGCCGGATATGTTTCCTTCGATCAGTTGAGTGAAAATTGCCCGAATCTGGCGCTATCGGCCCGATCAAAGCGCTATGAGACGCTGCTTGATCAACAATATAGGCCTTGATGATGGGCATCCCCAAGTTGCGCGGGATCTTATCCCCGCCATACATGTTGTGTCAATGATGGCAAGAATCTCATACAATTTCGAATCAGGAAAATTGTCATCGAATATGGGGTTGTTGTGGGTCCATGACAAGCATGCAAGTCTTGTCCGACCGTGAGAAATCCACCCAACAACATGTTGCAAGCGGGGATCGCAGGCGTTGGTCTGGGCATCATCTGTGATAAAAGGACGTGACTGGATGAGATGCTTTTACCCGTCAGTTTCAGCAACAGGTTGCAATGGGGCAAGCACCAAATGACGAAAAGTCCGGCTCCTGAAACATCTGTACGAGATGCCGCCACGGTCATCCTGTTGCGCCGCCAGAATTCCGAGCCACAATTACTGTTCGGGCAACGCCGCAAGAAAGCTGTATTCATGCCCAACAAATTTGTATTTCCAGGCGGCGGCATCGAGGCCACGGACTCGAATGTCCCCCTTTGCGGATACCCGCGCGCGCAATGTCTTCAGCGATTGGCTTATCGATCGCCGGCGGGAATCGTGAAGAGCCTCCTGTCCTGCGCGATACGGGAAGTGTGGGAAGAAACCGGAATCAGACTTGCGCAGCACAACACGACACAATCACTGATACTGCCTGATGAATGGGAGCCCTTTACTCGGAACGGATTGATTCCATCTGCCCGCGGGCTTGAGTTTCTCTATCGTGCGGTGACCCCGCCGGGGCAAGTCCGGCGATTTGATGCACGATTCTTCCTGGCCGATTTTGATCATATTGATGTGGCGAGCGATCCCGATAGGTTGCAACCTGCCTCAAACGAGCTGAAAAATCTGAGATGGGTGCCCTTGACCCATTTTGATCAACTTGACCTCCCTGCGATCACGAAGCGGGTGATCGCACATCTGTATCGTGTCTTGCGGGGTCACAAGGGCGTGACAGGGGTGCCTTTCATCTACACAAAAGATGGGCGGCGTATCACTGAGATGATCAACAATTGAGTGGAAAACTTATATATTCGATCAGGCAACTCATGAGATGAGGTCGCATCGACTGATATCCCCAATTCATGCTCAGGAAACTTGAAAACTGTTGCCCAATATGACAGTCAAACCAAAATTTCGCCGGAACTTTTGTA
The DNA here is from genome assembly GCA_026709265.1 of Paracoccaceae bacterium. Taxonomy (GTDB): domain Bacteria; phylum Pseudomonadota; class Alphaproteobacteria; order Rhodobacterales; family Rhodobacteraceae; genus JAPOXR01. Next base: position 2,364 of record JAPOTI010000107.1, on the reverse strand, counting down.
GGATTCACCATGCTCGACAAAACCAATCTTGTTTCATTGCTTAAAGACCCATCCCTCCTCGCCACAAAAGCATATATCGGCGGTGAGTGGATCGATGCCGATGATGGTACAGAATTTGATGTCATCAATCCGGCGCGCGGCGATGTCGTTGCCCGCGTACCCAATCTCGGCATCGCCGAGGCTCAACGCGCCATCGATGCTGCGGCAGAAGTTCAGGCCGAATGGGCGGCACGCCCTGCCAAAGACAGATCCGCCATCATTCTGGAATGGTATCGTTTGATGATCGATAATGCCCAGGATTTAGGGATGATTCTGACTGCCGAAATGGGCAAACCGATTGCAGAGGCCATTGGCGAAGTCAATTTTGGTGCATCATTCTTGCAGTGGTTTGGTGAAGAAGCCAAGAGGATCTACGGAGAAACTGTTCCCGGACCCCAGACTGACAAAAGGTTATTTGTCATCAAACAACCGGTCGGCGTTGTCGCCTCCATCACGCCATGGAATTTTCCGAGTGCAATGATTGCCCGAAAGATGGCTCCGGCGCTTGCCGTTGGCTGCACATTTGTCGGCCGGCCGGCAAGGGAAACACCTCTTTCGGCTCTCGCCATGGCGGTCCTCGCTGAACGTGCAGGTGTGCCAAAAGGGGCATTTTCTATCGTCACATCCACTCATTCGCGTGAGATTGGGGAAGAATTCTGCACCAATGAAAAAGTCCGCAAGATCACTTTTACCGGTTCCACCGAAGTCGGGCGTATTCTGCTGCAACAGGCGGGTGGTCAGGTGAAGAAGGTGTCAATGGAGCTTGGTGGCAACGCCCCCTTTATCGTCTTCGATGATGCTGATGTGGATGCGGCGGTGGAAGGTGCGATGATGTCCAAGTACCGCAATAACGGCCAAACCTGTGTCTGCGCCAACCGGATCTATGTGCAGTCCGGAATCTATGACGAATTTGCTGAAAAACTCGCCAAAGCGGCAAATCGACTCAAGCTCGGCGATGGACTGGACACGAAGGTCGATACAGGTCCGCTGATCAACCAGGATGCGGTTGACAAAGTTCGGTCGCATGTTGCCGATGCAACAGCCAAGGGCGGCAAGATCCTCGCCGGTGGAAAAGCGCATGAACTCGGTGGTTATTGGTTCGAACCGACGGTGATCTCCAATGTCACTCAGGAGATGCTCATCGCGCATGATGAGACTTTCGGCCCGGTCGCCCCACTGATCAGGTTCGACAGCGAAAACGAGGTGATTGCACTGGCCAATGACACGATCTTTGGCCTCGCGGCATATTTCTATGCCAAGGATACATCGCGCGTATGGCGCGTCGCAGAAGCACTCGAATTCGGGATTGTTGCCGTCAATACCGGATTATTCTCAACCGAAGCTGCACCTTTCGGTGGAGTGAAGCAATCCGGTCTGGGTCGCGAGGGATCGCATCATGGTGCCGATGACTTCCTCGAATTGAAATATATCTGCCTGTCAATCTGATGTCACAGCGATCATCCGTCAATCGGTTGGGTCGAAACACTGGACGGAGATTGAATGCGCCTGACTGAACGGTGATTTTGTGCAATGCCAGTGCCGGAAATATCGTGAAACAGAAAAAAGGCGCGTCCCCGGGACGCGCCTCGGTCTGTCACAAGCCACCGATCCATACGGTGGCGAAGTGAGGTTATTTGCTGGTGATCTTGGTCGGGCCCTCAGCCTCGATCTTGATCGTTCTTGGTTTGAGAGCTTCCGGAATTTCGCGTTTGAGGTCGATATTCAGCATGCCGTCGACATAGCTGGCACCAACAACGCGGACATGATCAGCAAGAGCAAATTGCTTGCGGAATGCGCGCTGCGCAATACCGCGGTGCAAATATCGGCCATTCGCCGATTCCTCTGACTTGGTTGCCGTGACATGAAGTTGATTTTCACGAACTTCGACATTGAGATCAATGGCAGAAAAGCCCGCCGCGGCAATCGCGATCCGGTAAGAATCTTCTGACGTCTTCTCAATATTAAATGGTGGATAAGATGTTGGGACGACATCCTCAGAGAATGCTTTCCCAAGCAAATCATTGAAACGGTCAAAGCCGACCGAGGTGCTGTAAAGCGGTGTCAGGTCAAAACTTCGCATGAGTACCCTCCATTGAGCGATAAAGTTGCATTTGCCCTCCATTGTGGACGGGCAGTTGACTGTCTCAGCCGGTCAATGCCGCGCGTCGACAACAGGAATATGGGAATCTCCAACTCTCAGTTCAAGGGTCACTGGTCTCAAAACAATCAGGATCAGGACTCGTTGCGTCAGGGCACAAACAAAAGGCATTTCGTAGCTGCTCACCCCCATGATTCCGTCCTGATGCCGGGCCGCCCGCAGGCGCG
>JAPOTI010000044.1 GCA_026709265.1 Paracoccaceae bacterium | reverse complement strand
CCGCGCAACGTTCGCATCACTGTGGTCTAGCGACCCGACATCCTCCCTCATCGTGCTGCGGCTGCCCCGCCGCCAGACCCACTCGTCGTGCCACGACGAAAATTTGGCCCTTCATGGATTGACGCAAATACACACAACGTTAAAGATGGGGTAAGAGGAGTGGCGGCGATTATAAGCGTCCCGCCGCTTTCGGCCTCCTTCGCGAGCTCTTCCAGAATGCGGGCGAAGAGACCGAGATGGGTCCAGTGCTTCCAGCAGTTGGACTACGTCTTGTCAGGCACATACACAGCTGGCGCGTCTTGCCATCCGAGCCCGTTCCGATTGACAAAGAGGATCACACTCAGAGCCCGCCTGTCATCAACCCTGAGACACCCCTCGGCTTCGGGGCGGACGACCGGGTACGCGCAAGCTGCGCCTCCGGCAACCAAAAAAATTGCCCATTTTACTGCCCATCAAAATTTTGTTATCGCTGGTGCATAAGTCAGGCACAAAGGGATTGACCAACAATTAACCGATCCTGACCTTAAAGTTTGAATCAAAATACTATATATTGCCTGTTGGCTGGAATTTTGGGTCAAACTCTTTGGAAAAATGACGAAGAATTACGGCGAAATGACTGTCAATTTGTCTTTGCTTTTGGCAAGTCAAGCGATTGCGTCCCAACAAAGCATCCTGCACTTGCAGTAAATTTATTTGATACTTCCTAAAGGGAATGATATTAAGGTTGATTGTGACTTTAGGAATGCACTCGAGTACGGCGATGGGCGATGTGTTTTCCCTCGGAGTGGTTGGTAGTTTAGAGCCTATTATGGTGTTTCGCGATGCTTGACGACACTGACAATCAAAAACGTCCATTGAATCTCTTGGAAGAATTTCTGGTCATGATTCTTAATGAGCAGACTGGATACTTTTATCAAGTGAGCGGTTGGACGTTGAATTGTGCTGCTGTCGGGGCGATACTTGCCGACTTATCTTTGCGTTCGCGCATTGATACCGATGAATCTTCTCTCATTATCGTCGACGAGACAAAGACCGGTGAGTCGGTGTTGGATTTTTGCTTGGAAGAGATTGCTAACGGCAAGGAAAGGCAAACAACTCGCTACTGGATTGAAATGCTTGCCACGCATTCGGAAAACTTAATTGACTCGACGCTGAAGCGCTTGGTTCAGGTGGAGATACTGAACTATCATTCCGGCGGATTCTACACGATGAAAAATCCAAGCCAGTATTCGGAGCTGTATAAGGTATTCGAAAATACAAATGCTGGCCAGTTCATCAAATTGCGAATAGGTGAAATTATCTTCACGGATGCAATTCCCAATCCAAGAGATTCTCTGGTCATGGGTTTGCTGAATGTATGTGATGTCATTCGTTTCATTTTTGATATTGATGAGGAGTTGCAGGAGCGCATTGAATTGGTTTGCGGCTTGGAGTTGATTAACCGAGCTATTTCTGCCAGCGTTCAAGAAGCTATAGTCTCGCCAAGACTTCGAAAAACACCTCTAACCAAAAAAATTCCGAGTGTTCCCTTGTTCAAGTTTTTAGGTCGTCCGCAACTTTGGGACGGCAATATTCCTGCGCTGTTTGCAGGGATCACAGACGATTATGGTCCAGTTTTCCAGTTGAAGGTACCGTTTCGTGGTTTGCTGACTTTCATTTCTGGGCCTAAAGTCAATAAATGGGTTCAACGAAATGGTCGACGGCACCTCACTTCAGGAAGTTACTTTCGTGAACTCGAAGACGCTTGCGGGGCAAGTGGCCTTGTGACTTCGCTTGACGGTGCCGATCATTTCCGACTGCGCAAGGTGTTCAGTCAGGTCTATACAACAGCGCGATTTCATCAAAGGATTGACAATATGTGCCAGTTGGCACTGCGCTTTTTGAAGAGTCGTAGTTGGCAACCAGGCCAAGAATTCAGCGTACGACAAGACACTCGGCTAATGATCAATATGCAGATGACGCAGATATTGGTCAGTACAGATACCCAAGATATTTTCGACGAGGTAGTGAAATGGAAAGAAACGGCTGCAAAGTGTCTGGTCGGTAGAATAAATCCAAGATTTCTTGTCCACACACCGAAGATGAAACGACGATTCCGGCTACTGGAATCCTTTGTGCAGCAGGTGGAGCAAAATCGCACTCCGACGCTAAGAGCGCAAGCTGCAAGTGAACTGGCAGATGATCTATTGAGCTTGCATGAAAGCGACCCGCAGTTCCTGCCCGAACAAAATCTTCTATTCATGCTTACGAGTGCGCCAATCTTGCAGAGTATGTATGTTGGGGATGTCTTTGGATTTACTCTTGCAGAAATGGCTCGTCAACCAGCAGTGACAGTGAGAATTCGGGAGGAAGCGAGCAATTTAATTTGTGATGGGAAATTCAGGGAAGATAGTTTTTCCACGAGGAACTTCGATGTTACGCGGCGCTTCCTTATGGAGTGTTTGCGTCTGTATCCAGTGGTGACAATGCAAGTCCGTAATGTTGCTAATTCCTGTGTTGTTGAAGATTTCTCGCTACCCCTGGGAGAAAGGGTACATATCGTTCAAACGGCTGGACACTATATGAGTGAGTGTTTTCCAGAACCGTACAAGTTTGATATCGACCGTTATCTCCCCTCGAGGGGAGAACATCGGGATATCGGGTATTGTCCTTACGGACTTGGAACGCACACCTGCAACGGCTTCTCTTGGGCGCAGTTACAGTTGATTCTGAACATCTTAATGGTCGCGTATTACTTTGAGTTTGAAACACAACCGAGTGAGCAAAAATTAAGGATCAGCCCATTACCGACGATGTCAGTTACAGAGAAGTATAAAATCCGTATCAGCAAGCAGCTCCATGAAATGCCAAGCCCCGTTGACAATGATCGTGCGGCCACCACGCCGGCCATCAGGTGAATCCCGGCTGCGAGGCTTGCGCGAGTCTTGTCGGAACGCGTGGCGAGACTTTGAGCCTCCTTGATTGTCGCGAAGACAGTCTCAATCCGATGCCGTTCCTGATCGGCGTCGCGGTCAAAATCGCGGGGTGTGCTGCGGTTTGACTTCGGTGGGATCACCGCCGTGGCTCCGCGTTCCGCCCCTGTCTCCAGCACCCCATCCGCGTCAAAGGCCTTGTCGCCCATCAACATCTCACAGGTGAGATCGTCCCGGAGTTCAGGTCCAGCCTTGAGATCATGGGTCTGACCCGGCAGAACCCCAAACCGGATCCGATGTCCGACAGCATCCGTGAGGGCCACGACCTGGCGGGTCAATCCCCCTTCGCGCGGCCGATTCCTTCCGATTCCACTCCCCCTTTT
>JAPOTI010000112.1 GCA_026709265.1 Paracoccaceae bacterium | reverse complement strand
ACGACTTCGCCGGCTTTGCCGAGACCCTCAAGGCTTACCTGGCCAGTATTCCCTACCAGTGGCACGCCACGGGGGATCTGGCGCGCTATGAGGCCTGGTATGCCAGTCTGCTGCAGATGTGTTTCCGGGCGATCGGGGTGGATGTCCACGCCGAGGCGGCATCCAGCCATGGCGGTGCCGACATGGTGGTGCACACCGGCGGGCAGGTGTTCATCCTCGAGTTCAAGATGGCGTCCACGGACGCGGACATTGAGACGAAGATGGCCGAGGCGTTCACCCAGATGCGGGACAAGGGTTACGCGAACCGCTACCGGGATCGCGATGAACCCGTCCATCGGATCGCGGTGGTCTGCGGGCGCGAGGCCCGCAACCTGCTGGAGGTGCGGACAGAACAGGTGAACATCTCCTGAACACCGGTTCCCCGTGACAATTGAAACGGGATGTCGTGATCAGGGTTGAGCGTCTTTGCTGTCCCGATGGATTACCTCACTTGCAGAAACGGCCACATTTTCGTCCCCAAGGATCCATTGGAACACCAAAGAGGCTCAACCTCTATGACGGGGATCCCTGTACCCCCACTTCACAGTGAAAGTGGGGTCGGGACAAAACGGAGAGCACAGGTCATTTGCACGGGTTCGGTCTGTTGAGGCCAACTCACGACCCCTGAATGCGGTCGATGAGCAGAAGACTGGTAAGATAGGCATCCGCTTGAGACGTTTTCCGGATTTTTGCCCAGTCATGGATAGCATGGACTGCGAGATGATGATTATAAATGGCTTCACGTCGGGTAAACAGACGATAGCTGTTATAATCGGCCTGATGGCGGGCTTCCTGTAAGTCCAGGAATGCTTGCGCGACGGACTTAAGCGTGGGATTGATGGGCATTGGAGAGAATGCAGCGGAAATTCTGTCGGGCGGTGTGCCGGCCGCGAGAGACTTGGAAATGGACCGCATGTCCTTATGGTAGAAGGCACAGGAGACGACCTGACGCAAGGGCGTGCGGTTGCCACGTGAAATCAAGGCGATGAAAAAGCGCATAATATGACGCGGATATGGAGCGGCGCAAGCTGGCCTGAGAGGGACGCCGCGGCTCCTTTGTTGCAAGGTGCCAAGCTTGCTTGAGCAGATCAACATGCAGGCTCATTTGGCAGGGCTTAATTCGTCAACAGTTCTGAAACTCACATAGACCCCGAGAGGGTTCTGACTGGTCTTGCGCGCTGGGTCGCGGATATGGGCAAGAATTAGGTCTCTGATCGCGATCAGCTTATCAAATTCGGTGTTTTCATCGCGCAGCACGGCCCAGATCCACACGGCGGGCTCGTTGGCGGAATTGGTGCCAGTTTGCACATCCCAATCAGAAACGGCAGCAGGAAGAGGGGGCAACTGTTCAAGGGCTACACGAATGCTGGTCTCATCAAGATCATTGCGATCTGCCTTGTGCGTCAGCCGGCTGGACACGGCCTACAATAGGGACAGAGTGTCCACAAGACGGGATTGATCTCCATGAAGGTCAGGCAAGCCTTGAAGCCGGATCCTGCCCGGTCGCGTACCTCTCACCCAGATTGACGCGCTATAATCGGACGACGGCAGCGGCCTATACGCACCGGCAATCGGCCCAGCGCGTGGTCAAGAAGGCGGATCGGCCCGCGGATGATCTGATAGTTCGGGAGTGCTGGGATCCGCGGTGTGCGCCGAAACTGGATTGATGGCCGGATTTGGTTTGTAGCCCCGGCCAGCGGATATGTGACGCAACATTTGGGGCGATTCAACATGGCAAATGATATTCAGACATTCATGCGCGAGCATATCCTTATGCCGTTGCTCACCTCAAGCGAAGGGCCGCGGAGGGGATCGAGACCCCCGATCAAGCCGAGACGGTCAAGACTGTGCGGCGATCCGAAGCCGAACACGCCGATCTGATCGCATGGCGTGATGTCCTTAAACCGGGTGTTATTGTCGGACACCAGACGGTTTTGTCCAGCTTTCTGGCTTAAAATCCCGCTTTTGAGCCCCCAAAAACGCTCCAAAGACCCCTAAAGTGATATTCTGCCCTCATCTGGAGTCGACCCGAAGTCAGTGCCCACAAAATGCAGCCAACAAAAGCAATTATGGAAATTATTGACCAGCGAAAAACCGCAGATGTATTTCATCAAAGGCAGATTATGTACCGCACTCAGGAAAATGATCAATGTCTTCCTGTTTCAACGGCCTTGATTGATCTCCATCGCATGTTTCGAGTTGACCAAGATCAATGATCTTCACCATTTGTCTGAGTTTCCCGTTGGATACGTGCCGTATGTTCATGTGGCAAATGTCATTGTTCCCGCCGTCTTCGTAGTTGACAGTAGCATTGGGTGGCAAGTCAGCAGTGTTGATCCTCCAAAGAACCGGTGGATCTCCTGCGATTCTTTCAGGATAGTAGGAACGGACGTGCCTACATTCGGTTTGGCTTTCTTTTTGAGCGCAGGAGGAACAAATAACCGAAACTCCCCCATCACTGGATTTCTTGAAGGCCAGACTTGCAAAGCGGTTTTGGCTTTTCCTGAAATGTTTTGGATGTAATAATCGTATGACTTCCATGATAATCCAGCTACATATTGTTCCACATCTTGCAAAGACACCGATACAACATCGTGGATAACGACATCGTTGTTTTCATGAAACATGTCAAAAAATTGATTGTCAGCCCGGCAAAGAACTTCAACATCATCACTTGCGTGCAGACCGCACACCAAAATGCCCCCATCAACATCCGGGAAGGCCTCAATGACATTGGCTCCTTTGTTTCGAAATAACCTTGCGATTTTCAACGCATCTTCACACGCTCTCTGCGTTGCACTCTGCCCGCGACCATAATGCCACCCTTCAGGCAGATCCAAGAACGACTCAATGACGCGTTCAACAGACTGTCGTGTCTCTTGCACGTGTGACGTTAAAGTGAGCATTTATTGCTTCGATCTTTCTTGACTGTTTTGCAAGAATGGTGTGTCAATCGTTCCGATATTCTTCTCCAGTTGCTGCAAGGCAAGATCAAGCAATCTGTGAAGATCTTTAGCGGAATGAAAGCTGAGAGTTATCACGCCACAGACAATCATCTTCCGTTTGTCAATAATCTCACCATCTTCATTGCATACTGGACGGTTATCCGTAAACACCAATTTGATGTCAGTCCCAGTTGCTGCAATATTAGCCCCTGATGCATAAAATTCTGGTACCTCTCTCGATGACTGTTCTTCGTGATCTGTCAATTTCAATTCCTCATGAAATACCAAAAAGGAGGCAAAGGGGATGCCCGGAGTCTGTTGAAACTCGTCTGAGCGGCGTTGCTGGGCATGTCGTCTAGGCGACTTCCTTAACTGGGTCAAGGGCTTGTACCTGCTCGGGAGCGATTCCCATTGCGCCTTGAACCGCAGTCGGGCATTTCTTATGCTGCGCCGTGACTGTCTGCCCCGCTGTTGAAGAGGTGACACCATGACCGCGTTTCAACGGGACGCGCTGCAGAATTTTGTCGCTGACGGTGCCAAG
>JAPOTI010000131.1 GCA_026709265.1 Paracoccaceae bacterium | reverse complement strand
GACGATTGTCCGCCGCCGTGCACCCCGGGTCAGTCACCTTGCCCGGACACAGCGGGGCCACCCGCGCCCACATCTCATCCGTCAAAACTGTGCGATCTGCATTCATCTTGTCACCTGCCTCGTCTGCTCGTGCCGCCTTTTTCGACGTGCAATGCCGACAAAAATACACGCCCAGCGCTCAAAACGCAAGGCAATTGTCAACGGGCCTTAGGCTCTGTGTCATCGTGCCGGATACGACATGTTGTGTCTTGTCGGACGGGGGCAAGACCGAGAGTGGTCGGGTGGCCCACGTATGAATTGACGCCCATCTGTTGCAGACATATGGGTCCGTCCTTCAATGACAGACAGGTGGCAGGCAATGGCCGAATTGGCAAATGCAGCAATGAATTCGAAAGCTTGGCCGTTCCAGGAAGCGCGTCAACTGCTCAAGCGCCTCGAAAGATCGAACACAGATAAAGACTGTGTGATCTTCCAGACGGGCTTTGGCCCCTCCGGACTTCCCCATATCGGGACGTTCGGTGAGGTGGCGAGGACCACGATGGTACAGCGGGCTTTCGAGACACTGTCCACGCGCCCGACGAAGCTCATTTGTTTCTCGGACGATATGGATGGATTTCGCAAGGTCCCGGAGGATGTGCCCGATCGGGACAGAATGAAGGAAGACTTGAATCTTCCGCTCTGCCGCGTCCATGACCCCTTTGGGACGCATGAGAGTTTCGCCGCCCACAACAATGACAGGCTCTGTTCATTTCTCGACAGATTTGGTTTCAATTATGAATTCCTGTCTGCCGCGACATGTTATCAGCAGGGGAGGTTTGATGATATCCTGCAGCGCGTGCTTGAGAGGTTTGATCACGTCATGGAAATCATGCTCCCTTCGCTGGGTGCGGTGACCGAAGGACGCAAGAATACCTACTCGCCATTTCTTCCGATCAGCCCGAAGACCGGTCATGTTCTCCAGGTTCCGACGCTTGAACGCAATGTCACAAGAGGCACCATCGTTTATGAGGAACCGGATGGTGAACGGATCGAAGTTCCGGTGACAGGGGGGCAGGTCAAACTGCAGTGGAAGCCGGATTGGGCCATGCGGTGGGTTGCATTGGCTGTCGATTATGAGATGTATGGCAAGGATCTGATACCCTCTGCTGAACTCTGCACGAAAATCTGTCGGGCCCTTGGTGGTCACCCTCCGGCGGGCATGGCATACGAGTTGTTTCTTGATGCGAGCGGGCGGAAAATCTCCAAATCCAAAGGAACTGCCGGTGTGACTGTCGATACCTGGCTCCGCTACGCATCCACGGAAAGCCTCGCCGCTTTCATGTTTCAAAAACCGAAGACAGCGAAACGGCTGTTTGCCGAGATCATTCCAAAATCAGTCGACGATTATCATCAGCATCTTCGCGCCTTTCCCGGCCAGGAGGACACCGCGCGATTGAACAATCCGGTTTGGCATGTCCATCACGGACACCCGCCGGAATCGACACTGACTGTGCCATATTCCATGCTGCTGAATCTTGCTTCAGCCACGTCAGCGACGCGCGAAGAGGTCCTGTGGGGGTTCATCAGGAAATACAACCCCGAGGCCTCACCACAGAAAAATCCGGATTTGGTCGTCGCGGCCCAGGGGGCTGTCAGATATTTCCAGGAACAGATGTTGCCAAAGAGACAGTTTGTCAGTCCAAACGAAAGGCAATGGGCAGCAATAACCGAGTTGCAATTGCGCATCTGGTTTTGGTCGGGTGCTGCAGAGGCCGAGACGATTCAATCGGTCATTTATGCGGTTGGGCGCAGACATCATTTTGGCGATATGAAGGAATGGTTTTCGATACTCTATCAGGTGTTGTTCGGCTCAAGCCAAGGGCCGCGCATGGGTGGATTCGTGGAGATTTTTGGAACCGCAGAGACGGCAAGGCTGATTGAGGAGCGACTCACCGCCACGGCGTTGGTCAGACCAGTCGTCAGAAGCGATTTCAACCTGTTCGTTTTGTTGTTGCTCACGCATCAGGATGGCCTGGCCAGCTTCGCCGATATCCGCAATGGAATGACCGATTTGTGGTCCTCAAGACTCGCTGTGAACGCGCAGCAGCAATCTTCGCGGACTGATTCAGCCAGGGTGATTGAGCAATTCATCGCTGAATTGAACGATGAGGATGCACTTTGTGACCTCAATTTTGTCGAGAAGGTCGAGAATGCGGAGGGTCTCAGAATAACCCCCGCTGGGAAGGAATTTATTGGGGAATTATATACGAAAGTGCCAAACTCTCTGACTTGACGTAGTTGCTCGAATTCTCTAATCCACAAAATGTTGAGCCGCCAGTGTTTCCGCACTGGCGGCTCGAAACCCACAAATAGCTTAACGACGGCGGGATGGAGACGAAGTAACGTCTCGAATCTCTCCTTGTCAAGCCTAAATGCGGTTCCGTGTATGCGGGCGGCTAGGTGCGACACTAGTCTCCAAAACCCCGTGTCGAGGGTTCGATTCCCTCCGTCCGCTCCACGGTCATGTGGTGATGGCCGGGTGAGCCTGAATTGGTTAAGGCACCGATTGGCATTCGGGGAATGTGGGTTCAGGTCCCACCCCGGCCTCCACCAACATTCAAGCGTGTTTGTCTTCAACTGGTCTCACTTGCTGGAACGCAGCGCGGATCACGTCTTCCGGGCTGGCGTCAATCCGAACGTCGGCCTCAAGTTCTGACTTGCTGGGCTGGTAATCGGATGGCTTCAATCGTATTTCTGGTCGATTGTTTGTCGCATTCATATTTTATCTCCTTTTGGTCTCATGTATCCACGCTTCTGGTTCTCTCTCCTTAATCCTGACAGCGTGAAAATGTTGCTTTTCAGTTTGTTGCAGGGCCCGCATAACAGGATGCGGTTGGTCACGTGATTGATTCCCCCGTCTGAACGAGGGACATTGTGATCTAACTCAAGATACCGCGCATCGTCAAACAGTCTCTCACATCCCATACAGCGCGGCCCGTGTTGGTCAAGCAGGTGGGAGTACATTTGCGCTCGTGTCCAGCGCGGACCTTCTGGTTCTCTGACCTTCTGTTTGACACGGAGAAAGGGTGCTGCGGTGTCGCCGTCGTCGGTCCGATTTGGGAGTTCTTTGGTGTAGTGGACGTCACCAAACAAAGGGCCAACAACTTTCCGCATTTGGTCAATAACAACCTCATGCGCCTTTTCCCATATGTCCATACCGACCCATTGGCGATCCAGTTGATCAGCGGCAATGAGTGTTGTTGCACAACCACAAAACGGATCAAGGACAATATCACCGGGATTAGAACTGGCTTTGACGATACGCTCGTAAAGAGCGAGGGGTTTTTGAGTGGGCCATCCTGCTCTTTGTGGGTCGCTGCGATTAAGTTGCTGAATGTCTGACCACCAATCCGGGCAAAGTGCGCCGGCACTCACGGGGTATCTATAAACCTTTCCCGTTTTTGCATCGCGCTTGATTTGCCATTCTTGACCCTGCTCGTCAATTTTAACTTTCATGTAACTGCTCACCCCCATGATTCCGTCCTGATGCCGGGCCGCCCGCAGGCGCGGG